>NZ_JBOFRG010000127.1:0-11790 GCF_051650885.1 Clostridium sp.
AATGGTAACAAAGCAACTTTATTAAGTGCATTAGTAGAAGATCCAACAGGATATGGAAGAATAATAAGAGATGAAAACAATGATGTTTTAAAAATTGTTGAGCATAAAGATTGTAACGAAGAAGAATTAAAAGTAAATGAAATGAATGCAGCTATGTATTGCTTTGATATAGAAGCTCTTGTAGAAGCATTAGATAAAATATCAAATGATAATGTTCAAGGTGAATATTATTTAACAGATGCTATAGAAATTATAAAAGAAAACGGGGATAGAGTTGGTGCTGTAATTACTGATTATGAAGATACATTAGGTGTAAATTCAAGAGCACAACTTGCAGAAGCAGAGGAAATATTAAGAGATAGAATTAATCTTGTACACTTAACTAATGGTGTAACATTAATAGATCCAAAATCAACTTATATAGGTGCTGATGTTGTTATAGGAAAAGATACTATACTTTATCCAAATACAATATTAGAAGGAAACACTGTGATAGGTGAAAGATGTACTATTTTCCAAAATTCAAGAATTAAAAATAGTGTAATAGAGAATAATACAACAGTAGAATCTTCAGTTATTTTAGATAGTAAAATTGGAGAAAATACAAGTGTAGGACCTTTTGCATATATCAGACCAGAAAGTACTATAGGGAATGATGTTAAAATAGGAGACTTCGTTGAAGTTAAAAAATCTACTATAGGAAATGGAACAAAGGTTTCACATTTAACTTACATTGGAGATGCTGAAGTTGGATCAAAATGTAACTTTGGTTGTGGAACAGTTGTTGTAAACTATGATGGAAAAGAAAAGCATAAAACTATAATAGGTGACAATAGCTTTATAGGATGTAATACAAACTTAGTTTCACCTGTAAAGGTTGGAGACAACACATATATTGCAGCAGGTTCAACAATAACTAATGAAGTTTCAGAAGGTGATTTAGCAGTAGCTAGAGCAAGACAAAGAAACATAAAAGGTTGGGCTTTAAAAAAAGGATTAAAAAAATAATTAATTAGCTAAATATTTAGGAGGTCTTCAAATAATGATAAATCATGGGAATAACATAAAAATATTTACAGGAAACTCACACCCAGAATTAGCAAATGAAATATCAAGGATATTAGATATAGAATTAGGAAAATCAAAAGTGGGAACATTTAGTGATGGAGAAATATCAGTTGATATAAATGAAACAGTTAGAGGTGCAGATGTATTTATAGTACAATCAACATCATCGCCAGTAAATAATAATTTAATGGAGTTGTTAATAATGATTGATGCATTTAAAAGAGCATCAGCAGGAAGAATAACAGCTGTTATTCCATACTATGGTTACGCAAGACAAGATAGAAAAGCTAAATCAAGAGATCCTATTACAGCAAAGCTTGTGGCAGATCTTTTAACTACAGCTGGAGCTAATAGAGTATTAACTATGGATTTACATGCATCACAGATTCAAGGTTATTTTAATATACCAGTAGATCACTTAGTAGGTGCATCAATTTTAGCTAAATACTTTATTGAAAAAGGAATGGATGATAGAGATGACGTAGTTGTTGTATCACCAGATTTAGGAAGTGTTACAAGAGCAAGAAAATTTGCAGATAAATTGAACGCTCCAATAGCAATAATAGATAAAAGAAGACCAAAGGCAAATGTATCAGAAATTATGAATATAATAGGTGATGTTAGAGGGAAGAAGTGTATTCTTTTAGATGATATGATAGATACAGCAGGAACTATAACAAATGCAGCTAATGCATTAAAAGACCTTGGTGCAGAAAATGTATATGCATGTTGTACACATGGAGTTTTATCGGGACCTGCATTTGAAAGAATAGAAAATTCGGCAATTGAAGAATTGGTTATGTTAGATACGATAAAATTACCAGAAGGTATAGACACGAAAAAGTTTAAATCTTTATCGGTAGCACCATTATTTGCTGAAGCTATTAAAAGAATTTATGATGATAAGCCTATAAGTAAATTATTTGAAGTATAATTAGTTTAAGAAGTCATTGAATAAGAGTAAATGACTTCTTTTTATTTAATGTATAAGAATCTTAAAGAAATAGAAAGATAAGTATATGAAAATAAAATTAATAATTAATGAAAAAAATATTTCAAAAAAAGGTACATTGTTGAAAAAGTATTAGTTAAATAATATAAAACATAATAAAAAAGATAAAAAATTCAATATAGGTTAATAATTTGTAACTTATTAGAAAAGACTATATTAATAAAGGAAAAAAAGTGATAAATTTATAATTGATAGTTTACAATTTAAATTTATTATTATCAGAAATTTAAATAAAAAATGGAGGTACCAAAATGGATGGTGTATTAGGAAAAGTTCTAATCGTAGATGATGATGAAAATATCTGCGAAGTTATAAATATGTACGTTAAGAGTGCAGGATATGATACTAAAGTTGCTAACAATGGTAAAGAAGCAGAGGAGATATTTTTAGAATATAAGCCTGACATTGTTCTTTTAGATGTTATGATACCTAGCATAGATGGAATAGATGTTTTAAAGTGGATAAGAAAAGAAGGAACAACGCCAGTAATAATGTTAACTGCTAAAGGTGATACTTTCGATAAAGTTTTAGCTTTAGAGTTAGGAGCAGATGATTACATAGTTAAACCTTTTGAACCAAAAGAATTATTAGCAAGAGTTAAGGCTGTAATGAGAAGATATACAGCAGACAATACTAATAAGGAAGTTATTCAATATAATGATTTAACAATAGATGCTAATTCATATAGAGTTATATATAAAAATAATGAAATAAAAATGCCACCTAAAGAATTTGAATTATTATATTACTTAGCATGTAATAAAAACAGAGTTTTCACAAGAGAACAATTATTATGTGAAGTATGGGGATATGATTATCCAGGTGATTCAAGAACAGTTGACGTTCACGTAAAAAGATTAAGAGAAAAACTTCATTCAGGAGATACATGGCAGATAGAGACTGTTTGGGGGGTAGGTTATAAATTCGAGGTGAAATAATTATGAAAAAAAGTAGCTTAATATATAAGCTCATCATAACATTTACTTTGATTTTAGCAGCTACTACAATATTAGTAGCTGGAACCTTATCCATCTGGTTTAAAGGATATTATTTTAACCAGAAGAAAGAACAGTTTAATAGCCAAAGTGCAATTATAGAAAATGCAGCAATAACTTATTTGAGTTTAGATAATAGATCAAACTTGGCAACGCTTAAGAACGTAATGGATTTTGTTAGTAAATCAGTAAATGCAGATATTTTAATAGCAGATAGAAACGGATACACATATGCAGTATCTAGTGTAAATCATGAAGAATATAAATTTACTAACCTAGATATTCCATCAAAAGAAATGGATATATTAAAATCAGGAAAATCTATAGTTTATAATAATATAAAAAATACAAATGAAAATGAATATGTTTATTTAAAACCTATTTTTAAAGGAGCATATTTTAGTGGATTTGTTGTAATGATGACACCGTTAAGTAGTATAAGTGCATCATTAATGAAAGCCATAGAAGTAATTTGGATTACTGCAATAATAGGAATTATACTAGGGGCAATAGTGGTATATTTTTATGGTAAAAAAATACTAATAAAGCCAATAGATAGAATAAATGTAGCAGCAAGAAGACTTGCAAGAGGTGAAGTTAATGAAAAAATAGAAGTAACTTCTGCTGATGAAATAGGAGAACTTGCTGATTCATTTAATGTTATGGCAGAATCATTGAAAACTGTAGATGAAAACAGAAAAGCGTTTATATCAAATGTTTCTCATGAACTAAGGTCACCTATAACTTCTATTAAAGGATTTATATCAGGGATTTTAGATGGAATAATTCCAAGAGATAAAGAAGGCTATTATCTTAAAATAGTTTATGATGAGTCAGATAGATTATCAAGGCTTATAAATGACTTACTAGACATTTCTACTATGGAAACAGGAAAGCTTAAGTTAAATGTGCAAGAGCTTGATATAAGTAGTATGATAAAACAATGTTTAGCAAAATTTGAAGGTAAGGTAAAGGAAACTGGAACCAATGTTGATGTTACATTAGAAATGGCACATCAATATGTTCGTGGAGACAATGATAAGATAATACAAGTTTTAACCAACTTAATAGATAATGCATTAAAGTATGGTAACGAAAATGGAAATGTTAAAATAGATACTAAGTCAAAAGGTGACAAAGTATACGTTAGTATTTACAATGATGGACCAACGCTTACTAAAGAGCAAAGGGTTAAAATTTGGGATAGATTCTATAAAGCAGATATATCAAGAACTAATAAAGTAAGTACAGGGCTTGGATTACCTATAGTAAGATTAATACTGACAGAACACGGCGAAGATATTTGGGTTGAAAATTATAAAGATAAGGGTGTTGTATTTACATTCACTTTAAAGAAAGTATAAATGTTTGGTGATAAGGATGAGTAAAAATACTGAAAAAAGAGAGGGACAGATAAATATAAAAAATAAAACCCCTCTATTTACAAGAAATAACTTATATATATTTGTGATAATTATTGTAACTGCAATAATAACAGGAATAATAACCACTAAATATATAACTGATAAGTTTAATGATACAGTAAATAATGCTGTAAGTTCCGTTCAAGATAATAGCATAACAGAAAATATAATAAAAGAAGTTGGACCGTCATTAGTAACGATAGGATCATCTGTAGATAGTTTAAAACAGATAGAAGTGAGTCAGAGTAATGTGACAGGAGTTATAGTTAGTAAGGATGGTTTAATTATGACTGACTATAATCTTATAAAAGATATGAAAGATATCTATGTAAGGCTTCCAGCTAAAGGTGCTGAACCGGAAAAAGCAATATTTTTAGGATATGATGAAGAAACAGGAATAGCAGTCCTTAAAATAAATACGAAAAACTTAACTCCGATACAATATACAAGTAGTTTAAACGCAAAAGCCGGAGATACAGTATTAGCAATAGGTAATGCAACAAATTCCAATTATGTTGGGATGGTTACATCAGGAGTGATTACTTCTACCAATTACTCAATAACTGTAGGTGGAGAAAAATATAGATTGCTTCAAACGAATGCTATAATGAATTCACAAAATTATGGCGGAATAATTTGTAATTCAAAAGGTCAAATGATTGGATTAAACAGTGAGTATATAACTAAAAAATACAATTTAAATGGATTATACTTTGCAATAGGAACAGATACTATACAAAATAGTATTCAAAGTGTAACAGATAGAGCTAATATTTTAGGAATAAATGGTGCTGAATTAGAAGATGGTAGTGGGTTTTATGTAACAGAAGTAAAATCAGGAACTCCGGCTAGTAAAGTAGGCATTGGAACAACTGATATAATTAAATCCATAAATGGTCAAAAGATAGAAAGTTTGAGCGATATCTATAAAGAAACAAAATCACTTAAAAAAGGTGATATATTAAAACTAGAAGTTTTAAAAGATGGAAAATTAAAAAATGTAAATATAACTATTTAAGTAAAGAGACTTTTTTTAAAAGTCTCTTTATTATTGTTAAAAATTAGTATAATATTATAGAGTGATTTGAATTAAAATAGAATTACAAAGGAAGAAACGAAATACTAATAAAAATTACAAGGAGATTTTAATATGTTTTTAATTATAGGATTAGGAAATATAGGAGATAAATATAACAATACTAGACATAATATAGGATTTGATGCAATAGATGCTATCTCTAGCATGTATAATATTAGTATAAATAGGAAAAAATTCAAAGGTGAGTATGGTGAAGGATTTATAGGTGGAGAAAAAACCATAATAATAAAGCCAACAACTTTCATGAATTTAAGTGGAGAATGCGTAAGAGAAGTAATGGATTTTTATAAAATAAGTAATGAAGATATATTAGTTATTTATGATGATATAAGTCTTGATGTAGGAAAAATTAGAATAAGAGAAAAAGGAAGTGCGGGAGGTCATAATGGAATAAAAAGTATAATAAGCCATTTAGGTACTGATGTATTTTCAAGAGTTAAAATAGGTGTAGGTGGTCCAAAGGATGACTTAATAAAGCATGTTTTAGGGAATTTTTCAAAGGTAGAGAGAAATACTTTAAATGAAACTTTAGAAGCAGTAGCAAAAGCAGCAGAGGTTGTTATAAAAGAAGATACTAAAACAGCTATGAATGAATTTAATGGATTTAAACCAAAAGAAATAGTATAGAGGTGATGGAAAGATGAGATTAAAGGGGCTTATGGAACCCTTAATGTCGAGCAATGATTTTATAAGTGTATCGGAAAATATAAAAGAAAAAAGATTTCCACAAGCAATCTATGGTTTATCGGACTCAGGAAGAAGCTATTTTATAAATAGCTTGTATGAAGAGGATGATAAGCCTTTAGTTGTTGTTGCACACAGTGATATAGAAGCTAAAAATATATACGAAGATTTAAGTTTTTATAACTTAGATGTATATTATTTTCCAGTGAAAGAAGTTGTTTTTTATAACATTGATGCAATATCAGGAGATTTAAGATGGGCAAGACTTAAGGTTATAAAAGAAATATTAAATAAAAAGAAGAAAATTATAGTAACATCAATAGAAGCTTTTGCAGCTAACTATACTCCAAGAAGTTACTATAAAAGCCATACAATAAAACTGAAGGTATCAGAAGAAGTTGATTTTAAGGCTATTAGTAAAACTCTAGTTGAATCGGGGTATGAAAGAGTTGAAATGGTTGAAGGTAAGGGGGAGTTTGCTCTAAGAGGTGGAATATTAGATGTATTCCCTATAACAGAGGAATACCCATATAGAATAGAGCTGTTTGGAGATGAAATAGACTCTATTAGAAGATTCAATGTTGACTCTCAAAGAAGTATAGATAAAGTAAAGAAGGTTGAAATTTTCCCAGCTAAAGAAGTTATAGTAGATGATGAAATTATAGAAAAAGCTAGTATGGGAATAAGGCATGAACTTGAAGAAAGTGTTAGAAAAATAAAAGATGCAGATATTAAATCAAAGCTATCATCAACAATGAATGGTAATTTAGAAAGTTTAGAAAATACAATGAGCTTTGAGACGATAGATTCATATCTTCCATTTTTTTATACAAAGCTTGAAAACTTTTTTGATTATATAGGTAATAGTAGAGTTGTATTAGATGATACAGAAAGATGTTTAGGAAAGCTTCAATCAACTTATATAGAGTTTAGAGAAAGCTTCACTATGTTTTTAGAAAAGGGAAATATACTACCAACTCATGCAAAGCTTTTATTAGATGAAGAAAAGGTAATAGAAAACTTAGAAGAAAGTGACATAGTAACTCTTGATGTATTTCCAAAAGGCAGAGAGGTTTTAAAGCCACGTTCAATAGTGAGTTTAAAACAAATAACCTTACATGGGTATCAAGGGCAGTTAGATTTATTGATAGAAGATATAAAATCTAAAAAAGAAGCAGGATATAAAACATTGATTTTATCAGGAACTAGAACTAGAGGTGAAAGATTAGTTTCAGTTTTAAGAGATAGAGATATAGAAAGTGTTTATAAAGATGATGTAGATGGGATTCAGTTTGGTGAGGTTGTAATAACCTTTGGGAATTTATTAAAAGGATTTGAATATCCAGAACAAAAGGTATGTGTTATATCAGATAAAGATGTTTTTGGAGAAGCAAAAAGAAAGTTAAAGAAAAAGCCTAAAAATAAAAAAGGTGTATCAAAGATAACATCATTTACAGAGCTTAAAATTGGAGATTTTGTTGTACATGTAAATCATGGGATAGGTGTATATAAAGGAATAAAGCAAATTGATGTGGGTGGAATAAAGAGAGATTACCTAGATATCGTGTATCAAAAAGGTGATAAGTTATATATCCCAGTTGACCAACTTGATTTAATTCAAAAATATATTGGTGGAGAAGGAAATACTCCAAAGGTAAATAAGCTTGGGGGAGTAGAGTGGCAAAAAGCAAAATTAAAGGCTAGAAAATCAATAGATGAAATAGCACAAGATTTAGTAAAGCTTTATGCAGAAAGAGCTGCAGTAAAAGGGCATAAATTTAGTAAAGATACTGAATGGCAAAGACAGTTTGAGGATGAATTCCCTTACGAAGAAACACCAGACCAACTTACATCTTTAGTAGAAATAAAAGAAGATATGGAATCGGTAAAGGTTATGGATAGGCTTTTATGTGGAGATGTTGGATATGGGAAAACAGAAGTTGCAATAAGAGCTGCTTTTAAAGCTATTATGGATAATAAACAAGTAGCATTCTTAGTTCCAACAACTATTTTAGCAGAGCAACACTATAAAAACTTATTAAAAAGATTTTCAGATTTTCCGGTAAAGATTGATATGATTAGTAGATTTAGAACAGCTAAACAGCAAAAGCTAACTATACAAGCGGCAAAAGAAGGAAATTTAGATATTTTAATAGGAACTCACAAATTGGTTACTAAAGATATTCAATTTAAAGATTTAGGTCTTCTTATTGTAGATGAAGAGCAAAGATTTGGAGTTAAGCAAAAAGAGAAGATTAAGGGGCTTAAGAAGAATGTTGATGTACTTACTTTAAGTGCAACACCAATTCCAAGAACACTTCATATGTCTCTTACGGGTGCTAGAGATATATCCGTTATTGAAACACCACCAGAAGAGAGATATCCTATTCAAACATATGTTGTAGAGCAAAACGACCAACTTGTTAGAGATGCAATCATAAGGGAGATGAATAGAGGTGGTCAGGTATTCTTTGTTTATAATAGAGTAGAGAATATTGAGAAGATGGCGGCTTACGTAAAAGAATTGGTTCCAGAAGCTAATGTGAGCTTTGCACATGGAAGAATGACTGAGAGACAACTTGAAAATGAAATGATTAAATTTATGGATAAAGAATTTGATGTTCTTGTATGTACAACTATTATAGAAACAGGTATTGATATGCCAAATGTTAACACAATAATAGTTTGGGATTCTGATAAGATGGGATTATCACAGTTATATCAGTTAAGAGGTAGAGTTGGAAGAAGTAATAAAATTGCATATGCTTATCTTTTATATACAAAAGATAAGGTATTAACAGAAGTTGCAGAAAAAAGATTAAAAGCACTAAAAGATTTCACAGAGCTTGGTTCGGGATTTAAGATAGCAATGAGAGATTTAGAGATAAGAGGTGCTGGAAATATGATGGGTTCTTCACAGCATGGTCATATGGCAAGTATAGGGTATGATTTATATTGTAGGATGCTTGAAGATACAATAAAGCTAATTAAAGGTGAGATATCAAAAGAGCCAGTTGAAACAACAGTAGATTTAAAAGTTAATGCATTTATACCAAGTGGATATATTGAAGATGAAAACTTAAAAATCGAAGTATACAAAAAGATTGCAGCTATTGAAAATAAAGATGATTATATGGAAATAAAGGATGAACTTGAAGACAGATATTCAGACATTCCAGAAAGTGTATATAATTTAATGGATATAGCTTATATAAAAAGTAAGGCAAAGCTTTTAGGAGTTGAAGAAATAAAAGAAACACCTAAAGGAATAATATTTAAATTTGTTGCAAATGATAAAGACTATATTAAAATATTTAATGTAGTTTCTGAAAAGTATAAAGAGAAATTTGTTATGAAGTTTGGAGAAAATCCAGAGCTTATATTTAAACAAAATGCAGTGAAAAAAGAGGAAATACTGGCATTCTTTAAAGAAATGCTTCAAAACATTATAAAAGTCATAAATATGTAAATTTCCATAATTGAATTAAGTGTATAATATTGATATACTAAGAAGAACGTTAAAATAAGGAAAATTTTCAGTAAAGTGAGGTAATGACGTGGGTAAAGTGAAAAGTTTAGTCGCGATAGGAATAGTTGCATTAGTAAGTATCTCTATTGTAGGTTGCAAAATGATACAAAAGACACCTGAAGCTATACAAAAAGAGGCTTTAGCAAAGGTTGGAGACCATGATATAACAAGAGGAGATTTAGATAAAGCTATGGCACCAACGCTTGCAATGGTTAAAAAGCAGTATGGTGATAACTTTATGGAGAATTCACAAGTTAAACAACAATATATTCAAATGGAAGAGCAAACATTAAATCTTTTAGTAGACCAACAAATTGTTCTTCAAGAAGCACCAAAATTAAAAACTATGCCAAGTGAAGCTGATTTAACTAAACAAGTAAATGAGCAAATCCAAGCTATGATAAAACAATTTGGTGGGCAAGAAGCATTTGATAATGCATTAAAGCAAGAAAATACAACTCAAGCAGAACTTGAAACACAAATAAAAGATAATATAATAATTGAAAATACATTACAAAAAGCTGTATATGACACAGTAAAAGTAACTCCAGAGCAAGCTCAAGAGTACTACAATAAAAATAAAATGTTATATACTACTAAAGAATCAGGAGCAGATGTTTCACATATCTTAGTTAAGACTAAAGAAGAGGCTGATAAGATTGAAGCAGAACTTAAAAAGGATAATGGTAAAAACTTTGCAGAACTTGCTAAGAAAGATAGCCAAGATCCAGGTTCAAAAGATAAAGGTGGAAGTCTTGGATGGGTTCCATATGATTCAACACAACTTGTAGAGCCTTTCATGAATGGAATGAGAACATTAACTAAAGATGGTCAAATTTCAGCACCAGTTCAAAGTCAATTTGGATGGCACATCATAAAAGTTGAAAATGTTAAATTAGCATATCAACCATTTAAAGATGTTCAAAAAACAATAATTGATACATTAACAAAACAAGAACAACAAACTAAATTACAAAGTAGTTTAGAAACTTGGAAAAAAGAACTTGATGTTAAAGTTTATACAGATAAATTAAACAAAAACAACTAAAAAATAAAAAGCACTAGGTATAAAAACCTGGTGCTTTTTACTTTTGTTGAATAGATTTTACAGTTAAATATATTCTAATATAAGTTCATATATGCAAGAAAATGAAATTGTATATACTAAATATACAAAAAAATAAATAAATTTGTAAAAATAAAATATAAATAATGGTTACGTGGGTATAAAATTTCTGTCTAGTCAAATAATAATAATGTCAGATATAACAAAAGAAAGTTTTAAAATAAAACTTAAGGAGGGTTTAGTATAAATTATGAAAGCGACAGGAATTGTAAGAAGAATCGACGATTTAGGTAGGGTAGTTATACCAAAAGAAATAAGAAGAACTTTAAGAATTAGAGAAGGAGACCCTTTAGAAATATTTACAGATAGAGAAGGTGGCGTTATTTTAAAAAAATATTCGCCAATAGGAGAATTAACAGATTTCTCAAAAGAATATGCTGAAAGTCTACAAAGTACAATAGGAAATATTGTTATTATTGCTGATAAAGATGCATTTATATCCTCAGCAGGAACAACTAAAAAAGAGTATATCGATAGAAAAATAAGTGGAGAACTTGAAGAAGTGATGGAAGGGAGAAAAGTTGTACACTTAACTGGGGATAAAGTTATTCCAATGCATAACGATGAAAATCATAAAGAGATAAAATCAGAAGTGATTGCACCAATAATTGCAGAGGGTGATGCTATTGGAGCCATAGTTATTATGTCAAAAACAGACAGCAAGCTTACAGATGTTGAATTAAAGATAGCTGAAGCTGCGGCATTATTTTTAGGAAAACAAATGGAATAATAATACATAATTAAAAAAGAGTAATAATACCTCTAAACTTTAAATAAAAATAGTAAGAAAGTAAAAAGTTTGGAGGTATTTTATGAGGAAACAATCTCTAATAAAAGGGAGTATAGTTTTAGG
>NZ_JBOFRG010000128.1:0-20027 GCF_051650885.1 Clostridium sp.
TAATGTATGTGTGTTTTTACCAAGAAATGCACTTTTTTAATATGTAAAAATAGGGGTTCGACTTAGTGTCGAATGTTTGGGACTACATTATATATGGGGTCACCTTAGTGGGATGGAATATTGTACCCCACAAGATAATGTATGTATCATTACCTGCAACATAGTGTTGCACCTACAAGATAATGTGTGCAACTTTAGTTGCATAGTTTAATAAATAAAGGAGGAAAACGAATGGAGAATATAGATATAGCAAAACAATTATATAAAACATTTCAAGCTAAACAAGCAGATTCACAAAAGAGATGGAGTTATTATTGTGGTAAATCAGATATAGATAGTACATATTCAAAATCTAATTTAGGTAATAATAGAAAAGTTAAAGCAAATATGATTAAGAAATTATTAAATGAAGAAGTTGCTTTTGGATGTGTTAATGATATTACATTAGTATTGAAGCAAAGCTTAGATGATATTCTGAATAATGTAGAAATTAATGAAGAAAATAAGGAAATTAAATTTATCAATGCAATTATGAATAATAATGATAGCAATATAAATGCAGAACTGATGAAGAATTTATTATTATTTGGTGAAGCTATGGAGCTTTATTATACTGATAGTGTTGATGATATTACTAAAATATTTAAAGTGAAAGAATTAAATTCACTTAATTGTTGTGTGAATTTAGATAACAATAATGAAGTAATAAATGCTATATATGTAGTAAATGTTATAAATCCAGATGGAAGCAAAGGTATTCAAATACAATACTTTGATAATACTAATATTACTACATATGATGATAAATGGAATCAAATTAGTGAAAATCAACATTACTTTGGAGTAACACCACTAGGATATTGTAGATTAATAGATGGTGCTATAAGTACATTATTTACTGATTTAAAAGAATTACAAGATAATATGGAAAATATATTGTCAGATCTAGCTAATGAAATTGGAGATAGTCGCTTATCATATTTAATTATAAGAAATATGGGATTATCAAAACAAGAAATAGAGCAGAATTTTACAGATGAAAATGGAATTATCAATTTTGCTGGTGTATCTCAAAAAGTGATAAGTAATTTTAAAGATAATGGAATATTATTAATTGAGGATAGTAAGGATAGTGAAATTAAGGCTGAATATATAACTAAAAATATAACTGTAGAAGCTCATAAAGTATTTTTAGAGAAATGTTTGGATTTAAGTTATCAAATTTCACAGCATATAAATCTTAATGATAAGCCAAGTTCTAATACAAGTGGTGTAGCATTAATGATTAGAATTATAGCTCTTAGAAATAAAGTTAAGATTCAACAAAATTGTATGACACAAGCTATTAGAAAAAGAATTTCATGTATGTTTTATAGATTAAATCAGTCTAAAAACTTATTACTTGATAGTGGTAGAGTTGGGATTAAATATACTATTGCAGTTCCAAGTGATGATGTAGCTATAACAGATATTATCAATAAGTTATATGGACAAGGTTTATTAACTGGAGAAACAGCTCTAAGCCAATTGTCATTTATTAATGATGGTAAAGAAGAATATCAGAAGGCTCAACAAGAGTTAATGGATAGGAATAGAGATAATGAAAATTTAGTTGGTGGAATTGATGGATAATTTCAATTTTAGTAAGGATATAAAGGGATTTAATAAGCTTAGTAAAGAACAAAAATTGTTTGTAGCTAAGTTTATTGAATTTGCTAGAGAATTATATAAACAAGGTGATAAAGTAGTTAAAGAATTACTTAATACCCAAAATATCAATGAAGAATATCTTTTAAATGTAATAGCTAAGATAATGCTTAGATATAACATTAAAGATAATGTAATAAATATAGATAAAAAAACTAGAAATCAATTAGTTAAGGACATAGATAAAAACATAGTTGGTTTTATTAAAGAAGAATATGATAATGAAAATACTAATATTACTAAGAAATTAAATGATATTGGTAAAAGTAAATACTTATCAAGCCAATATTTACTTAGTTTAGGAATGGATTTCACGATAAATAAAATCTCAAAAAAAGATTTAGGTAGAATACTAAATAAAAAGATAAAAGGTGAAAATTATAGTGATAGAATTTGGGCTAATAAAAATGAAGTAGCTAAGAAGCTAAAAGTAGATATTAGAAAATTTCTTGATGGTGAAATAAATACTAATCAAATTGAAAGACAAATAAAACAAAGGTTTGGAGTTAATAAGAATTGTACTAAAAGACTTGTTAGAAATGAAATTTGTAGAGTTCAAAATGATGTTAATGAACAGTTTTTCAATGATAATAGTGGAGAACATTTATTATATAGTGCAACTTTAGATAGTAATACTTGTAGCAAATGTGCTAATGATGATGGAAAAGTTTATTCAGTAAATGATTCAAGACCATCATTACCAAGACACGTTAATGATAGATGTACTTACATATTATTGCCAGATAAGAATTATAGACCTAGTGCTAGGTTAGATAATGAAACAAAAGAAAATATAGACTATAAATCTTATGAAGAATGGCTAAAGAACAAAAATCTTTAGTCTTTTATTATGTAAAAAATTAATACTCGGATAGGTAGAATACTATCTTAGGATAATTAGGAGGAAAAGACAATGACAAAATTAGAATTAATGAAATTAATAGAAAATATAGAAAATGAAAATGGGGATATTACAGACTTAGTATTAAGTCAAGGTTTTGCAAAGCCTATAGCAGATGAAGAAGGCTTTAATAATTTAGTTGCAACTAATGAAATAGTACAAAAAATGATTGATAGTAGAATTGGAAAAGGTATTACAACATACCAAAATGGAACAGAAAAACAACATATAGAGGAAGCTCTATCTAAGTTAAGAGCAGAATTAACTGGAAACAATGAAACACCAGAGCAAAAGGCAATTAGAGAATTAACAGAAAAACTTAATTCTATGGAGTTAGAAAAAAGATTAGTAGAAATAGGTTTAAGTTATAAGGATAGACTACAAGATAGTGGAATTCCAAAGGAGTTACATACTTTTATTCTTGGTAAAGATACGGACGAAAATACAATTAATGAAAGATTAGAACTATTCAAAGGTGTTTTAGGAAACTTACAAAAAGGACAAGAAGAAGTAGTTCAAAAACAAGTGAATGAGAGATTAAATGGGGGATACAAGCCACCAGTACAAGCAGAAAATGTGAGTACAGCAATGAATAAAGAAAGCTTTTTAAATTTAGGACTAGCTGAACAAATGAAGTTTGCTAGTGAAAATCCAGAAGCTTATAGAGAAATTATGAATTAGTAATTTTAAATAAAATACTCGTAAATAAGTATAAAATCAACAATAAGACTTGAAACGATAAATAGTATGAGTTGATTTTATTAATTACAATATGACTTTTTAAAAGGTTGATTTAGTCGTTAAAGAAATAAGCCTACAATATTAAAACAAAAAATGGAGGAATTTTTTATGAAACAAAATTTAATTAATGTAGATGTACTAGGAGATGTAATAGGGGCAGAATTACCAAATAAATTAAGATTTGCACCAATCGCAGAGGTAGATACAAAACTAGAATCAGTAGCAGGAGATACAATAGTAAGATTAAAATATGCTTATATCGGAGATGCTGAAACAGTAGCAGAAGGGGAACAAATTCCATTAGCAGATATGAAAAATAGTAAACAAGAAGTTGTAATTGGTAAGGCAGGTAAAGGTACTAGCTTAACTGATGAAGATGTAAAAAGAATGGGTGAAGGTGTTATAAACGAAGCTAAAAATCAAATAACTTTAGCTATTAAAAATAAAATAGATACAGATTGTTATAATGCTTTAACTACTACAAAAGTTGTTGTAGATAATTCAAAATCAGCAATTTCATATGGTTCAATAGTAGATGCTAGAGGTAAATTTGATGAAGAAGATGATGAACCATCAGTTTTATTCATATCACCATCTCAAAAGACAGCTATTATGAAAGATCCACAATTTATTCCAGCTAATAAAATGACAGAAGCTATGATATTTGCAGGAACATTTGGAGAAATAGCAGGGTGTCAAATTGTTGTTGCTAAAAAGTTAGATAAATTATCTACTGGTAATGCTATTAATAACTTAATCGTTAAAGCAGGTGCATTAGGAATAGAATTAGCTAAATCAGCTATAATTGAGCCTAGTAGAGTTGCAAGTAAATCATTAACTGAATACTATGGAACAGAAATGTATGCTGTTTACTTAAAAGATGAAAGCAAATGTGTAAAACTTCTAAGTAAATCACCAGTTACAGCAGTAGCCTAGTCAGTACATATAAGTAGGTGTGTTACTTTATGTAATGCACCTAATTTAAATTAAAAGGAGGAAGTTTATGAATAGTCAAAGTATAGCTATAGAGCTGATATGTTCATATCTAAATAATCCTTCTTATTATTCTAAATCTTATATAATAAATAATTTTCAAGTAGTAATTCAACTATTATCTAAGGAAATAGATGATTATTTAGATATAAATTCAAATATTAAGCAAGAATCTTTAGGTTCTGAAAGTGTTACTTATGTAACTAGAGATCTATCAGAATTAATTAAGAAGTTTAAGGTATTATTACCTAATCCTAGAGTAAGGTGTGGTGTAGTATATTGTTAGTTTCAAAAAGATTTTTAGCATTTACATATAGTGTTACTAAAAAAGTGAAAGTTAGAAATGAGATAGGTCAAGTAATAGAAGGTTATTATTTAGTTGATGATTATAAATGTGCTATTCAACCAATTTTAGAAAAATCAATAAAATATGTGTGGGGGAACAATATAAAATCAAATTTAGAAATGTATTGTAACGAAGAGTTAAATATAAATGATGTAATTATTATTAGTTCAAAGCCATATAAAATTGAGAATAAGAAGGATTGGTTCGATTATAAAATGTATGCACTATTAGAAACAAAGGTAAAATTAATAAATGAAAATAATAAATAATGTAGATGAATTTGAAAAGAAATTTATGGAAGCTTTAAAATCAGCTTCAAAAGAAATTTGCATAACTGAACTGGCAGATATACAAAGTAATACTCCAGTATTAACTGGGGATTTAAAGAGAAGTATTACTGGTAAATCAAAAGTGAAAAATAATTTAGTAAAGATTGAATGGGGTAGTAAATTAGTATATGCAAGGAAAGTTGAGTTTAAAGATAAAAGTTATATAAGAAGTACCCTAACAAGAGATTTAGATAAGATAGGAAAGATATTAGATAAACATATTGGAGGTGCTGATAAATGATGAATTTGAATAATATTCAATCAGAAATTTTTAAATTAGTACCAAATGCTTATGATAGATTACCAGAAGATTTTGATTTTGGTAATGATTTGGGAATTCAAATTGATATAGGCGAAAGCATATCAGATAAATATTATTGTGATGAAATATCAATGAAAGTTACAATAACTGGATTAATAGAAAATAAGATGGAAATACAAAGCAAAACATTAGAATTAGATAAAATTTTAAATAAGACTATCATAAATAATGACCTCATGATTATAAGAGAAAATGTGTGGTTATCTAATTATTATGATAAAGATACATTCAATAATGTTTTGCTATATACAATAAAAATATATTAAAAGTAGGAGGAAAATAATAAATGGAAATAGGAAATGCTAAAGAAAAAAATATGATAGTAAATGATGGGTTTTTATATTATGGAGATTTTAGTAATGTAAGTGCTACTCCAGAATTTATAGAAACATTAAAAGGTCAATTACTAGGTATTTGTAAAGACAAGGTAAGCGTAAGTGCAAAACCAAAAGTAAGACAAATTAAAAATCAATCTAATAAAGTTAAAGGCTGGCAGGTAATAGATAACTGGGAAGTCAAGGTTTCGGCAGAATTAAAAACTTTTGATGATACATTACTAGAATCAAGTTTAATGAGTGAAAATGGAAGTGGTAAATTCAATGCTAAACTAGGGGTAATTGATGTAGAAAATTATAAAGATTTACTTTTAGTAGGAAAAGATATTAAAGGTGATATTGTTATAGTTCATGTACCTAATACATACAACTCAAATGGATTAAACTTTGATATGCAAAATAAAGATGAATCTGGATTTAAAGTTGAATTTAATTCAGCATATGAAAATCAAGAAGTTTCACCAATTAATATATTTGGTAACTTTAAAGAAATGGTTCAATCTCAAAAGACAGTAGCGTAAGGTAGTAGAAATACTACCTTATTTTTAATTTAAACAAAAATAGGAGGAATAATAATGAATTTAAAAACAACAGATCTTTTTGAAATATTACAAGTTATTAATAGATTAGGATTAAAAGAAGAATTAAAAGGGTTAGCACTAGGACAAGGTGTTAATTTTGAAAAGAAAAGGGTATTTGCAATAAAACAAAAAGAATACTTTGATAAAGTGGTTAAAGCAATAGAAACAAAAATGCCTTATAAAGAATATGAAGGATTATCATTAGAAGAACAAGATAAGATGTTAGTAGAAGTGGCTAATAAAGCATTAATTAAAGAGGGTAAAGAAATTGAGAAGCTTACCTTAGAAATAAATCAACTTTCTATTGATGAGATATTTGACTTAATATATATTGCTGTAATAGAAAGATTTCACTCTAATCAAGATGTAATATTTAGAGCATTATCTAAAATATTTAAGGTTGATATAGATGAAATTAGAGAACAAGCACCAATTAAAACTTTAAAAATGATTAAAGAATTAATTAACTCAAAGGATCTTAGAGAAAGTATAGAAGTTTTTATGTAAGCACTCAACTTGAAGAAGTTGGGTGTAATTTAGTTTCAGTACTTATAAAGAATAATGCTTATTTTAATATTTTAGATATGGATATATATGCTTCAATACCAATTATAGTTGGTGTTGTAGAGCAATTTTTTAATGATAGATTATATCTAACATATTCAATAGAAAATGCAATATATCCATTAGCAATTGAAGGATTTAAGCCAATATCGTTTAAAGAATATTTAAGTCCATATCTTAAAAAATCAATACCAGATAATTTGAAGGAAGATATGGAAAGAAAAAATAAGCAAGAAATAGAAAATAAAATTAAAGAGCAAGATAGTTTATTAAGTAACTGCTTGTAAGAGAAAGGAGGTAATAGAAATGTCAGAAGTTTATTCAGCTAGTGGTTCAATTAATATTGATGTAAACCAAGCTATTACAGCATTTAGAAGAATTCAGAGTGAAACTAAAACTACAAGTTCATCATTAGATGGATTAGGTGATACTTCTAATGATGTTGGTGGTAAATTCGCTAATATTGGAAGTAAAATTACTAAGTTTGGAGATGGTATTACTAAATTTGGAAAGAAATTAGCTCCAGCAAGTGCAGGATTAACACTATTTGGTAAGAAGGCTATTGATACTGGTGTAGCATTTGAAGACCAAATGAATAGAGTTAGAGGAGTATCTGGTGCGACTGCAAATGAGTTTGAATCATTAAAAAATAAAGCATTAGAAGCTTCAAGTCAATATGGTGTTGGAACTAAGGAAGTTGCAGAAGGTATGGAAAATCTAGCGAGTGCTGGTTTAAATACTGGTCAAATATTAGATTCAACTAATTCAGTATTGGCTTTATCTACTGCAAGTGGTGAAGACTTAGCAGGTTCTACTGATATATTAACTGGTGCTATGAGTGCATTTAATTATACTGCAAAAGATACAAATAAAATTGCAGACATATTGGTTGAAAATGGTAATAAAACTAATGCAGGAGTTAAAGATACTGGAGATGCTTTGAAATACGCTCAATCTAGTGCGAGTGCATTAGGAGTATCTTTACCAATGACAACAGCTATGATTGGTGAACTTGCAAATAACTCTATTAAAGGTTCAACAGCAGGAACAGCACTAAGAGGGATGTTCACGAGATTATCAGCACCAACTAAAGAAGCTAGTGATGCTATGAAAAAAATAGGGTTTAATGCTTTTGATGCAAATGGAAAATTAAAATCAATGCCTACTGTTATAGATCAATTAGGTAAAAGCTTAAAAGGCACTACAGATAAACAAAAGCAATACTATTTATCTACAATATTTGGTCAAGAAGCAGGAACAGCAATGAATGTTTTACTTAAAGAAGGTGGGAAAAATCTTAATGATTTAAGTAAATCGTATGATAATGCAAGTGGTTCGGCAGATAAAATGGCTAATACTGCTAATCAAGGTGTTGGTAAATCACTAAGGCAATTAAAATCTAGCTTTGAGATACTGCAAATAAAACTAATCACATCATTAGCTCCAACATTAACTAGCATTGCAAATCATATTGGTAAGTTAATTGATAAGTTTAATAAATTATCACCTACAACTCAAAAGGTTGTAGGAATAATAGGTGGTGTTATAGCGATTTCAGCACCATTATTACTAATGGTAGGAAAGATAATTTCTAGTGTAGGTCATATAACAAGTGCAATAGGTACATTAGCAAAAGCTCCTAGTAAAATCAGAAAAGTTGTATCTAGTTTTAGTAAATTTGGAGGTGTTTTAAATAAAACTAAAAGTGCAACTATGTCATTAGCAGGTAAAATGGGTAAATTAACTTTAGCAATATTAAAAAATACTGGGAAGCTAGTTAAAAATGGTACTATGTGGGTTGTTCAGAAAGGTAAAATGTTAGCATTTAAATCAGCACAATTGATAGTAACTGGAGCAACTAAAGCTATGACATTAGCTCAAAAAGCTCTTAATTTAGCTATGGAAATGAATCCAATAGGATTAATAATATTAGCATTAACAGCATTAGCTACAGTATTTATTATGCTTTATAAAAAGTGTGATTGGTTTAGAAATGGAGTAAATGCAGTATTTGGATTTATCAAAAAGATTTTTGTAGGATTTGCTAATTATGTTGGTAAAGTATTTACAGCTAATTGGGGAAATGCTTTTAAAACTATATTAGGATTTGTTAAAAATATGTTTTCTGGTATTTCAAGTGTATTTGGTTCAATCAAAAGGATATTTAGTGGAATAATTGATTTTGTTGCAGGAGTATTTACTGGAGATTGGAGTAGAGCTTGGGAAGGTGTTAAAAACATATTTGGTGGAATAATGAGTGGATTAGGAGCAGTTATGAAAGCACCATTGAATGGAATTATTGGTTTAATCAATATGGCTATTGATGGTATAAATTCTATAAGTGTAACAATTCCATCTTGGATTCCAGGAATAGGAGGTAAGCATTTTGGAACTAACTTTGGTCATATAAGTTATTTATATGATGGAGCAGTTTTTGATAAACCAACTTTACTAGGAAACAATACTGTAGTTGGGGATCATTATAAGGGTTTTGGAAATCAAACAGAATATGTTTTACCAGATAGGAAATTACAACAATCAGTTCGAGGAGTAGTTAGAAGTGAAATATCTAATCTAGCTTTAGTTGTAGATGGAGAGAAAATAGGACACGTTATGGCTAAAAATAAAGATAGAATGGATTTAGAATACTCACAATTAAATCCATTCTAGGAAGGAGAAAATTATGAGATTAAATACAAATTCATTCATATTTAATTCTCATAATTCTTTAAGTGATTTTGGAGTTGGGGTGCAAGAGTACCCTAATATTCCATTCATAAATGAGAATTATGAAGAATATCAAGTTGAAGGTAGAAGTGGAAGTTTAATAATAAATAAAGGAACTTATAATAATAGAGAAATATCATTTAAATTAGTTCTAGTAGATTTTAATAAAAATACATTTTATGAAAAAATGGATTTAGTTAGTGAATGGCTTACTAGTTTTACTGATAATAAACTTTTTTATGATAGACAAGATAAATATTTTGTTGTTAAAAAGGTGTTATTAAAGGATATAAAAAGACAAGCTATGTATTCAGAAGGTGAGTTTGAAGTTACTTTTCTATGTGAGCCTTTTATGACAGATTTAAATGAAAATATTTTAAATATAACATCTGATACTAACATAGATATATTAGCTAGTGTGCCAATTCCATTGGATATAAGAGCATATGGAACTGGAGATATTAATATATCAATAGGAGATTCACATATGCAAATTAAAAATGTAGTTAAGTTTGTTGATATAGATTCAAAATTATTAGAAGTAAGAGATAATGATGGAAACTCTAAAGATCTAGAAAGCTTTGGAGATTTTTTTAATTTTAAAAATGGTGATAATAATATAAAAATAAGCT
The DNA here is from genome assembly GCF_051650885.1 of Clostridium sp. Lineage (GTDB taxonomy): Bacteria > Bacillota > Clostridia > Clostridiales > Clostridiaceae > Clostridium. The sequence goes on from NZ_JBOFRG010000128.1 coordinate 10,179, forward strand.
CTAATATAGAGAAATTAGAAATAAGATATAAAAATTTATATAAATAGAAAGGAGGAATCATATGAATAAAGTTAAGATAGCTATTTTTCCACCTAATACATTAAGAAGTGTAGTTTTAAATGCTAATGGATATACATTAGATAATTATTGTACTAATTTAAGAACAACACAAGATTTAAAAGGAATATTTAGGTTAGAAGCTACATTTGTTAATAGAGAAAATATGCCTAATATAGATAATGGGTGTATATTAAAACATTTAGATGAAATATACAGAATTACTACTTGTACTAAAAGCACCATGATTACTAATATAATAGCGTACCAAATTACTATTACTGATACTGCTACATCTTGGATTAAGGACACAAGACCTACTAATACTAGTTGTGCTGGAGCATTGAATGACTTATATGAAAGTTCAGATAGTAATGGATATCCAAAAGAATTATTTTTATCAAGTAACATAGATACCATATCTACAGCATATTATCAAAAAATGAGTTTACATAAAGCTATATGTGATTGTGACCAATCTATTTTAAATAGATGGGGTGGAGAAGTACATAGAAATCAATACAATTTAAAAATAGTACCTAAGCTTGGTAGTGAAAATGGAATAGTAATTAGAGAGGGAAAGAATTTAACTGGATTTAGCGCTAATACTAATACAGATGATCTATGCACAGTAGCACTAGGAATAGGAGCTAATGGTATCGAAGGTGATTATATAGAATCTCCACTTAAATCCAAATATCCGAGAGCATACACTAAGACTATAAGTTATAGTGATATTAAAGTGAAATCAGAGAATGATACAGAGGGATTTGATACATTAGAAGAAGCTAAATCAGAGATAAATAGAAGAATTAAGTTAGAGTTTAGCAATAATCATATAGATGAAATAAAAGCAACATATGATATTAAGCTTATAGATTTAGCTAGAACAGAAGAATATAAAGACTATGCTTATCTTGAAACAGTTAATTTAGGTGATGTGGTTACAGTAATAGTAGATAGTTTGAATATAAGATTAAAAACTAGAGTTATAGAAGTAGTTAGAGATATATCTAATAATATAGTATCTTTAAAATTATCAAATAATCCAGTTGATAGTAGTTCAAGTGATAGTTCGATATTAAAAGAGATAAAAGATATTGTTACAAAAAATAACAATAAAAGTTTTATAGATTACATAACAGCTAAGATAAAATCTGGTGTAAAAGGTGGATATATGTTATATAACGAAAATGAGTTAATAGCTAGTGATAATAAAGATTTAAATTATGCTAAGAATATAGCTAGGTTAAATAGATTTGGACTTGCATTTTCTCAAAATGGTTATAATGGTGATTACGAATATGGAATAACTATTGATGGTAAAATTAATGCTTCATGTATAATGACTGGAATATTATCAGCTATTTTAATTCAAAATATAGATGGCTCTTTTTCTATTGATTTAAGTAAAAGTGGTGGAGCATTATTTAGAAATAATGGTAAAAAAGCTATTAATATAGCTAATAATTCAATTAATTTTTATGATTGGTATGACAATGAAAAAGAAATAGGTGGATTAAGTTCTGTTACAAAAACAAGAGATAAGACAAAGTCTTTATTACAACTTAATAATAGTAAACAGTCGGCAATATCAATAGCATATGAAACAAAAGATGATAGTAATAAATACACATCTTATATTGAATTCGATAAATATAATATACTAAATAATTTGAAACCTATATATATAATAGAAGATGTTAGTATGAGAAATGGTTCTTTATATTTTGGAGATAAAGATGAAAACCAATTTTATAATTCAAAAGCAGATTATATGTTTTTAAAAACTAAAAATGGGTTCGGTATATCAGATAAAGATAGTGGAAAATCAACTTTTTTAATGGATGGATTATATAAGACTATTTCGGCATCAGAATGGGATACTGGGAATGATTATTTTTATTGTGGAACAACTGGTTTTAGTTTGGCTAATATACTATATACAACTACTGGAAATACAATTTACTCTAAAAATACATTTGGAGTAGGTGGGGATTTGGTTGTCTCTGGAAAGAAAAATAGATTAGTAGAGACAGAACATTATGGGAAACTAGCTCAAAATGCTTATGAAACTTGTGAAGCATATTTTGGAGATATAGGTAGAGCAAAATTAAAAAATGGCAAATGTATTATAAGGCTAGATAAAAAGTTCTTAGAAACAGTAAATACAGATGTTCAATATGAAGTATTTGTAAGTCCTTATGGCAATGGTAATGTATGGGTTGATACTAACAAGATGTATAAGCAATATGTAGTTGTTGAAGGAACAGCAGATATTGAGTTTGCATATGAAATAAAAGTAAAACAAAAAGATTATGAAAATATAAGATTAGAAGAATACAAGTAAAGGAGGAATTTTATGAATTTAGATAATTATGAAATAAAAATTTTTGAATTAAATAGAACATACAATTTATTTAATTTAAGTGCAAAACAAGGAGATACAAATGGAAGTAGAGGGATATTATTTAAGATTACAAAAAATAATATTCCTTTTTCATTAGAAAATATAAATATTCAAGTTGGTGGGGAGAAGCCAGATGGAACATTTATATTAAATGATGTTGAAATTATAGATAGAGACAATTCAATAATAGAAGTAGATTTAACAAGTCAAATGTTAGCTTGTGATGGAATACTAAGATTAGAATTAAATTTTATTAAAGATAATATCAAGTTATCAAGTTACCCATTTGAAGTTGAAGTTATAAAATCAGTTTCAAGTTTTAAAACTGTTGTTAGTAGTGATGAGTTTGAAATTTTAAATGAAGCATTAAAAAAAGTTGATGGATATAATGAAGAGCTAACAAATGCTATTAATACTAGTAAAGATGAGGTATACGACAAATTAGAACAAGATTTTTCTGAAATTAAAAAAGAAGGAACAAATACAGTCAATAATTTGAACTCTATGAAAGATGAATTACAACAATCTATTAATGGTATGAATAATAATAGCACTTTAAATAAGCTAGAAGAACTCTTGAAATATAATGGAATAGTTGGGATTGATAATACTAATATTAATTTAAAAGTTGAAAGAAATAAGATTTATGCTGTTAGTTCTCCAATTGATAATGAAATAGTTGCTATAGATCATTCTAGTATGAATAATGGAGATAAATGTTATTTTGTAATTGCTTCAACCAATCCTGCTGTCAAATTAATTTTCAACAAAGAGAGTCTAGTTAATTCTGGTGTTTATATTGTAGGAAATAGAAATCAAGAATTTAATGGTAGGGATAATGGAGATTTGATAATAACGCTTTATAAATTAGGGAATTGTTTGAGGTTAGCATATGATCCTTCGTTTGGAGGGACTAAAGAAGAAATAAATAAATTAGATGATGACATTAAATCACTACACATATCAAATCTAATTAGAAACACTGGCTTTTTAGGTGCAAGAGGTGGCACTAATGTGATTCCTTGCTGGGATAGCTTTGGAGGGTTGCTAGTTTACAATAAGTTTGGACAAGCTAATTATGATGATCCAAATACTATATATTTAATGAATGTTGTGAATAATATTCCCTCTCTAAATAAGGCAGGAATTTATCAAACTTTAGATCAAAGTCTTAATTGGAATACTCAATATACACTCTCGCTTGAAGCGTTTAAAGAGCCAAATGTTAAGGATTATTCAGTTAGGTTAGAATTTTATGATAAAGATATGAAACAAGTTGATAATATTACATTAATAGATAAAGCTATAAATGAAGAACTGAAAGAGATAGCTAAAACATTCACAACTAAATCTGATTTTACTTTATCTCGAATTGTTATAGAGCATGGAGGAGTTAAAGATACATCCGTATCTGCTAGATACTTATTAATAATTAAGGATTTGAAATTAGAAGAAGGACAACTTAAAACTGGATATACACCTTCATTTGATGGAGTAGCTTCATTAGATAGAGCTAATGCTTGGACTGATGGCTCATATATGAAGTTAAAGCGAGATGGACATGGTTTTGTAACTATAACTGGATATAAAAAAATTACACCTAACCCAAAAGGAACTTGGACTAGGATAAATTTCCCCTATTCATTAAAGGATGCTAACTATACTGTTCAAGTTACTGCATTTGATGGAAGATCAGACAATAATTTTAGATCAGTTAAGGTTGGTGATACATTAACTAAAGATTGGTGTGAAGTGCTGGCAGGAGATGTATTTGGTTTTTATTACACAATTACATCATCAGAAAAATATTAAAAAGGAGTTGAAAATATATGAGTGGTATATTTTATAGATATGATAAAGATGGGAATTTTGATGGTTTCTTAATGGAAGAATTCACTCCAAGAACTAGGGATGATATTAACCTAATTGAAATTAGTCCAGAAGTTCATCTGAGTGGAATGGATGATACATTAAAGCTAAAAGATGTAACTAATTTACCTAGTGAATTAGTTACTATTGATAATTTAGAATATTATTTTGATAAAGAAAGTAATGTTCGAGATGCAAATATAGTTGATAATAATTCTTTAATTATGAAACAATTAGCTTTTAATAAAATAGAATTAATGAAAAATAGCATGAAAAACATTAGTTTATCAGAAGATAATTCTGTTATTATGAAACAACTAGCTTCTAATAAATTAGAACTTATGCAAAAAAATTCAATTATAAATAAGCTAACTACACAGATAGCTACAAATAAAATAGATATATTAAAAATGAAAGGTGGAAAATAAAATGGATAGTACAAATTATGATTTTTGGAAAATGGCTTATGATATGAAAGCAATAGACGAGGGAATGTTAAGACAAGCTGTGTTAACAAAAGAAAACCCTTATGGAGAAATAACACCAGAACAATTCAAGGTAATAACTGGTAAGGGATTTATAACATCTATATCAGATACGAATACACAAGTATAGGTGTATTAAAATGAGTATTGAGGTAATAAAAGACTTTATAAATACAACTGGATTCCCAATAGCGTTGTCTATTGGGCTTATTTTATTTATATATAAGTTATGGAAAGAGCAGAAAAAAACACTAGAATATATAACAAATACAAATAAGTCATTAGTAGATACAAATAAAGAGTTAGTTGATAAATTAGTGAGTAAAGTAGATAACATAGAAAATAAGGTGGATGAAATAATAGAAATAAATAAAAGGAGAGATTAGAATAATTAAAGAAAATTTTAAAAAAATATTAGGTAGATTAAAAAATACTGGAACTATAGTAGCTATTGTTTCATCTGTAATAATGATATTAACTAACTTAGGGTTAGGGGGAGATAGTGATAAAGTTATGTATGTAATTAATTCTTTATGTGGTATCGGCGTAGCTCTTGGAGTATTAAATAACCCAACAACTAAAGGGCTAGATGTTCCAAAGGTTAAGTAAGATGGTAGATATTATAAGTTAATAAAAAGAAGTGAATGGATAAAATGATAAATGAACTCATATACTTTTATATAGAGAATAAATAGAAAATCAAAATAAAAAATATAACAAAATATGGAGAAAAAAGTATATGTGGTATATAATAAAGGAGATAGGAGAAAAGAGAAAGGAGATTAAAGAAATGGGGTATATAAAAAAAAATGGTATGGATGCATTAGAAGTTTCTATGTATATTATAAAATATGCTGATAAAAAAGGAAAAGCTTTAACGAATATCAAGTTACAAAAAATTTTATACTATATACAAGTAAACTTCTTAGTTCAAAAAGGGCAACCATGCATTAAAGATAAATTTATGAGGTGGGAATATGGACCTGTTATAGAAAGTGTGTATTATGAGTTTAGAAGATATGGGAAAAATGAAATTCCTAAGACACATAAAAGTTATTCAGTAAAATATAATATAATGAAATTTGAAAAAGTTGAAATTCAAGAAGAAAAGGATCTAATATATAAATATGAAAATTTGATAAATAAAGTAATTGATAAATATATAGATATGGATGCTTTTCAATTAGTGAAAAAAACACATGATGAAGATCCATGGAAAATTACAGATGAAAATAAAGAAATTAGTCATCATGAGATACGAAAATATTATTTAAAAAATAAAAGTAAAATGTAAAAGGGGTATAAAAAAATAGTATGAACTTAATTCAAATGACACGAGATTTTGATAAAGTTTTAGAGGGGTTATCGTCAGTTAATATGGAGGAGGATTCAAAGGAAACTTATCAGAGCATAAAAGAATATTATGAGGTATATGAGGTACATAGATATTCACAAATTTTAGAACGGATAGATAAGAGATGTAGTGAGGATTTTTTGGAAATTTGTATGGAAAATATAGAAATAATAATTACTAAGATTAAAAGCGAAGAGCTGGATGAGGTATTAATTCCTAAACTACAAAAACTACACGATCATTTAAATTTACAACTAAAGGAAATAGAAAGTCAAGATAAAAAAGCACAAGAGATAAAAGAAAGTTTAATTGAGGATTTTAATACTTCGAATAATGAATTTACAACTAAAATAGCATCGATAGAAAGTAATATTTATAACAGTATAGTAACAGTGCTTGGAATATTTTCAGCTATAATATTTGTTATATTTGGTGGAGTAAGTAGTGTAGGATCAATATTGCAAGTGTTAAATGAATTTAATAGAATTAATGATTTATTGATGATAATAATACTAGTAAGTCTCATAATTTTTAATATTGTATTTTTATTGTTTTATTATATTTCAAAAATTACTGATAAAAATATAGGTGGTGTTATACACTATACATCGAGTGAAATGTATAAAATAAAGCAATTGAGAGAAACATGGTTTAGTGATTATGGATATATGAATAGAAAAATATTGGAATTTTACATAGATGGTAATATAAAAGAAGAGTTAATAAAAATTTGTTTTACAGATGAAAATGATATTGAAGAGAATCAGTATATGAAGATTTTAGAAGAAGAAGTTAAAGTAGATTCAGATGAACTTGATGAAATTTTAATGGAAATCATAGGATATAGATATTGGTTTTTAAAGAAACTAATTAGCATTATTAATTTCTTTATTGAAATATTTTTTAGAATATATAATTCTTGTATTATAAAGTCAATTAGAAGATTTCATTGGATTATAATTTATAACGGATTAAGTATAGGTTTGATTATATATCTTATGTATACTTAAAATAGAAAGTAAAAAGTATTTTAAAGGAATGAGTAATAAAATTTAATACATAAATATATAATTAAGTAAAAGAGTTAGATAGGGATATCTGGCTCTTTTTTTGTACATAAAGGAGATAAATTATGAAAAATACATATATAATAGAAGGAAAAATATCGAAAATGATAATTAAAAGTAAGAAATATGGAGTAATAGAAGTATTTATAGATACAGAGGATATAGAAAAGATAAAAAATATTAAATGGCATTATCAAAAAAATAAAGATAGTGCGTATATAGGTGGAAGAGTTGATGGTAAATTAATTAGATTACATAGATATTTATTAGGTGTTACGGATACTTCCTTAATTATAGATCATAAGGATAGAAATACATTGAATAATTGTAGAGAAAATTTAAGATTCGCAAATTACCAAAAAAATAGTTTTAACAAAAATATTAGAAGTGATAATAGTAGTGGAATAGTTGGGGTAGATTTCAGTAAAAATGCAAATAAGTGGAGAGCTAAAATTAAATATGACGGAATAACAATACACTTAGGATATTTTAGAGATATAGATGAAGCTACTATAAATAGGAGGTTAGCAGAAGAAATTTTATTTAAAGAATTTAATCCAAATAAAATGGAATATAATTTAGGGATAGATGAACTACAAATTATAAGAGATATAGTAATGGGGAAAATAATGAGAAAAATAGCTTGATTATTTAGGAAATTATGGTAATATAGAAAGTGGAAATAGAAATTCTAATGGCAACAAATATATATGATGAAAACCAACTGATTTTTGGTTATTTTATATGAGATATGTTGCTATTTATATATGAAAAAAGCCAGTATAAAATGTACTCTAAAGCCTTATGAATACTTAGTAGATGCAATAAATAGATTATTTGGATATACTATTCAAAATTCAAAAGGAAAACCAACTAATAGTGAATTCATAGCAATAATTGCTGATAAATTAAGACTTAAAAATAAAGTGAGCTAAAGTAAAAATAGTTTTAAATAATAAAATTAAAAGTTTTCATAATAGATATTGTTTTGGCAGGTATTTTAAATTATAATTTATTGAAAAGACTAAAGATAAAGGATGTGCAGTAATATGGCATTAAAGAATTTTATATTTGGATTATTTCCAGATCCACTTGAATACAGTGGAAGTGTAACACAATCACAAAACGTAAAACTATTAAGAGACTTATATGAATTTTTAGAAAAGGAGAAAATTCCTTTTGATAAAAGAAAGAAAGAATTAGCTTATAGATGTGAGTTTAAAAAAGAAAATGGAGTTGCAGAATATAAGATATATGATATAAGTGATCATTTATTAAATATAGTTATATTAGATGATAAAAATAAAACTATAGATTTAATAAGAGATCCAAAATAGAAATATCCTACTAAATTTAATTTAGTAGGTATTTTTTTAAAGATTAATCTAACAGTATTTATATTATGTAAAGGAAGGATAAAACTATGAAATTAGAAGAAAAGATATTAAAAGAAGAATTAAAGCATAAAGGTAATTTTTTAGAATTTATTAATATGACTGTTGAATTACCAGACGGAAATATGGGAACAAGAGATATAATAAGGCATCCAGGAGCATCAGCAATAATACCATTTATAGATGATGAGAATGTAATTTTAGTAAAGCAATTTAGAGCAGCACTAAATAAAATATTGATTGAAATACCAGCAGGAAAGCTTGAAAAAGGAGAAGATCCATTTATTTGTGCAAAAAGGGAACTAGAAGAAGAAACAGGATTTAAATCAGATAATATAGAGTATTTAGGAACTATAGCAACAGGTGCAGGGTTTACAGATGAACTTATTCATATTTATAAAGCAACAAAGCTTTATGAAGGAATAAAAGAAGGGGATGAAGATGAATTTATTGACATAGTAAAAATAAGTATGTCTGAAGTAAAAAGAATGATTAAATGTGGAGAGATTATTGATGCTAAAACAATTTCTGCTTTTGGCTATATAGATTAAAAAGTTTTCTCTCTAAATGAATAGTAATATGAATATTTTTAAAGTTTAAAACATAATAATATTTATAACTATTTAGGAGGAGAGAATAGATGAAGTTATTAGCGAAGAAAATTGGTGATACATTCGAAGAACAAAAATTTTATTATTTGATAGTTTTATTATTTTTTTGTGTAGGTGTAGTTATTGGAGTATATGCTATAAAGTACATGAATATTAATGATAGGCAAGATTTATCAAGTTATTATTCAAACTTTATAAGTGGGATACAAAGTAGCAATGTAAGTTATGGTACATTATTGTTTGAGGTTTTCAAAAAAAATATGGTTATAATAATACCAATAGTAGTACTTGGGTTCACTTTTTTTGGAAGCCCAATTATATTAATAATAAATCTTATAAAAGGATTTTCTATTGGATATACCTTTACATTTTTGCTTACAACATTCAACGGAGAAGGATTAGGGATTGCAGTAGCATCACTAGTTCCTCAAAATATTATTTATATTCCTTGTATAGTAGCAACAAGTATAATTGCATTAAGTTTATCAACGATAAAATTCAAAGAAAGGTTTATAAAAAAGGTTCCAATAAAAAATTTATTACTAAATAAAGGTGGAACTAACATATTATTAATAATACTTTGCATATTTATAATTGGTATA
>NZ_JBOFRG010000129.1:0-18172 GCF_051650885.1 Clostridium sp.
AATATCACAACATTTACAGAAGCTTAGAGTGGCAAAGGTAATTGAAGGTGAGAGACATGGACTTGAAATAAATTATAAGGTAATTGATGACAGAGTAGAAAAAATAATAAAGTTACTAGATATTTAAAAAAAGGATACATCTACGATATTAGAAATGAGCAATATTAAATAGATGTATCTTTTATTGACAAAACAGGAACTATATCGTAATATTTGAATATATAAATAATGTATTGAAATTTAAATTTAAAGAGAAAATAAATATAGATAGAAAATCAAGAGGAGTGATATTAAATGAAAAGAGAAAAAGTTTTAATTGTAGGTGGAGTTGCAGCAGGAGCAAGTACAGCAGCAAGACTTAGAAGATTAAGAGAAGATTTAGATATAGTAATGTTTGAAAAGGGAGATTATATTTCATTTGCAAATTGTGGATTACCTTATCATATTGGAGAAGTAATAAAGACTCGTGATAAATTAATTCTTCAAACACCAGAAAAGTTAAAAGATAGGTTTAATATCGATGTTAGAGTAAAAAGTAATGTAATAAAAATTGATGCAGAAAACAAAAAAGTTGTTGTTAAAAATGCTAATAATGAAGAGTATGAAGAAAGCTTTGATTATTTGGTTTTAGCACCAGGAGCAAAGCCAATAGTTCCAGATATAAAAGGAATACAAAGTAAAAAAATTCACACATTAAGAACAATAAATGATATGGATAAAATAAAGTTTGAAGTTGATAATAATAAAGTGAAAAATGCAATTGTTATTGGTGGAGGATACATTGGGGTTGAAGTAGCAGAAAATTTAACTCATAGAAATATAAATGTAAATTTAGTTGAAGCAGCACCACATATATTAGGGCCTTTTGATTCAGAAATCTCAGAACTTTTAGAAATGGAGATGAATGAAAATAATGTTAGTATAACATTAAATGATAAAGTTATTGAATTCATAGAAAAGGATGAAAAAATATCTGTAAAATTAGAGAGCGGAAAAGAAATTGAAGGAGATATTATTATTTCAGCTATTGGAGTAATGCCAGATACTTCATTTTTGAAAGAATCAGGAATAGAACTTGGGGATAGAGGACATATCTTAGTAGATAAATTTATGGAAACAAATAAAAAAGGGATTTACGCAGGAGGGGATGCAGTAGCTGTTAAAGACATTGTAAATGGTGATGTAGCATTTTTACCTCTTGCAGGACCTGCTAACAGACAAGGAAGAATTATTGCAGATAATATAGCAGGGCTTGAAAGTATTTATAAGGGTTCACTTGGAACTTCAATTATTAAAGTATTTAATATGACTGGGGCTAGTACAGGAAATAATGAAAGAACTTTAAAAAATAAAGGAATTAAATATAAGAAAGTATACTTATACCCAATGACACATGCAGGATATTATCCAGGGGCTACAGGTCTTTCTATAAAAGTTTTATACAGCATAGAAGATGATAGGGTGTTAGGAGCGCAATGTGTAGGTGTAGATGGAGTTGATAAGTTTATAGATGTCATAAGTACAGTAATAAAGCTAAAAGGTACTATGGAGGATTTAAGAGAGTTAGAGCTTGCTTATGCACCACCATATCTTTCAGCAAAATCTCCTGCAAATATGGCTGGATTTATAGCAGACAATGAAGAAAAAGGATTAAGTAACTTAATTCATGTAGAAAACTTAAAAGATTTAGATAAAGAAAATACTATATTAATTGATTTAAGAGAAGATATAGAAGTAGAAAACGGAATGATTGATGGTGCAATTCATATTCCATTAAATACATTAAGAGATAAATTACCAGAGATAAACAAAGGAAAAGATATTGTAGTTTATTGTGCTGTTGGAGTAAGAGGGTGGATTGGAGAAAGTATCTTAAGAAATAATGGATTCAATGTAAAAAATCTATCAGGTGGATATAAAGCATATAAAACATTTGGATATAAAGCAGAGAATTTTGATTTTAATGAAGATTTAAAGGAATGTGCAATGAGTAAAGAAGAAAAAAAGCCTAAAGGAAATATAAAGGAGGTAGACCTTCAAGGAATGTGTTGTCCTGGTCCTTTAATGGAAGTAAATAGACATATGAATGAGTTAAATGAGGGAGATATATTAAAGGCAAGCGCATCAGATGTAGGATTTTTTAAAGATGTTAAGGCATGGGCAAAAAGAACAGGAAATACAGTATTAGATGTGAGAAAAGAAAAGGGAATAGTTAATGCAACTATTTTAAAAGGCACTGAACAAAGTGAGATAAAGGATGAGGCAGTAGTTACAAAAGAAGAAAAGAATGGTCATACTATGGTTGTTTTTAGTGGAGAGCTAGATAAAGCAATAGCCTCATTTATAATAGCAAATGGTGCAAAAGCTATGGGGAAAGATGTAACAATGTTCTTTACATTTTGGGGATTAAATATTTTAAGAAAGCATGAAAAAATTAAGGTAAGTAAGAATCCAATAGAAAAAATGTTTGGAGCTATGATGCCAAGAGGAAGTAAGAAGCTTGGACTTTCTAAGATGAATATGGGAGGAATGGGTTCTAAAATGATTAGAGGAATAATGAAAAAGAAAAATGTAAAATCATTAGAAGAACTTATTCAAAATGCCATAGATAGTGGAATAAAAATAGTAGCATGTACAATGTCTATGGATGTTATGGGAATAAAAGAAGAAGAACTTATAGATGGAATTGAATATGGTGGAGTAGGATACTACTTAGGAGAAGCTGAAGAAAGCACATCAAACTTATTTATCTAATAATTAAGCACTCTTAAAAAGGAGTGCTTAATTAATTTTGCAAAGGAAGAATAATTGTTATAAAATAAATTTAGTATATATAAACATGGAGGAAAAAATATGTCAGAAGTAGTAAGTTCAGTTGTTAAAGAAGTAGATATTAATAACATGGACAAAATCATAGATAATGTAAAAGTTATAGATATAAGAGATAAAGGTGAAATAATGCTATCAGGAACTTTAGCAGAAGCTAAACATATTCCAATGCTTGAACTTCTTCAATATCCAGAAGAATACTTAAATGAAGGTGAAGAATATTATATTCTTTGTCATTCAGGTGCAAGAAGCTTTAGAACGTGTGACGAGCTAAATGCTATGGGATACAATACTGTGAACATAAAAGGTGGATTCGCTAGATATAAAGGTGAAAATAGAGTTGATATGTATTAAATTGAAAATTAAGAATTAAGAATTTTTATGAAACTCGCTTAGGCGAGTTTTTTTGTATAGAAAGTATAAAATTAAGTTTGAAATAATGTATAAATTTTGGGAATTTGAGAATAATAAGGTTAAATAGAGAAGTTGTGGAGGTAATTTTATGTGTGGTTTTATAACTTTATTTAAAAATGCAATTTTAAAAGAAGATGAAGATAGAGTGCGTGAAGCATCTGAAAAGCTTTTTCATAGAGGACCAGATGATTTTAAGATAGCAAAAACAGAGAAGGTAGTGTTTGGATTTAGAAGGCTTAGTATAGTGGATATACAAGGTGGAGCACAGCCTTTTTCGTATAAAGATAAATATATAATAGTTTTTAATGGAGAGATATACAATTACTTAGAGCTAAAAAAAGACTTGAAAAAACAAGGGAAAAAATTCAAAACAAATTCTGAAATAGAAGTAATAAGTGCTATGTATGAAAAGTATGGAAAGGAATTTATAAAGCATCTAAGAGGAATGTTTTCTATAGTTATATATGATGTAGCTAAGGATACGTTATTAGCTTATAGAGATGTATTTGGGATAAAACCATTATATTATTTAGAAGATGAAGGTGAAATTTGGATATCATCTGAATTAAAAGCCTTAGTAAAATTAAAGAAAAAACTTACATATAATAAAGCAGAAATAAATAATTATTTGACTGTTCAGTACATACCAGGAGAAAAAACTTTATTTAAAGAAATAAAATTATTAATGCCAGGTTGTATGCTACAAAAAAATAAAGAAGGTTTAAAAGTAAAAAGATATAGTGAAGTGAAGTTATCACCAAAACATAAAGAAAATAAAGAGAGCTTAAAGAAGGAAATATATAAGGTTTTAAATGATTCTGTAAAGAAGCATATGATAGCAGATGTTCCAGTTGCAACCTTTTTATCAAGTGGGATAGATTCATCTATAACAACTTATTTAGCATGGAAATTAAATAAAAATATAACAGCTTATAGCATAGGATTTGACGTTGAAGGATATGATGAAACCCCTTACGCTAAAAGGTTTGCAGAAAATTTTAATATAAAATTTAAAGAGGTAAAGCTAAATTGCACAGATTTTATAAAAGATTTACCTAAAATAATTTATCATATGGATTCACCAATAGCAGATCCATCAATAATTCCTTTATATCATATATGTAAAGAGGTAAGCGGTAAATTTAAGGTTGTTTTATCAGGAGAAGGCTCAGATGAATTTTTTGGTGGATATAATATATATACAGAAGACAATTCACTAAAGGTATTTAAGAAAATTCCTAAAAAAATTAAAAAAATAATGTTAGCAAGTATAAAATTAATTCCTAACAATGTTAAAGGGAAAAATTTTATTGAAAGAGGATGCACGGATTTAGAAAAAAGATATGTAGGAAATGCAAGGGTATTTAAAGAAAAAGAAAAATCTAAAATTATAAAGAATTATGATAAAAAATTAAGAGGAGAAAAGATTACAAAGGAATACTTTGATAGAGTACAGGAGTTAGATAATGTAGCTAAAAGGCAGTTTATAGACATAAATACTTGGCTTGTAGGGGATATTTTAGCAAAAGCAGATAGAATGTCTATGGCACATTCTTTAGAGCTTAGAGTTCCATTTTTAGATAAAGAAGTATTTAAATTAGCATCAAGATTAGAAAAGGAAGATAAGATAAAAGGGTTTACAACAAAATATATGCTAAGAGAAGCTTTTAAAGGAATATTACCAGATGAAGTTTATGAAAAGAAAAAATTAGGGTATCCAGTTCCACTAAAGCTATGGCTTAAAAATGAGCTTTATGATTGGGCAAAAGAAATTATAAAAAATAATCCAGTAAAAGAAATAGATACAAAAGAAGCATTAAAGCTTTTAAGATTACATAAAAAAACAAGGGTAGATTATAGCAGAAAAATATGGGCTATAATTGTATATATTATATGGTATAAAATTTATATAGATAAAACTTTAGATAAAAATGAGAAATTATATTTAAAATAAAAAGGATGCCAAAAGGCATCCTTTATTCAATTATATCAATTTCGTTTACTTCAATACCTTCATTAGATTCAGTAACTTCAGTAACCTCAATGTCATCAACAATTAGTCCAGCTGCTTTTCTTCTTTTATAACGTTTATAAAGAATGAAGGCGATTAATCCAAAGAATACAGGTCCACCTGCAACCCAAAGACTGTTGCTAACATTACCAGTTAAAGCAGGTTCAATCATTGAATAGATATTTACGAATGTTACGACAACAAAACAAATTGATGCAAAAATAACTCCGATTTTTTTATTAAAGAAAGTGTACTCTTTCTTTATGTTGTCATTAAGCTTAAATTTAATATAAGCAAAAACAACAAATGATATTGGAACAGTACTAGCTACGAATGTCATAAGAGTCATTTTGTTAAATAGCTCAGATACATTTCCACCACCAAAACCTAAAAGTAATACAAAGAATACAACTATTACAGTTTGTAAAAGAATTGCATATACAGGCATTCCATGTTTGTTTACTTTTTGAAGTTTTTCAGGTAGCATTCCTTTTGGTAATCCTTCAAACATGTGCTTTATTGGTGTATAAAGTCTTAGTGGAATTGAAGTTAATCCAATTAATCCAATAATAGTAGTAATTCTATTAATCCATTCTCCAAGTCCTAAAGCTTGACTAGGTGATAAACCAAGTATAGTACCAAGTCTAAAGAACTCTTGTTGAACTATGTATATACTAAAGTTTGCAAGGTTAACCTTAGGTGAATCAAATGTAGCTTTCCAGTTACAAACAAAACCTAAAATTAAAACAGTACCAATATATAAAACTGTAATAAGAACAGTTGCAACAAAGATTGCTCTAGGAACATTCTTTTTACCATTTTTAACTTTATCAACAAGTCCACCGCTATTTTCCATACCAGCAAAGATACAAACTGCAAATACTAAGAAACCAAGTGCAGGTAAAAATGAGGCATAGCTTGGGTTTGGCCCATAAAAATAAGAGTGAATATTTGAAAAGTCAAAACCTTGTGCTGGTTTAAATCCTGATAAAGCAAATAAAAGGATACCACCACCTAAAATTAATATGTGTGAAAGAATTACTGTTACAATTGATATATTAGAAAGAAATGATAATCTTTTTAAACCTCTAGTTGTCAAAAGTGCAGCAACAATCATATAAATAGCACCTACAATAGCAAGTGTTTCTGGTGCGTTGAATCCTAAGAAATGCCAAGTTGAGGTTGTATCTACTCCAAAGATTGCAACTGAAATCGCAATACAAATAGATGAAGCTGAGAACCACATAACAACAAAAGCACCGTACCAAATGAAAGTACCAACTAAGCTAAAACCTTCATTTACAGATTCAGACATCCAAGAGAATATTCCACCCTTTTTATGCTTAAAAGCAGAACTCATTTCTGCAACAATAAATGAATATGGAATAAAAAATATAATAACTGCTATTATTAGGTAAGTAATTGCAGCATATCCCATTTGATAGTAAACTTGCTCACCGTTTGGAAGTCCATAAACAGTTAAGAAAATCATTACTAAGAAACTAAAAAAGGATATACTATACTTACTAGTTTTTTCTTTCGACATAAAGTTTCCTCCTAAAATTTAATAATCAATTGCATCTATGAATATAAAAAACATAATCAAATGTCTTTCTATTAAATACATTTGTCCTTATATATATCATACATCTTTAATATGAATAAAGAGAAAACTAGAAATGCATAAATTGTTAAAATGAATTATTTTAATAAAAATAATTCATTTTAATAAAAAAATATCATAAAAATATTGAAAATATAAATAGATTGAAAAAAAAACACTTTAATTTATTAAATCGAAATTTACTCATTTTCTTCTAAAGCATTTAATTCATTTAAAAATTCAGTTCCAACTCTTTGCATTATTTTTAATGCTTCTAATATATCTTTTCCACGTTTAGTTAAAAAATATTCAACTCTTAGAGGATATCCAGGATAAACAATTTTATCAATAATATTAGTTTCAGTAAGTTCTTTTAATTGCTCTAAAAGCATTTTTTGAGTTATTCCTTTAATATCTCTTTGAAGTTGTGAGGGAGAAGTGTTTCCAACCCTTAACCTCCATATAATTATAGGTTTCCATTTTCCACGAATAATATCAAAACAAAGTTCTAATGGACATGTGAAAGTTTTTCTAAGTTTCATTAATAAATACCTCCTTAAAAAAATCATAGTAATATGTAATAGTATTCCGTAATATAAATGATTATATAGTTAATAATATTAAAGATAAATGTAGAGGCTATTAATGAAATTTTAATAAACAATAAAGATACAAAGATGTAACCATAAATTAAAAAAAATAAATTATAATTACAAGAATAAATAGAATAAAAAGGATTAAACTATAAGTATTAAAAAGAAGGAGTGGGGAAATTTGTTTGAATTGTATAACGATGTTATAGAAATTTGTAGAGAAGCAGCATTAATACCAGGTTTTAAATTTGACAGATTATTTCAAATGATTAATGGTAAAGGTGCATTACTGTCATTAAGAGAAATAATAAGGGATAGTGAGGATATAGAAAATCTTGAAAAGCTTATAGAGGCTGGAAGAGAAGACTTAACAATAGAAGCTTTGGTGTTGAGTGAAAAATATAAAGATGAGTTTACCGAAGAAGATAAGACATTTGCAAAATCAAAATTAAATAGTTTTAAAAATAAAGAGCAAAAAATTAAAGATGAAGAATAAGAAAGGGGCTTTTTTCTAGAAATAGAAAAAGGTCTATTTTTTTGAATTTAAATAATGATTTTCGACAATAATATTAACAAAGTGTTAAAAATATGTTGCAATTTTGAATAAAGTATTATAAAATTAAAACATAAATAAAAACGAAAGAATAATAAATAGAGAGAAGGGAAGTAAAGTATGATTAAATTAATAGGTATAGCCATTGTAATAATGGGATTTACATTTAAAATAGAAACATTATTTACAGTATTGCTTGCAGGAGTTTCCACAGGGCTTGTAGCGGGAATGAGTATAAATGAAATATTAACAGTTTTAGGAGAATCTTTCGTAGCAAATAGGGCTGTATCGTTATTTATACTAACTTTACCTGTAATAGGAATATTAGAAAGATATGGATTAAAGCAAAGAGCAATTCATTTAATAAAGAACCTAGGAAAACTTACAACAGGAGGAGTTCTTTCAGCTTATACACTAATAAGACAGCTTATGGGAGCATTATCAATTAGAATAAGTGGACATCCTCAATTTGTAAGACCATTAGTTAATCCAATGGCTCAAGCAGCAGCGGAAAGTAAATATGGAAAAATAGATGAAGATGATGAAGAAAAAATAAAAGCATTAGCAGCAGCATCAGAAAACTATGGAAACTTCTTTGGGCAAAACCTTTTTGCAGGAAGTTCAGGAGTATTATTAATAGCAAGTACATTAACAGAGTTTGGATACAATGTATCAGGAATACAAATAGCGAAAGCAAGTATAATCATGGCAGTAATAGCATTCTTAGTATCATTATTACAAAATAGATTATATGATAAGAAATTACAGAAGAAATATAAAAAGTAGAGGAGGAATTTAAATGCAAAACTTTATAAATACAGCTTTAGAAGGCTTTTATGTAATCATGGGGTTAATAATGATAGTAATTGCATATAAATCCTTCACAACTATAGAACAGAAGGATAAAAAATATTGTACAACTTTATTTTGGATATTAATAGCACTACCATTTATGCTAGGAAAAGTACTTCCAGCAAATGTAGTAGGAGGAATTTTAATATTATCAAGTTTGCTAACATTATCAAAAAGAGTTGTTTTTGCAAAATATGATGAAGCAACAGAAGAGCAATCGGCAAAATCATCACTAAAGATAAAAAATAAAATATTTATACCATCACTAGTACTAGCTCTTGTAGCGGTAATAATATCGGTAGTATTTACAGACTTAAAAAATTCATCACAATTTGCAATAGGGGCAGGGGCAATAGTAGCATTAGTACTAGCATTCTTCTTAACTAAGGCAAAGCCAAAAGAGGCAGTAAATGATGGAGCAAAATTATTACATCAAATGGGACCGACAGCAATGTTACCACAATTATTAGTAGCACTAGGTGCATTATTTACACAAGCGGGAGTTGGACAGGTTATAGCAGATGGAATATCTGGAGTAGTACCAACTGATAATAGATTCTTTGGAGTAGTAGCTTATGTTCTTGGAATGGCAATATTCACAATGATAATGGGTAATGGATTTGCAGCATTCTCAGTAATAACAGCAGGTATAGGAGTACCATTTGTACTTATGCAAGGTGGAAACCCAGTAATAGTTGGGGCATTAGCACTAACTGCAGGATACTGTGGAACACTTTTAACACCAATGGCAGCAAACTTTAACATAGTACCAGCAGCATTATTAGAATGTAAGAATCAATATTCAGTTATTAAGCACCAAGCGATAACGGCAACGATACTTTTAGTGATACACATTTTTGCAATGTACTTCTTGGCTTTTTAATTAAGAGTTAAGAATTTAAAATTAAGAATTAGGGGAATCGCAAGCGATTTTTGTGAGGGGGCTCAAAATTTATCTGAAGATAAATTTTATCGTAGGAGAGGATTGGGAGTTAAGAAGTAAGAGTTGAGAAAATGGAGAGGATTCTTGTGAGAGAGGGGCTCAAAATTTGTCTGGTGACAAATTTTATCGCAGGAGCTGATTAGAAGATAGAAATTGAGAGGTAGAAGTTAAGGGTTGTATAGTAGAGGTTATGATGAGGTTTAAATAGATTTTAGCTTAGGAGGATGTTTTTTATGAAAGTTTTAGTTACGGGGTTTGATCCTTTTGGAGGAGAGATGATTAATCCAGCTCAGGAGGCTGTTTTAAGAGTTAGAGATGAGATTAACGGAGCAGAGGTTATAAAGGTTATTATTCCAACGGTTATGGAAAAATCTTTAGAGGTGATTGAAAAGAGTATAGAAGAACATAGACCTGATGTAGTTATATCTATAGGACAAGCGACTGGGAGATTTGGAATTACACCTGAAAGAGTGGCGATTAACTTAAATGATTTTAGGATAAAAGATAATGAAGGCAATCAACCAATTGATGAAGTTATAAGGGAAGATGGGGAAGCAGCATACTTTACAACATTACCTATAAAGGGAATGGTAGAACATTTAAATAAAAATGGTATTCCAAGTGAAATTTCAAACACAGCAGGTACATTTGTTTGTAATCATGTAATGTATGGAGTTTTATACTTAGCACAAAAGAAGTACAATAATATAAAGGCTGGATTTATTCATATACCATGTGCAACAATACAAGCAGTTGGGAAAAAGAATATACCATCAATGTCTTTAGATGAGATAACAAAGGGAATTGAGTTAGCGATAGAAGCATGTACTATTTATGAGAATGATATTAAAGAAGTAGGTGGAGCTATATGTTAAGAAAAGTTTTTGTATATGGAAGTTTAAGAGAAAATATGTTTAATTACAATAGATTATTAAAGGGAAAAGTTTCAAAGGTTCAAATGGGAAAAATAACTGGGGAGTTATTTCATATAGAAAATAAAGGTTATCCAGCAGTTGTTGAAGGATCAGAGTGGATACAAGGTGAGCTTATGACATTAAAAGACTTTGATGAAACATTAAAAGTTTTAGACCATTTAGAAGGATATGTAGAAGGCGATGACAACTGTGAATACTTAAGAGAAGTTGTCCAAATTACATTAGAAAATGGAGAAAAAGAAGAAGCATATTTTTATGGATACAATAAAAATGCAAAAAGAAATGAAAAAGATGTATTAGTAAAGGTTCAAGGAAATGACTGGAAAGAATACATGGTAGAGTATAAAAAAGCAATTTAAATAAATACTATAATTAAAAGCTATTCACTTTGGAGAAGGTATCTTTTAGAACCTTACTTTTAGAAGTGGATGGCTTTTTAATTTAGAATGGGGGAATCGCAAGCGATTTTGTGGGGAGGCTCAAAATTTACCTAGTGGTAAATTTTATCGTTGTAGTGAAGGAAAGAGATATATGAAATTAGAAATGAAAAAAAATTGGGCAAAGCCAATTTTTTTTCATTTCCAAAACTCGCCCAAGCGAGTTTTTTCCTCAATTCTTAACTCTTAATTATTAATTCTTAACTCCTCAAAGGTTTATAAAGATTAAACGATTATTTATAAAGTACAACTCTAAATTCTTGTCTAAATGATGTTTTAGCTCTGCCTTATCTGATGCTTTTAGTTTTGGTAACTCTTTGTTGTTTATAAAATATGTAGGTGCTTTTTCTTTTTTTAGTGTTAGTTTTCCATCATATTTTTTTATAAGTTTTTGGTTTTTTAGTCCATTGTAGATGGAAAGCATATCTCTAAGTGTGTCGTATAAAAGCAACAATGCAAAGAAGTCTATTACTAAAAGGATTGAGGAAAAGGTTTCATTTGCTGTCAGCTTTAATAAGAAGAGAACACATGAAAGTATTATTAAAAGTGCATATGCGATGATGTGCTTAGTAAATTTATTTAAACTCGTTTTTAATGTGGTTTCTATTATTTTTGAATCTATGTTTTCTATAGAAATGATTGTCATAGAAATTCCTCCTAAGTTAAGATTATAGTAAATTATATCATAGGTTTAAGAGTAGTTGAAATATTGATATAATAATGAAAAAGGAAAGGAGTTTTATGATGAAAAGAATTGGAATAGTGGAAGATGATTTAAATATTAGAGATGAAATAGTAAAAACTATAGGAAGATATGGATATGAGGGTGTTCAATTTACGAATTTTGAAAATATATTAGATGAAATAAAAGAAAAGGATGTAGATTTATTATTGTTAGATATAAATCTACCTTATTTTGATGGTTATCACATTTGCCGTGAAATTAGGAAGTTTAGTCAAGTTCCTATAATTATGGTTACAAGCAGAAATAGCGATATGGATGAACTTATGAGTATTAATATTGGTGCTGATGATTTTGTGACTAAGCCTTATAATATTCAGGTTTTATTGGCTAGAATTGAGAGACTTTTAATAAGAAGTGGCATGGGAAAAGATGAGAAGAGTAGCATTTTAGAGCATAGAGGAATGAAGCTTAATTTAGAAAAGGGTGTAATTACTTATAATGACAATGAAATTGATTTAACTAAAAATGAAATTAAAATAGTTACTTATCTTATGAAAAATAAAGAAAAGATAGTTTCAAGAGAAGATTTAATGAAGTACTTATGGGACTCTGATTATTTTGTTGATGATAATACTTTATCAGTTAATATTACTAGAATAAGAAAAAAATTATCAGAAATGGGACTTAGTAATGTTATTGAAACTAAAAGAGGACTTGGGTATATTATGCAATGAGTATAGGGAGATATTTTAAAGATAGGGGATTAGTTTTAGGTGTGAATTTATTTTTATATTTTATAGTAGCTTTATTATTACACCTTGTTTCAATAGGTTCAGGGGTATTATTTTTAGTTTTTGTAATTTGGTTTGCACCTCTAATTTCATATATGATTATAGAGTTTTTTAAAGTTGGAAGGTTTTATAAAGAAATTAAGGAAACTACAGATGAAATAGATGAAAAGTATTTAGTCTGTGAAATTGTAAAAAAACCTAGTTTTATAGAAGGAAAAGTTATATATGAAAGTCTTAGAGATGCCAATAAAGAGATGCATGAAAAAGTAAAGGCATACAGAAAAAAGACTGAGGAATATAGAGAATATATTGATATGTGGGTTCATGAAATTAAGACACCTATAGCAGCTACAAAGCTTATCATTGATAATAGTGATTCTAGAGAAGTAAAAAGAATTGATAATGAAATTAAAAAAATAGACAAAATGATTGAACAAGTTTTATATTACTCAAAAATAGATGAGGCAAATGAGGATTATAGAATAATAAACTTGAAACTACAGGAAGTGGTAGGAAAAGTATTAAAAAATAATTCTATGGATTTTATTTTAAAGAGAATAAGAGTAGACTTGAAAAATTTAGATTTAGATGTATTTAGTGATAAAAAATGGTTAGAATTCATTTTAAATCAGATAGTTGGAAATTCTTTGAAGTATACAAAAAATGAAGGGGAAATTTTAATTGAAGGTATAGAAAAAGCAAACAGTGTAGAGCTATTAATAAAGGATAATGGTGTTGGAATAAAGAAAGAGGATTTAAGAAAAGTCTTTTTAAAAGGATACACAGGAGAAAATGGAAGAATATTTGGAAAATCAACAGGAATGGGCCTTTATATATGTAAAAAACTTTGTGAAAAGCTTAATATAGGAATAGAAATATCTTCTGAAGGTAGTGGAACAAGTGTAAAATTAACTTTTTCTAAGGGGAAAAATACAGATTTATTTAAATAAAATCTTAATTTTAGCCAAAAAGTAATAAATACAATGGATAAAAGTAGTATTATCATTTAGAATATAATAATGAATAGAGTTAAAAGTTAAGAAAAGAAAGTAGGAATTCTTATGAAGAAAATTAGTTTAAAAAAGGGAATAGTTATAGGAATTATAATTGTGGCAATTGTAGTTATAATTAGTGTAATTGCAGCATTTATTAGCATTGTAAATAATAAAGAAAAGGCTCTTGATGGTTCGAATTATAAGAATTCATATCAATACAAGATGCAAAGGGAAAAGAGTTTAAAAGTTTTACAAGGTTTTTATGGAAACTATATAGTAACTGATATAAGCGGAACTTCACCTACAATAGGTTTAAGTGATAGTGATTTAAATACATTAAAGAATGATATGATAGGTTCAAAAGTTGTATTAGGGGAGGAAAATTTCTCTATAACATATAATGACACGAAGCAAGTAAATTTAGTGAATTTTAGTAATGTAAATATAAATAAGCCTTATTATGAGGTTAACAGTACTGATGAGAGTATGTTCCAAAGCATATATGGAACAAGTTTAAGTTCAGTAGGAATAAAAAGCAGTACACCATACTTTATAAATGTAGGTGGAAATAGCAATTATGAGCAAGAAATAATCCAAAATGGAGAAGGCGGATTATTGATTTATAGCCAAGGAGCATTCTTTAAGTTAGAACCAGAAACAAAGGTATTAGCAGAAAGAAATGCACAACTTGAAAAACTTGCAAATGATGCATTAAAGGTTGGAACAGGAAATGAATATAAATATGTATTCCCAGTAGAGCAAATTCAAAAGGATGGAAAGTTTGAATATAAGAATTCTGATAGCAGTATGATATTTATGTGTAAAGAAAAAGATAATTCAGTAGTTCCAGACAAAGATACAATGTTTATAACATTATCAAAAGGTGATGTTACACCAGTAGATAAGACAAAAGATAATACGGATAACAAAGATAATAAGGACAATAAGGATAAGAATAATACAACTGAAAATCCAAATAAGCAAATAGAAGATAAGAATGCAGGAAAGCCATTCTATAACTTTACAATAAATACATTAGGACAAATGAATCAAACTGCAGGTGGAAAACCAGTAGTAGGTAAGGTTTATTTAAATGGAGATGTAGTTGTAGGAAATTAAAGAAAGTGGAGATTACAAAAAGTAATCTCCACTATTTTTTTTCCTTTGGTTGAATTATTTCAAGATTTAAATTTGAGGAATGGTTCGCAATAATATTATCCTTAAATCCATGAATCTTAACTTTACCTTTAAAACTAGACGGAAAATTAAGATGAAGTTCTGGATAATAAATTCCTTGTATAGAGTCATTAAGAGTAAGATTAGCACTCTTAGTATTATTAAAATATTTATAGCTTAAAGTATCTACACTAGCCAAGGAGTGATTCTTAACAACTGAATAATAATATAAAAATTCAGGTGAATCAAGAGAGGTTCCAATGTATATCTTTGTATTTGGGGCAATAATATCAAGAGTGTTAATTTGAGTTGTAGAAAGGTCAACAAAGTTATCATAAGAATAATAACCTGAAGCAAACCAATAGTCAAAGCTTAAGGTTGTATCATCAATATTGTATAATTTCTTTAGCTCAGGTGAATAATTGGACAATCTATAACTTGTACTATTAAGAGCTCCAAGTCCTAATAGAAAAAATATAAAAGAGAGTGAAAAAGAAACTAAAGCAAATTTAAAGGAAGTTTTCTTTTTAAACAGTGAACTAAGCTTCATTTAAATCACCTCTTTTAAAAATAAAATTAAAGATATATCTACTCATAGATGAAATGAAATGAGTAGTCTTTTTAATAAATAGTATTCCTAGAGAAAACGACCCGATACCCAAGAATAAAAGTGAAATACTGAAAAATAGTATTATTATACTTGGGAATTCTGTTATAAAGCTAGGTACAGATGTAAAAATAATTGTGCTAAAGGACTTAACTAATAAAATTCCCATTCCTGCAAGGGAAAGTGCAAAAGGAATTAGAGATACTCCAAAGATTAAAAGTCCTGTAAGAACTGCAATAAAAATAAAGGCTATGTATAAAGCACCTGCTGAAATACCTAAACAAGCTCCAATAGGAATAGTTATAGCTAAAAGGGGAAGAGAAAAAAGATATCCTAAAAAGCTTTTTTTAGTTATTTTTTTCTTAGGGGATGAATCTTTTTTTAGCTTTTTTCCTTTATTATTTTTGTTTAGAGATTCAGTATTTATAAAAGTATCATTTATATTAGAATTTACATCTTTACTTTTATCAGAAAAACTAGAATCATCCACGTTAGAATTGACCTCTTTATTCTTAGTAGAAGAGTTAGTTTTATTAGTATTAAGATTTAGCTTGTCACTCTTTGAGTAGTCATAAGTTTCATCTATATTTATAAAATTCTCTGAAACTACAGGAATTTCTTGAGTAAAGCTTAATTTCTTATTTTTTATTAAATGGGAGTTTTCTTCCCTATAATTCTTAATTAAATCATCTATTGAGCCTAAAGAAGAGATTGCATCTTCTTCAGATAAAACACCTTTTTTTGATTCAAAATAATCTTGATAATCAAAAAGTATATCTGAAACTACATTTGGGGGAAGGTCTCTTAGCTCAGATGCAAGTTTATTTAAAAAATCTTTTTTAGTCAAATAATCACCTCATATTCTTAATAATCCCTTTAATGAAAGTATATATAGTAAAGCTATATATAACAATATTTCTAGTGGGTTATTAAGGAAAGAATAAGAAATCTTAAGATTTCTTAAGAAAATGAAATGTATCGTTACATTTGAAAATAAAAAATATAGATGGTAAAATTTACTAAAAATAAAAGGGGGCTATAAAGATGAGTAGAAAAAGTATAAATAAAAATCTTGCACAAATGTTAAAGGGTGGAGTTATTATGGATGTTACAAATAAGGAGGAAGCTATAATTGCAGAGAGAGCTGGGGCATGTGCTGTAATGGCTTTAGAAAGAGTTCCATCAGATATAAGAAAAGAAGGTGGCGTTGCAAGAATGTCAGACCCAAAAATGATAAAGGAAATTAAAAATGCAGTATCAATTCCTGTAATGGCTAAAGTTAGAATAGGACATTTTGTAGAGGCACAAATATTAGAAGCATTAGAAATAGATTTTATAGATGAAAGTGAGGTACTAACACCAGCAGATGATAAGTATCACATTATAAAGTCAGATTTTGAAGTGCCTTTTGTATGTGGTGCTACAAACATTGGAGAAGCTTTAAGAAGGATAGGTGAAGGAGCATCTATGATAAGAACTAAGGGAGAAGCAGGTACAGGTGATGTAGTTCAAGCTGTTAAGCATATGAGAACAATGAAAACAGAAATAAAGAAAATTCAGATGGCAGATGATGAAGAGCTAATGACTATAGCAAAAGAATATGGAGCACCATATGATTTAGTTAAATACATTAAAGAAAATGGTAAGTTACCAGTAGTTAACTTTGCTGCAGGAGGAATTGCAACTCCAGCTGATGCAGCATTAATGATGCAGCTTGGATGTGATGGTGTTTTTGTAGGTTCAGGAATATTTAAGTCAGGTGATCCTGAAAAAAGGGCTAGAGCTATAGTGCTTGCAACTACTTATTATGATGATAAGGTAAAGCTTGCAGAAATATCAGAAGATTTAGGTGAAGCTATGAGTGGTATTTCAGCAAATGAGATTGAAGTAAAATATGAAGATAGAGGATGGTAAGATGAAAGTAGGTGTTTTAGCACTTCAAGGTGGAGTGGAGGAGCATGTGCAGCATATAGAAAAATTAAATCATCAGGCTATATTAGTTAAAAAGAAGGAAGATTTAAATGATATAGAAGCATTAATTTTGCCCGGTGGAGAAAGTACAACTATTGGAAAGTTATTAAAGATAACAGGGTTAGACAAAGTCATAAAAGAAAAAATAGAAGAGGGCTTAAAGGTATGGGGAACTTGTGCAGGAATGATACTTTTAGCTAAAGAAATTGAAGGTGAGGAAGAGGTTCATCTAGGTGTATTAGATATAAAGGTTAAAAGAAATGGTTTTGGAACACAAATCCAGAGTTATAAAGAAAAACAGATTATAGAAAAAATAGATAAAGAGAGAGAAATAGAATTAGTTTTTATAAGAGCACCGTATATAACAGAAGTTGGAGAAGGTGTACAAATTTTAGTTAAATCAAAAGAAAAAGTTGTAGCAGCTAGAAAAAATAATATATTTGTAACAGCTTTCCACCCAGAACTTACCAAAAATTTGATGATTTTGGATTATTTTTTAAGAAATTAAAGATAAAGAATTGATAAAAAGTGAATAAAGTGACGATTCAATACTAAATAAGAAGTGTTTATGAATAAATAGGAAACAATAAGTAACCAAATAGTTAAAAAATAGAAATTCATATAACAAGTGAGAAAAAATATGATAATATTAGGACATAAAGCTAACCAATAATTTAATAAAAAAAGTCCCTATTTGCTATACACAACCTGTATGATTTGCGTATAACCAATGGGGATTTTTTTTCTTAAAAAATTTTAAGGTTTAGAAACATTGTA
>NZ_JBOFRG010000130.1:0-2499 GCF_051650885.1 Clostridium sp.
AATGGTGTCTCTTATTTTAAGACTCACAAATCCATCGAATCCTCCAAAATGCTTAATGATCCTATAATGTTGTCCTCCGTCGAACTCTATGCATGTGTTATGTTCAGGTAAGTAAAAGTCAAAAGGAAGTTCTCTTTTAGACCTACAATCTGAAAAAGTATACTGAGGTGTAAAATTTACGTTTAACTTTTCTAGTACACGTTTAACTTCAGTTTCTCCGCTAGACATATAGCATATAGGACATCTTGAACCTCTTTTAAAAGTATTAAATCCAACTCTATATTTGTGACCATTAGGACACATTACATCAATGTGACTTCTAGCATTTAGGTATTCATCAGATAACAGAGTATATCCGAAATTTAATAGGTATTCTTTGACATAACCATATGACAGTCTCATTCTTTCAGATGCCTTTTTTCTCTGACATATAGGACACCTCGCATTTTGGTCTTTAACTTGTTTAAAACTCATCTTAAAAACATGCCCTTTATCACATTTCATTTCTAATTTTTCATGTGTGTTTTCATAAGAATCCGATAATAATTCATATCCTATACCCTCTATAACGCTCTTAACATAATCAAAATTATGAGTTCGATATTCTTTTACTTTTTTAAATCCACAAATTTTACACCTTCTATTATTATTTTTGAAGTTTGCAAATTTAGTCCAATACGGTTCATGGTTATTAGGACACTGTATTAACACACGTGTGTTATAATCTTCTACTTTAATATCAAATAGTTTATAATTTTCATTTTCTATGTATTTTGTTATGAATTCGATTTTTTCATTATTCTTACAAACCCTACATCTCACATTTTTATTTTTAAATGAATTAAATGTTGTCTCATACACGTGACCATTTGGGCATATTAATTCTATTTTTGACTCTATACCTTTATATTTTGACATCAAAATGTAGCCATATGATTCAACATATGACTTTACATTTTCTTCATTATATTTTCCCATTTATTCACCCCCCTTTATTTTATTAATTTTTCACCGCTTTATAAGTTAAATAAATATAAATCTTACCTGCTGATTGCCCATTGTAAAAGCACTTAGGATTTAACCTTATGCCATCTAATATATTTTTTCTGCTTTCGCAACATTCACACTTAGGATTTAACCTTATGTTGTAGTTATATTAGCTTTAGGGGTTTCCAGCAATTCAATGAATTTTCTATACTGATTTCTCAATATAGGAGACACTCTTATCTCGTTGTAGAATAGATCCAAGTATTCTTCACTGAATTTTTTAGCATCTTGTAATTTTTGATTAGCATCTTCAGTAGCTTTAGAATATTTTTTCTTAGTGCTTTCACTTTTACCAGTATAACTCTCTTCTTTTTTCTTAGCGGATTCATATGCACTTTCTAATCTTTGAAGTGATTCTTCGTAATTGGTTAAATTACCATGATTATCTATTGTAAATCCAAATTTCTTAGCATCGCCTTGCATAGCTTTACGTTGAATTTCTAAATGATTAAACATATCTTTTTGCAACTTAGCTTGTTCTTTATATAATTTATTCTGAGTTTCAAGATATTTAATTTTTTCAGTTCCACTGACTTGTTCCATTTTCAAATCTAGTAATTTAAGTTGATTATTAACTTTAGATATTCTATTTTCTAATTCTTGAAATACGTTAATTCCGTATTTTAACATGTTAAGGATAGTTTTATATGAAGTTTGAAGTTTAGTTGATAATGTTGGAATGTCTAATATGCCGTTGAAGTTATTAGAATAACGTGGTGAAACTTGAGGTGTTTCTGAAACAAATGTATCCACATCTGACGTATCACCTTCAATCGGAGTTCTAACAGAAGGAGATGCACTAAAAGGTATCGGTTGAGAATCTTCCGCGTCTATTGAACCCTTAGATGGTTTCCCACCTCCACCACCAAAGAAACTACTTACTTTTTGACCTATGGATTTGAAGATGGTAGTTATCGTATGAGTTTTATTTACAGCACTATTGTTGATCCCTTTAATTGTACTCAATGTCGAAGATCCACCAGGATTTGAAACTGTTACTGATTGGGTTTTATTTTTAGCGTTTCTATCAATATCCTTTTGTGTCTTAACAACTTGCTGACCACCAGGTATACTAGCCTTTACTTGCTTATTTGTATTTTTAGACCCTTTATCTATATCTTTTTGGTCTTTTTTAACTTTATCAGCACCTTGACTACTAAAATTTACACTCTTTTGAACTCCATCTGGTAACCCATTCATTAAATGCTCTATTTGTTCAGGGGTAAGTGTTCCTGAGTTTATTAAATTAGTAACTACTTGTATTTGTTTTTCTTCAGGTAATGTCTGTATTTGCTGTATTGCACCATCTATATCTCCCATAGCTATAGATATGTTTATCATCTTTTCAGCAAACTTAAATTGATCTGCTTCACTTAATTCACCTAATGCGGATACCGCATTAGTCATTATGGACATTTGTATTTCAGGGGGTAGATTTTTTATACTTTCTAA
>NZ_JBOFRG010000131.1:0-10023 GCF_051650885.1 Clostridium sp.
TAGTATAATCTTTAAGTAAAATGTTGGTTTTAAGCATACAAACATTTTATCAGAATCCCTAACTTTTTCGAAGTTAGGGATTTGTTTTTTTGTATAAAAAAGGAACTGTGCACTACTTTTTAGTGCGACAGCCCCTTTAATATTATAAATCTTTATTAGATACTTCACTTAAAATTCTAGCTTTGAATTCTTCAAAGTTTATAGAACCTTCATCACCATTTTTTCTGCTTCTAACAGCTACTGATTTGTCAGCTTCTTCTTTTTCACCAACAACAATAATGTATGGTAATCTTTCAAGTCTAGCTTCTCTTATCTTATAACCGATTTTTTCAGCTCTGAAGTCACCTTCAACTCTGATACCACTATTTCTTAAGCCACTCATTACTTCGTTTGCATAATCATTGTATTTATCAGAGATTGGAAGAACTTTAACTTGAACTGGTGAAAGCCAAGTTGGAAGTGCTCCAGCAAATTTTTCTATAAGCATAGCAAGAGTTCTTTCATAACATCCAATTGATGATCTGTGAATGATGTATGGTAATTGCTTATCTCCATTTTTATCAATGTAAGTCATACCAAATCTTTCAGCAAGAGCAAAGTCAATTTGAACAGTTATTATAGTATCTTCTTTACCATGAACGTTCTTGAATTGGATATCAAGCTTTGGTCCGTAGAATGCAGCTTCATCAGTTGCTTCAACATAATCTATTTCTAAATGGTCTAATATATTTTTCATTATAACTTGAGTTTCTTCCCAAGCTTTAGCATTGTCAATGTATTTAGCTTTGTTGTTTGGATCCCATTTAGAGAATCTATAAGTAATATCATCAGCGATTCCTAAAGTTGTCATAACGTATTTAATTAAATCAACTACACCTTTGAATTCATCTTCAAGTTGCTCTGGAGTAACTACTAAGTGTCCATCAGCTAAAGTAAATTGTCTAACTCTTATAAGACCGTGCATTTCTCCTGAACTTTCATTTCTGAAAAGAGTAGAAGTTTCAGCATATCTTATTGGTAAGTCTCTGTAGCTGTGTTGTTCAGCATTGTATATAGTGTATTGGAATGGACAAGTCATAGGTCTTAAAGCGAAAACTTCGCTATCCTTTTCTTCATCTCCTAAAACAAACATACCATCTTTGTAATGATCCCAGTGTCCTGAAACCTTGTAAAGATCACTTTTAGCCATTAATGGAGTTTTAGTTAAAACATATCCACGTCTTTCTTCTTCATCTTCAATCCATCTTTGAAGAATTTGAACAACTTTAGCTCCCTTAGGCATTAATAATGGAAGACCTTGACCAACTTTTTCATCAGTCATAAATAATTTTAATTCTCTTCCAAGTTTGTTATGGTCTCTTTTTTTAGCTTCTTCTAAAGCTTCTAAATGCTCTTCTAAATCTTTAGCTTTTAAGAAAGCAGTTCCGTAGATTCTTGAAAGCATTTTATTGTTTTCATTACCTTTCCAGTAAGCTCCAGCACTTCTAAGAAGTTTAATAGCTTTCATTGGCTTTAATGACATTATATGAGGTCCTGCACAAAGGTCAGTAAAATCACCGATAGAGTAGAATGAAATGATTTCATCTTCTGGTAATTCGTTTATAAGTTCAACCTTGTAAGGCTCATCCTTCATAAGTTCTAAAGCTTCATTTCTTGGAAGCTCAAATCTTTTTATTTCAGGATTTTCTTTAACGATTTTTTTCATTTCTGATTCTATTTTAACTAAATCTTCTGCTGAGAATGCAGTATCTTTATCAAAATCATAGTAGAATCCATTTTCAATAGCAGGTCCGATTGCTATTTTTGTATCTGGGAAAAGTCTTTTAACAGCATAAGCTAAAACGTGTGATGCAGTATGTCTTAAAGCATCTTTTCCTTCCTCAGAATCAAATGTGAATATTGAAACCTCTGCATCTTCATTTAAAACATATCTAAGGTCAACAACCTTATTGTTTACCATTGCACAAAGTGCATTTCTAGCTAAACCTTCGCTAATTCCTTTAGCTACATCAAGCATTGAAACTCCAGCTTGGAATTCTTTTACTGAACCGTCTTTTAAAGTAACTTTTATCATAATTAAATCTCCTCTCTTAATTGAATTTTAAAATAAAAAAACTCCGTCTCTATAATAAATATAGAGGCGAAGTAGTATCCGTGGTTCCACTCTAATTATTCATATTAAAAATATGAATCTCTTAAATTTATCGTAACGTGATAAGGACGGACTGTATTAAAGTCGCTCGGAGGTAGTTTTCTGTTAATCTCAAGTAAAAATACTTTCAGCTACTGTATTTTCTCTCTTTAAGTGAGGTCTATAACATACTCTGTCTCGTCATTGCGTTAATTATTGATTTATCTAATATTATAGGAACTTCATTTCTACCTGTCAATACATGAAATGTAAATATATATGAAATATTATATTTTATATATCTCAGATTGAAGATTTTGTAATTCAATAGACTGAAGTAAATCCTCAGGGTAGTAGGAATTTCCCATTAGGCTAAAAATAATATGGTCTTTTTTATAGCCTTCTTTATAGAGTTTTAAGTTTTTAGTAACTCTTTTTATTGTATTTTTAGATGCATTTAAAACAATTATAAGTTCTTTTATTGAGTAAAATGATTTAGTCAAAAGAGCATACAATTTTTTTTGTAAATGTATCTTATATTCAATATCTTTTTCTAATTTATGATGAGGTCCATTTTTACCTCTGTGATGCTCTTGGCATAAATACATATAATTTATGTCAAGCTCAAAGCCACCTTCAGAACGGTGAACTATATGATGTATATCTGCAGGCTTGTTACATACTTGGCAAAAATACAAGATTATACCCCCTTTTTATTATAAAATTATAAGTGTATAACTTTATAGAGAATATTATAATCCAATAAAAGGAAGTAAGCAAATTAACAAGTTATAAAAGTAAGCAAATTGCTTGAGATGAAATACCAAGTTCCTCTCCTGTAAACCCAAGTTTTTCTTCAGTCGTTGCTTTTACATTTATATTACTTATATCAATATTTAAGGCTTTTGCAATATTCTCTTTCATAAGGCTAATATGTGGAGCCATTTTTGGTTTTTGTGCAATGATTGTTGAATCAATATTACCAATTTTAAAATTATTTTCTTTTAAAAGTAATCCAACATGTTCTAATAATTTTATGCTAGAAATACCTTTGTATTTAGGGTCAGTATCAGGGAAGTGAGTTCCGATATCACCAAGTCCTGAAGCACCTAAAAGAGCATCCATTATTGCATGAATTAAAACATCAGCATCTGAATGACCAAGAAGTCCAACAGTGTGTGGGATTTTTACCCCTCCCAAAATTAAGTCTCTATTTTCTACTAGACGATGAACGTCATATCCAAGTCCTATTCTCATAAAATATCACCTCTTTAAAAAATCTTCTTTAATCTTATCATAAAATTTTCTCATAAAGAAGGAAAAGGCTGACACTTTAGTTCTTTTGTACTTAAAATCAACATATATAATATTCTTTCTTTTCATAAAAAACCTATAAAGATAGTGATTTATAGTATATTATATTAAAAATGGTAGAAAAATGACAATTATAGTTTTTTTATTTAGTGATTTAGTTAAAAAAATAAAAGAATTAAGGTATAATTAATTAAAGAGAAAAGAAATATGGGGATGGGTATTGTGAATAAATTTAATAAGAATAAATATGTTTTTTCAATGAGAAATGGGTTATTAGAAGTTGGAGAAAAGCTTGATATAGTAAGAGAAAGAGAAATCTCTTTATTAAGAAAAGAGTTGTATCTATATGATGTGCATATTAAAGAATTATCAAGAATGAGGATGAATGATAGAGAAAAAAATATTGCAATGAATATAGCTTTTTATGTTATGGAAGAGGAGGAACTTTTACAAAGTTTCAGAGATAAAAGAAAACTTAATTTATCAAGTTTAAGTAGAAAAACAAAAATTAAAAAAGAATTTTTGAAAATGTGGTATGGGTATATAGTTTTATATATTATAATGTTTTCAAATCCAAATTATAAAAATATACAAAACTATGTGAGGATAATCCTTAATGAAGAAAATTCAGTGGTAAATAATCTAGAAAGTAAGAAGGATAGAATCAAAGGGTTAGTCTTAAAAATTAATAGTAGGTCAATCAATATATTAACAAGTAATGGTGAAATAAAAAATCTTAAAAAAGAAGAGACTAAGATTGGGATAGAGCATGAAGGGATTGAAAAAGATTTCTTCTATAAAAATAGGTTTAAGATATTGCTAGTAACTATCTTTATAGCTACTATAACAGGAGTTGTTTTTTATCAGTATAATACAATAGAGACTACAGTAATACTGCAAACTACATCAGATGTGAAAATCCAAACGAATAGATTTAATAGAGTATTATATTCTTATTCGGGTACTGAAAAAGGTGAAAAAATGCTTACTGATTTAAAAATTAATGGTGAATCAATAGACAATGCAATATTGAATGTTATAAAATATGCAGATAACAATAGTATGAAGCCAGAACATGGGTATACAATGACTGTAAATGGAACAACTATAAATACAAAAGATTTGAAAAATACAGGGGAATATATTTATGATAATAAAGTTAAGCTAGATATAAATAATAATGGCATACAGCTTAATCTATATACAATAATAAAAAATCAAAAGGAAGAAAATGATGAATAAAACGAGATATAAGTATATAAATAAAAAAGCAAGAGAAAAAGAAAATAGTAGAGTGGTTACAGAAGCCGTAATAGACCATAGCGACAGACCAGAAGAGGTAAGATTAAATAAATATATTGCAGAAACAGGCTATTGCTCAAGAAGAGAGGCGGATAAACTTGTAGAAGCAGGAAAAGTTTATATAGATGGACAAAAGGCTTTAATGGGTCAAAAAATTATCCCAGGACAAGAAGTAACTATAGATGGAAAGCTTGTAACAAAAGAAGAAGAGTTAGTTTACATAGCATTAAATAAGCCAGTTGGAATAACATGTACAACAGAGAAAAAGGTAAAAGGAAATATAGTTGACTTTGTTAATCATGAAAAAAGAATTTATAACATTGGAAGATTAGATAAGGACTCACAAGGTCTTATATTAATGACTAATGATGGTGATGTGGTAAATAAAATTTTAAGAGCAGGAAATGACCATGAAAAGGAATATATTGTTCAAGTAGATAGAAAGATAACAAATGAATTTATCAAAAAGATGAGCAGTGGAGTTCCTATATTAGATACTATAACAAAAGATTGTAAGGTAACAAAAGAGGGGGAAGACGTTTTTAGAATAGTCTTAACGCAAGGATTAAACAGACAAATTAGAAGAATGTGTGAAGCCCTTGGATATAACGTTGTAAAATTACAAAGAGTTAGGATAATGAACATAGGTCTTGGAACATTAAAAGTTGGTGAGTGGAGAAATTTAACTTACAAAGAATTAAAAATATTAAATGATATGATAAAAAATTCAAGAAGATAAGAATAAAAAATAGTCTACAGAGAAATAATATCTGTGGGCTATTTTTGTTATTAATGGAAATAAAAAATAAAAATAGAGTAAGTAAAAGTATTAAAAGTCAAAAATTACTAACAGTATCAACAGGTACCTGTGGATAACTTGTGATAAATATGTTGATATTCCTGTAGATAAAATCATTTTTGCTGTGGAATAAGGAAAAAAAGAGAAAAAACATGTAGAAAAAAAGAAGAAAGGAGAAAAAAAGAATGAAAGAAAAGGCTAGGACACTTAGATTTAAAAGGTTGTGGATAATATTATTATTAACATTTTCCACACAATGCCTGTGGATAACTTCGTATGCTGTGGAAAGAAGCGATATAGTTCAAAAGAAAACATATACTAAAGATAGATGTATAGTAATTGATATAAGTATTCCTTACATTCAATCCCATTATGGAATAATAGCGAATGAAATAATTGGAGAGAGGACAAATGCTTATATTTTAGAAGTTACAAAGGGAGCAGATGAATATAAAAAAGATGGGATGATGTGTAACATACCTTATGAGGTCATGTCAACTTATAAAGTAGCTAAGAATGATAATAACTTAGTGAGCTTATATATAGACTATTACCAGTTTGCAGGTGGAGCTCATGGTATGAGCTATAAGGAGGCTTATAATATAGATAAAAGAACAGGACAATTGTTAAATTTGAGTGACTTTTTTAAGGAAAATTACAATTATAAAGAGAAAATAGATTCTTTAATTAGAGAAGAAATAAATAAGGATAAGGAAAAATATTTTGATGGAGGAGGGGATTTTAAAGGGGTTGATAATAAAACTAGATTTTATATAAATGATAATAATTTAGTAATTTATTATGGACTTTATGAAATTGCACCATATGCATCAGGAATAATTGAATTTAATTTAAGCTTAGATAATTTTAAAGATGGACTTAAATATGATAAAATTTAAATAAAATAATTTTTTGGAGTGAAAATATGGAAAATTTAAAAGAGGTTTTTTTAAAACAGAAAGAGTTTTTTAAAACAGGAGAGACAAAAGATTTAAATTTTAGAATAGATAGTTTAAAAAAATTAAAGAGAGTTATAAAAGAAAATGAAGAAGATTTTTTAATTGCCTTGAATAAAGATTTAGGAAAAAGTAAGTTTGAAGGCTATGCAACAGAACTAGGGATAACTTATGATGAAGTGAATTTGCATATAAAAAAATTAAAGACATGGGCAAAGAGAGAAAAGAAAAAAAGCTCTATAGTATATTTCCCAAGCAAAAATTACATTTATAAAGAGCCATATGGTGTGGCTCTTATAATTGGACCTTTTAATTATCCTTTTCAACTTATTATAGCACCACTTATTGGAGCTATAAGTGCAGGAAACTGTGCTGTTTTAAAGCCGTCAGAAGGTTCTTTAAATACAGCATTGTTATTAGAGAAGGTGATTAATAATGCTTTCGATGAAGAGTATATAAAAGTAGTTGCACCAAATGAAGGAAGAAAGGCTGTTACAGAGCTTATAAATACTCCATACGATTATATATTTTTCACAGGAAGTATTGCTGTTGGAAAAATTGTTATGGAAGCAGCAGCAAAAAATTTAATTCCAGTAACATTAGAACTTGGTGGGAAAAGTCCTTGTATTATAGATAAGGATAGTAAACTAAGTTTAGCAGCTAAAAGAATAGTTTGGGGAAAATTCTTAAATGCAGGTCAAACTTGTGTTGCACCAGATTATCTTATGGTTCAAAAAGATATTAAAGATGAATTTTTAAAAGAGCTAGTAAATGAAATAGAAAAGCAGTTTGGGAAAGATACAAAAAATAATGAAGAGTATCCAAGGATTATAAGAGAAAGGGATACAGAGAAATTAGTAGAATACTTTAAGGATGGAGATATATATTATGGTGGAAATTATGATATAAGCGATAGATATATAGAGCCAACTATTATAACAAATGTAGACTTAGAAAGTAGTCTTATGCAAAATGAAATATTTGGACCAATATTACCAATTGTAGAGTTTGATGATACGACAGAGGCTATAAACTTTGTAAATAATAGGAATAAACCACTTGCATTATACTATTTTTCAGAAGATAATAATAAAATAGAGAGAGTACTTAAAGAAACTACTTCAGGTGGAGTTACTATAAATGATACAGTAATTCATGTTGGTCAAACATCTTTACCTTTTGGTGGAGTTGGAAGTAGTGGAATGGGAAGTTATCATGGGAAAGCAAGTTTTGATACTTTTTCACATACAAGGTCAGTTGTGAAAAGGGGAACCTTTATGGAAGTGAATATAAGATTTGCACCATTTAAAGATAAGATTAAATTATTAAGAAAAGTTATGAGGTAGAGAGTATTTAAGGGGGAATTTTTATGAGAAAAATATTGGCATTTGATATTGGTGGTACAAACACTAAGTATGGAATTGTAAATGAAATGGGTGAAATTTTAGAAAAGGGAAAGAATAAAACAAGGGCGGAGAATGAGGAAGTCTTTATAGAAAGTCTAACAAGTGTTATAGAACAATATAAAGATTCTATTGAAGGTGTAGCTATAAGTATGCCTGGATTTATAAATGCAGAAAAAGGGATACCGGAGGTATGCTATGCAATTAACTGTATGGAAAAGAAAAGTATAACAGAAATACTAAAAGAAAAAATAGGTTTAAAGGTAACTGTTGAAAATGATGGGAAATGCGCAGCACTTGCAGAAAAGTTCAGTGGAAATGCAAGGAGTTGTGATGACTTCATATGTTTAACCTTTGGAACAGGAGTTGGTGGGGGGATTTTCTTAAATGGAAAGATTATAAGAGGGAATTCCTTTAGAGCAGGAGAACTTGGATTTATGGTTTGTGAAGGATTAACTAAAGAAGGTGGACAAGGAATGCTAAGTACAACAGCATCAACAGTTTCTTTAGTAAATATGTATAAGAAATATAAGAATATAGATATGGATGCTGAGATAAGCGGAGAAGAAGTATTTATAGAGGCTAAAAAAGATGAAGAGGTACAAGCTATATTAAATAAATGGTATACATCTATAAGCATTGGAATAATGAATTTATCAGCTACTTTAAATCCTGAAAAAATACTTTTAGGTGGAGGAGTAAGTGATAGAGAAGATTTTATTCCGAATATATTAGAAAGCCTAAAAGAGATAAAATGGTGGAATGATGTAAGTTGTAGCATAGAACTTTGCAAACACAGAAGTGATGCAGGACTTATTGGAGCAACATACAGCTATTTGTATTAAAGGGAGAAGTGTAGAATGGATGTAAATAAGGTTTTGGGTTATATAGGGAAAGAAGTTTTTGTAAAATATTATTATGAATTTAAATCAGGTAGAGGGGCACAATATTTACCGACAAAATTTACTGAAAAATCAAGAGCATCAAGGGCAAGTAAAGCTAAATATTTATTTAATAATGGTTTAAACAAAGAGGCTTTAGAAATAATAATAGAATCTGGAAGACTAGACTTTGCCATAAGAAAAAAAGCAAGAGAAATTTTAGAAAAAGAGAAATAAAAAAAGTAGAGCTGTTTCACTATGTAGTGGAACAGCTCTATTAGTTATCTAAATCTTATCATTTTTACAATTTGAATGATAACCGTTGGCATAAAGGCGAATAAGTAAATGAATCCTACTGAACCTAAAGTTAAAGGAGCTACTTGGAATAGACCTCTAAAGATTGGAACAAATAAAATTATATTTACTAAGACAACACCTGTTATGAAAGCGTACCAGCTATAAGCGTTAGTGAAAAGACCAAGCTTAAAGATAGAAGCTTTTCCACGACAGTTAAATCCATGGAATAATCTTGCAAGACATAGTGTAGAGAATGCCATAGTACTTGCAACGGCAGGGCTTGTTTTAAGTCCCATATAGAATGCAAGAAGTGTAAATATAGCAATTACAATTCCTTCAAAAGCAATATCTGTTAGGAAATCTTTTGTAAGGATAGATTCTTTACTGTTTCTAGGTTTTTCTTTAAGAATATCCTTGTTTCCTTTTTCAACACCAATTGCAATTGCAGGTAAACTATCAGTAACAAGATTTATAAATAATAAGTGAACTGGAGCAAATGGAGCTGGAAGTGCAGCTATTGAGGCATATAAAACAGCAAGTATAGCTGAAGTATTACCTGATAAAAGGAACTTTATAGAGTTCTTTATATTAGCATAAACATTTCTACCATTAGCTACAGATTTAACTATTGTAGCAAAGTTATCATCAGTTAAAATCATAGAAGCAGCATCTTTTGAAACTTCAGTTCCTGTGATTCCCATAGCAATACCAATATCAGCTTGTTTAAGAGCTGGGGCATCATTAACACCATCACCAGTCATAGCAACAATATTTCCTTTGTTTTGCCATGCATTAACTATTCTAATTTTATGCTCTGGTGAAACTCTTGCATAAACAGAAATGTGAGGAAGCTTTTCCATAAGTTCTTCTTCAGACATTTTGTTAAGCTCTAAACCTTCAACTGCCATATCACCATCTCTAAGGATTCCAATTTGTTTTG
>NZ_JBOFRG010000132.1:0-17869 GCF_051650885.1 Clostridium sp.
GTAGTTTTTAAATGGGTTATTCTTTTTTGATGTTTTAGCTTTTTTGTATATTTCTTCATCTATACTTTCTATAAACTCTTCTCTACTTGGTCTATGTCCTAAAAATTCTTTTATTTCAATGTATTGATCTTTTACAAAGTCTTTTATTTTTTTGTCTTTGTTTTTCATTTTTTCAAATATATCTATTAATTCAAAGTCAAAGTCTATGATACAGTCTTCTGGATACTTAAATTCATTTGGATTTCCTTTTTCGCTTCCAAATTCTTTTTTTCTCTGTCCTATAAGACTTGGTATCATATCTGCTTTTTTGTAGTTTCCTATAAAGTCTAGTACATTTACATATTCTTTATTTTTATCTAATCTTAGTCCTCTTCCTAATTGCTGCAAGAATACTGTTTGTGATTCTGTTGGTCTTAAAAACATTACCATGTCCAATGATTTTATATCTACACCTTCATTAAACATATCTACTGAGAATATTACTTTTATTTCGCCATCTTTTATTTTTTTTATAGCTTCACTTCTTTCTAATGAGTTTTCCCCATCTGCATTACTGTATACAGCACAAGAGTTTACTCCCTTTTCATTAAAGTATTTTGCCATATATTCTGCATGTTTTTTTGTTGAACAGAACCCTATTGCTCTATCTGATTTATATTTTTTATAATGGTTTAATACAAGGTTGGCACGTTTTTCTATCATTAAATATTTTTCTAGCTCTGATTCCTTGTACTTTCCATTTTTCATTTCTATCTCTTCATAGTTTACGCTATTATCATATATTCCATAATATCTAAAAGGACATAAATAACCTTTATTTATAGCTTCAAAAAGTCTTATTTCATAGGCTACATTGTAGTCAAAAAGCTTGAATACATCTTTGTTATCCATTCTTTCTGGTGTTGCTGTTATTCCTAATACAAATTTAGGCTTAAAGTAGTTTAATATATTTAAATAGTTTTTATTTACTGCATGATGTACTTCATCTATTACAATATAATCGAAGTAATCGCTTTTAAAATATTCTTCATTTAAATACTCTTCTTTTCCTAAAGTGCTAACTGATGCAAAAAGTCCATCCACTTCAGTATCTTTTATTTCACCTTTAAAGAACCCTGTTTTAAAGTCTTTTCTTACAGTAGTAAAGCTATTTCTTGCCTGTGTTAAAAGCTCTTCTCTATGAGCTAAAAATAGTACTTTTTTATATTCAAATGAATCAAAAGCTGCTAAATAAGTCTTTCCAATTCCTGTTGCTGCAACTACAAGTGCCTTGTCAATTTCTTCTTCTCTCATTTTCTTTAGCTCTCTTAAAGCCTCTATTTGTGCACCTCTTGGAGAAAATAAATCTTGTACATTTTCAGTTCCTTCAATCATACTTCTTTGTATTTTAGGCTTCACCCATGATTTAGAATATTTTCTAAGTTCCTCATCATTTAATACTATTGATTCATTTAAGAATAAATCTTCAAATGCAGAACAAAAATAATTGAAATCTTCTTCTTCTCTTTCTTTTCTTATTCTATAATTCCATTCAAGACCTCTAGTTAAAGCTGATAAAGATATATTAGATGAACCTATAAATATTTCCCCACTTCCATCTGCATAATGAAAAATATATGCCTTTGGATGAAATGAACGTGTTGCATCTTTATAAAATCTCATATCACAATCATTTCCTAATATGTCCTTCATAAGATATAAAGCCGATGGTTCTGTTATCCCTAAATAATTTCCTGTAAGAATTCTTATTCTTGCCTTATTATCTCTTGCAATTTCTAAATCCTTCTTTAAAAGTTTTACACCAGTTTCTCTTAAAAAAGCTACTATGATATCAATCCTTGTAGCTTTATTAAAAGATTCTTCCAATCTATTTATTAAAAAGTCCTTATCTCCACCAATTATACAATTACTGTTATAAGAAATATCTTTTTCTTTTATCAATAAAGTTTGGTCTAAAGTATTCTCATTATCATATAAAGTCGCCATACTCCTATTCCTTTCATCTTTTTTATACCTCTATTTTAACATATTCTAACAAAATTTTTCTCTTTTTCTTTACATCAAAAAGCACCTCAAAATTTGAAGTGCTTTTTAATTTATAATCTTATTTTCTTTTTATTTCTAATCTTTTATTATTGACATAACTTTCCAAATATTGTATTCTAAAAGCAGAACATACGTTCTTATTTTTTTAAAAGAAAGGAGATTTTTTATGCAAAATGTTTATGAAAAAAATACTATTGATGATGATGTTATTTTAAGGGCTAAAGAGGGTGATTTAGAAGCTCGTGAGTTTCTTTTAGTAGCTTTTACTCCTCTTATTATTTCTTTAGTTAAGAAGTATAATATTCCTGGTTATACTTTTGATGACTTGGTTCAGCATTGTAATTTAACACTTTTACATGCTCTTAGTTTGTTTAAGTTTTCTGGTTTTTTTCCTTCTTATATTAAAATGGCTTTGTCTAATAATTTGAAGTATTTATGCCGTGGGAATGTACGTCATGGGAATTGTACAAGCTTAGATTCTTTTGTTCCTAATTCTAATGTTACTTATTTAGATGCTTTGCCTGATCCTGCTTTAAGTATTGAAGATGAGATTATCCGCACCGCTTCTTCTAATTCTTTAATGAGTGCTTTAGAGTATTTAGAGCCTGAAGAAAAAAGACTTATTCTTTTTA
This sequence comes from Clostridium sp., assembly GCF_051650885.1. Classification (GTDB taxonomy): domain Bacteria; phylum Bacillota; class Clostridia; order Clostridiales; family Clostridiaceae; genus Clostridium. Next base: position 2,679 of record NZ_JBOFRG010000132.1, read on the forward strand.
TTTTATCTTCTGATTTAAAGTGTCCTATTGTAGCTTACGCTAGAAAGTATAATTTAGATTATTCTAGATGTAAGTATGTTAAAAAGAAGGCTTTTACCAAGCTTAGAAATATCTTAAAAAACTTTAACCAAAGATATTAATCCTCATAATAAAGAAACACTTCAGTTTTTATTGAAGTGTTTCTTTATGAAGCACTTTATTTACGCCCCCAATTCTTCATTTTTAATTTTAAATTACTAATTAATAACCCCCTTCGTGTTAACAATAACTTCTGCTTTTCTAAGTAGCTTACCTTTATAAAAATATCCTTGCCTTAGCACTTCTAGAATTTGATTTTCATCTTTTTCTAAAATAGTTTTTTCTCCTACTCCCATTTGGAAGTTTTCATTATAAAGCTCCCCAACTTCTCCATTTATGCTTATGTTCATGTTTTCTAGTTCTCTTTTTATAATTTTTTTGCTAAGCCTTGCTCTGTTTCTTATTTTTACATCTAATTCTTCATTATAAATCCAATCTATTCCATCTAAAATTCCTATTATGCCTTTTAAAAGCTTTTCTTCATCTTTACTTAAAATTCTTTCTCTTAGCTTTTCTTTATGGATGTATACTCCTTCTATTTTGTTTAGCTTTTCTTCTACTCTTTTTATATCTTTTTTTAAATCTTTTGTTTTTTCTTTTTCAATGTCTTCTTCACATATTTTTTCCTTTTCTTCATTTATATTTTTCTCTAACCTTTTTATATAGTCTTCAATTTTTCTATCTATCTCCATAAACCTTCTCCATAACATTTTTCTTTAAATTTCTATAAGCTTCTTCAAGACCTTTAAGCTCCATTTTCTCAAGCTTGTAGCACATACTTTCTATTAAAAATATTATTTCAAGCTTCATATCTCTTTTATTTAGAACTTCTATTATTTTTAGTATATCTTCATTTTTCTCTTTAAAATTTTTTAAGTTTACTTCATTTATTATATTTAATATTAAGCTTTCTAACTGCTTTCTATTTTCTTCTTTTTTAAAGTCTGAAATTTCCTCTACTAGCTTTACGTAATTTCCTTTTCTTTTTTCTATAATTTCTAAAGCCTCTTTATATGCTTTGTTTATCTCTATGTATGCTTTTTCATCTATTTCTGGTGGATGATTGTATATTTCTTTATAATATGCTTCTCTAAGCTTTTCTAAATTAGTATCTTCTTTTATTTTTAATCTTTTAAAGCAATTCATCATTTTCTCCTATTTTTTATTCTATATCTAAATATTTATTCATATTATTTAATAAAAATTACTATATAAATTTATAAAGCTAGGAGATGATTAAATTGCCAAAATGTTCTATATGTGGCACTTCAAAAATTTTTTTGAAACTAAATAATGGATTATGTACTGACTGCACTACTCTTTTAAATGAGTGCGAAGATAAATATAAAACCCTTTTAAAAAACACAGTTGACCCATCTTTTAATAAGGATAAACTTATTTTAGAAATTTTAGCCCTTTCTGTAGATGTTAGAAAATTTGATAATCTACACATAGGTACTATTTCAAAGGAAGATTGTGATTCTCTTTTAGAAGTTGTTAAAAATATTGACCCTTCTATTAATGTTTCTACTTCAGATGATAAAGCTAAAATTACTCATTTTGTTGAAAACCCTTTACTAAAAGAACAAACTAAGTTTAATAAAATAGAAGAAACCTTGTCTGCTCCAACTGCATATGATAATACTAAAGTAACTGTATCTGTTTCTAATGAAAATCCAAGTTTAATAAAAGCAGATACCCCTATTGCCTTAACTAATACTATTGTTCCAAGCACAATTATAGATATATTAACCTTGCCAAGTACTAATGCTGAAGCTTCTGATAAAACACTAATAGATTTATCAGAGTCTATTATTTCTGACTTTAATGATGAGCCTTCCCCAGAAGTTTCTACTGCTCCAGCTGTTGATAAAATGCCGTCTTCTACAGTTTCTTTATCTTCAACTGAAAAGTCAGAGATTCTTGAATTTTTAAATATTTTAAATGATAATTTTCTTTCTCTTGATGAGAAAGCTTATGCTTTATTTACTTTAAAGGAAAAATATTTAGATTTGTTCCCTATAAATATTTTAAATTCTCTTTTTGAAATTGATTTTAATCATTTATATGAGGAAACCTTAAGGAAACTATCTCTTGCACTTTCTTGTCCTAAGGATAAAGTTTATTCCCACTATAATTATGTAGCCTTTAGCATTCAAACTACAGGTATAAATATTCATTCAAATTCTGTTATTGAAATTGCTGGAGTACGTGTTAGTTACGGACAAGCTCAGGATACTTTTCATTCTCTTGTAAACCCTCTTCAGTCAATAAGCCTTGCAACTGAAGATAAGACAAAGCTTTCTAATACAGCTTTATCAGAAGCCCAACCCTTAGATGTTGTTCTTCAAGAGTTTGTTAAGTTTTGCAATAATTTAGATTTAGTTACTCATAACGTGAATTTTAATTATAAATTTTTAGACACATACTCTCAAAAGCTTTTTAGAGTACCCTTAGGCTTAGATAATGTTTGCACTGTTAAATTATATAGAACACGCTACAAGCAGTTTCATGGAGAACCTACAAAGGATTGTAGCCTTTTAACTTGTTGCGAAGACCTTTTATCAAAAGAAGACCTCCATTTAATCGAGAATACTTCATCAATAGCCTTATCTTCAGCTATTGGAACCTTTAAGCTTTATGAGATTATAAAAACTAGATATAAATAAGCCTTAAATATTCACTACACAAAAAATTAAAAAGGAGGAAAATTTATGCCATTAAGTTCTACTGATTTAAATATAACCTTTTCCAAGATAACAGGGGAATCTATCCCCTCTTGTGTTGTTGGAAAAACTGCTCAATTTAAGTTATCAATTAAAAATCTTAACTTAACTGACCCTATATATAACTTAAATTGCTTTTTAAAGCTTCCTGATGGGATGAGCTTCACTACCGCCTCTGTTATAAGCAATAGTATTGATGTAGATTCTTCTTTCAATACTAATGTGTCTTTTTTTAACTTAACGGATCTATATCCAAACAGTCAAAGCTTTGATTTAATTTTAACTCTTAAAATTGATAATAATTTTAAGTCTAATAATAGTTTAGTTCCATACAACTATCTTTTTTCAAACATCTCTATATTAATTAAAGGAGATAGTAAACCACGTGGAACATTTGATTCTGGAAATACTGTAATTTCTAAAACTTCCTATACAACTATAACCTCTATAAGATATAGTGCTAAAATAACCTATCCTGGGAAAACCTTAAAAGGTGCTGGAACTACAAGCTCTGAAAATGCTACAAACCCTTTTACAATTTCAATTCAAATAGAAAATACAGAAAGAGAAAGTTCAAACCTTTCCTTTATTTTAAATTTAGCTAATGGAATTAGATATTTAGGAGCCTTTTCTTCAACTGGTAGTAACGCTTCAAACTTTACAAATCCTATTATAACTACGCCAACTTCTGTTACTAATATAACCTCTCTTTCTTTAAATAATAAAACTCTTTCAGCTAATGGAATTGTAACGCTTTCCTTCCAAGCTGCTATTTATGATAAATATACCTTAAACGGTATTGAAAATTCAGGCTCTCTTATAGAAGAAAATGCTAGCCTTTTATCAACCTTTAATCTTACAGGCAGTCTGTCTTCTTATTACACTGAATTTTCTATTCAATCTTCTAGTGTAATAATAAACCATTCTTGTAGTAGTAATTATACTGATGTAAATTCAGTAAATGAATATATTCTAACTTATGTTATATCAGAGTATTCAAGTATTTCTGATGCTATTTTTACTTTTAGTATTCCTAATGGTATGAGTTATATAAGCTCCACCCTCACTCCAAACTCTACCACCATAGTAGATTTAAATACTATATTAACCTTTAATTATTCTTCTCTTTCTCAAAATAGTGAAGGCTTTATAAAGGTTTATACTACAACTGAAAATGAATATGCCTTATCAGAAGGTGAGATAGACACTAAATATGTTTATTCTACAGATATTTTTACTACTGCCTTTACCTTTAATGGTGGTATAATCTCTTCTTCTGAAAATGCTTCTTTAAGCTCTTTAGTTTCAATTACTTGCGAGCCACCTCTATTAACTACAGATGTTGTAGCATATTTAAATAGTGATTCTAGTATAAAATCTTATGATGCTGCCTCTACTGGAGATTATATTAGATTTAACCTTCACTACAATGCAAATACTGTTTCTGCTAAACAAAAGGATGTATTAATTTTTGATTATCCACCACTTAATCTTTCAGTATTAACAGTAAAAAATATTCAAATTACAGGTGATTTTCCCTCTTCAGGAACTTATGTAACTATTCCTGATAATGGAACTAAAATCTTAGTTGGTAATTTAGATGGCGGTGTAGAATTTGAATTTAAATTTGACCTTTTAGTTGGACCTGAATTTAATGATGGATTTTTATATAATTTAGCTAAATGTTCTTTAGTAAACTCTCAAAACCAATCTTATTCTACAAGAGATTCCTCACTCTTAAACTTTGGAATACCTCACATTCACTTAGCTAATACAGTTCCAAACTCTAAATGTCTTAAATATACAGATACTTTAGCTTATGAAATTGTAATTTCAAACGACTCTGCTGATGATACTAATATTTTAGTAGATGGTTATAACTTAAAGGTGCTTTCCACAATACCATCCTTATTCACCTTTAACAACTTAAATCTTTCTTCATCCCTTGGTAGTACTATAGCTTACAATGTTACTAATAACATTTTAAATATATCAATACCAAAGCTTCCGCCTTATGAAGTTTTGACTATTACAAATAATTTAACTATAGATACAGTTCCAATCTTAGGCATGGATTATGATTTAACTCTTTCTTGCAGTAATGGTACAAGCCAACAAGCTCTAGATTCCTATATATATTCATTTAATGAATTCCCATTAAATGCTTTACTAACCTTAACTGCTTGTAAGCCAACCCTTACAAAAACTTATGTTAATAGCACTGTTAGACTTTTTGAAGAATTTTCTGTTTTTATAACTGTAACCTTCCCAAGAGGTTGTTTATGTTATAACGCTAAAATTAAGGATTCCTTAAATTCAACAAACTCATCAAATGTTCATGATGTTTATTTAAATGGAACTCCTACCATACCAGTAATTTCTACAAATAACTTTAATCTTCCTTTAGGTGATACTATAGATTCATCCTTAAATACTGTATCTTATACCTTAACTTATAAAGACAAGATAGTATCAGCAAACTTAGTAAATTATGAAAAGTCTTCAACTGTAACAACTTCAATAGATTGGAGTGATGTTTTATATGCACCTGAAAATTACGCTAAATCTTTAAATCGCACTCTTTTAATTGTAGCACCTGGACTTATCTTAAATAAATTTCAAGCTAACCCAACTGAAGGCTTCAATTTAAGTAAGTTCCCTATATTTTCAAGCTATTTAGATACAATTACTTACTCTATTGTAGTTTCTAATATAGGTAAATCATCTGCATATAATGTAAATATTGTGGATACTCTTCCAAGCTATTTAACCTTTGTAAATATGGATTTCACTGGCAGCTTTGATAATACCTCAAATAAATATTCACTAAATCTTGCTGAATTAACTAAAGACTCAACCCTTACAGTTACTCTAAATTCATTTTTAAACCAAACACTTCCAAGCCTTGGAATGGACAATATAGCTTATAGCAATTATAGTAATTTAAACAATTCAGACACTTTAACAACTGAAACCTTAAGTAATGTGGTAATAGCATATCCAGAGGCTTCAATGGAAATCCTATCTAAATATCAAAGAAATTTAACTACAGAAGGTATTTTCACAAAAAATATGATAAAATGCTCTAGCACAAATATTGTTGAATATAAGCTAATAATAAAAAATGATACAAATAAAGAAATGCAAAATATTCATATAACAGATATCTTCTCATCTAAATTTAATTTTTATGATAGTGACACACTTCCACTTGGTAATTTTTCTGTAGATAATAATATTTTAAGTATAAGCATTCCTTCAATGAATCCTAGTACTACAATTACCTTTATCTATAGAATAATCCTTCTCTCTCCATTTGTAGGAATAGAAAGTTCTGTAGCTACAGGAGAGTTTAATTATGAAGATGATATAACTGTCTTTGAATGTTCCTCAAGTCCATTATTAATAAAGCTTTCAAACCCTGGACGTGGATTTTCTTTTTACTAAAAAGTATAATGGAGAGGCTATCAAACAAAAGATAGCCTCTCCATTATGTCTTATACTTTATTTTCATTAAATAATATTCTAAATACTAAAAATATTCTTTTTCTATCTAGTTAAATAACATCTTTCTAAATCTATAAAAAATACTATTCCTTCTTTTAAGATTTTTTTCTAATTCTAATAATTCACAAGCTTTATTTTCTAATAAAATTTCCTCTAACACCTTCAATGCCTTTTTATTTTCATTTTCTTTTAAATACTCTAAAAGAACCTTACTTTTTTGGTACTGACTTTCCTTATTCTTATAATATCTTTCTTCTAAAGTCTTCCTCTTTTCTTTTTCCATAAACTTTAGTACTTCTTTTCCTTCTCCATACTTCTGAAGCTTATATTTAATAAAAAATAAAACTTCCACCTCTTCATCCCTTAATCTTTTATATTTAAGAGTTGTATCTAAATAAATTTCTAAATTTTTCATTTTATTTATATCCATACTACTCTACTCCTATAAGCTTTAATATCTTAAACTCAATTTCTCTACATTCCTTAAACTTCTCAGCCTTCACAACTCCTAAAAGGTCTTGTAATAAAAGCTTAACCTGCTCTTGCACCTTTCCCTCATAACTTTCCATATTTGTATTTACATAGCTTACAAGATTATACACCTCTCCAAATATATTTGAATAATCCTCATCATCTTCAAAGTCTTCCTCAGTATTTTCTTCATCCCCATTATCTATACTGCCCTTAGCTTCCTCTAAATCAACAGTTTCTTCTTCTTCTCTCTGTTCATCTTCATCATCAACCTCCTGTACCCTTTCTCTATCCTCTATTTCTTCTATTTCGTGTATTTCTTTTATCTCTTCTATCTCTTCTATCTCTTCTATCTCTTCTATCTCTTCTATCTCTTCTATCTCTTCTATCTCTTCTATCTCTTCTATCTCTTCTCTTTGTTCTACCCCTTCTACTTCCATCTCTTCTCTTTGTCCTATTACTTCTATCTTTTCTATCTCTTCTGTCTCTTCTGTCGCTTCTATCTCTTCTGTCTCTTCTATTTTTTCTGGTTCTCCTCTGAATTCTTCACCCTTTATCTCTTTCTCATAAACCTCTTCATCAGTCTTAGCTCTAGTTTCCACCATAACTTCATCTAAATCTATATCATCAACATTTATATCATCAGCCTCTATATCCTCTAATATATTTCTCTCTATATGTTCACTTTCCTCTAATAGCTGTCCATCCTTAAATCTTCTCTTTTCCATTTCTCCTGTACTAGCTATCCTTATCTCTGCATTTAAAATTCCATCTAAATCATATCTAAACTTTACTTCAACTACTTCTTTCCCTCTCTTATTTTTAGGAATTTTTTTCATCTCTATTCTATCTATAAATACATTGTCTTTTACTAAGCTTTTTTCACCTTGATAAATATTTATATACACCTCATCTTGATTGTCCTCAACCGTTTTATAATATTTTATTTCTTCTGCTGGAAGCTTTGTATCCCTTTCTATTATGGGGTCAAACACTCCCCCTAAAACCTCTACTCCTAAAGTATGATTTGCTGTATCAATCACCACAATATTTTTTTCTATCCTCTTACTTTTTATAGCACTTTGAATAGCAGCCCCCTTAGCAACTGCTTCCTCTGGGTTTACTCCCTTAACTATCTTCTTTTCTCCAAACCTTCTTTTAAAAAGCTCTTTTATAGCTACTATCCTTGTACTTCCACCAACTAAAATTATTTTATCTATATCCTCTTCCTTAAGCTTAGCTGATTTCAAGGCTTCATCAACAAGCTCCTCAGCTTCATTTATTATCTTCTTTATTAATTCATCAAACTGCTCTCTTTTAATAGTGCACTCTATATCAATTAAATCTCCATTTTCATCCTTATCAATCCCTGGAATTACAATATCCCACTCCTTGTAAAAGGCAAGATTCTTCTTACACTCCTCACTTGCCCTTTTAAGCATTGAAAGAGCTCTCAAATTTTTAGTATCTATCCTCTTTCCAGTTTCTTTTTCTACCCTTTTTATAATATATTTCATAAGAAGCTTGTCTATATCTTTTCCTCCAAGAGTCTTCCCACGGCTTACACGTACATCAATAACCCTATTCACAATCTCAAGTATCGATATATCCAAAGTTCCACCACCAAAATCAAACACCAATGCTTTTAAATCAGTCTTTTCTTTGTCAATTCCATAAGCTATAGCAGCTGCTGTTGGCTCATTTATTATCCTCTTCACCTCAAGACCTGCAAGCCTTCCAGCCTCCTTAGTATCCCTTCTTCCCTTATTATTAAAATTTGCAGGAACAGTTATAACAGCCTCATTTATCTCTTCACCTAAATAAAACTCTGCTACCTCCTTCATTTTCTTCAATATCATACTAGAAATTTCAACTGGTGTATAAACCTTCTTATCAACCTTTAGCTTTACATCCTCTCCCATAAATCTCTTTACCTCTGAGATAACCTTATCAGCCTTTAATATCATCTGATTTTTAGCCTTTTCACCAACTACCACATTTCCCCTATCAATCAAAACTATTGACGGTACAATACAGCTTTCCCCCTCCTCTATATTCCTTATTATCTGAGCCTTACCCTCTTTAAAAACTGCAATCTCTGATGTTGTTGTTCCTAAATCTATCCCTATATAAGCCATAACTTTGTCCCTCCTTAAATTTCTTTCCCCTTTATCATTTTTATTTTTATTTTTAAATATTCCTCGCAAAGCTCTAACGCCTCTTCCTCATCTACATAAGATGAAATAATATTCAAAAGCCCTTCCTTCTCTAAGGCTATTATATTTATCTTTTCCTCATAAACCTTAAATTCACCTCTAACAACTATGTTCCACAAATTATTTATAGTATATTTAAACCTACTATAAATTCTTCTCTCACTTTCATTTTGAAGAAAGTATTTAATATATCCTAAAGTGCCCCCACTTAAAGCCTTTCCCCTCCTTGTTTGAGTCCCTATCTTTACCTCCTCAGTTCTAAGAACATAAATCCCTCTCTTAAACTCCTTATCTCTTTTATTAAGTAACTCTAAAATTTTCTTGTTTTGACTTACACGAAATAAATCTAATTTTCTTACATCTTCCTTATCTAAACAAACTAATAAACTCTCTAACTCAAAAAAGTCCTCCTTAAAATTCCCTCCATCAATGCACTTAATAATGTTTTCAATCCCCACACCCTCCATAGGTGCAAAGCTTCTATAAGTAATCACATTTTTTATATTATTTCCATAAAGAATTTCATAAACAACTTCAATATAATTCATAGAACACATATCCAAAATTAAATATTCAATTTTTCTCTTATTTAAAATATTTGCTAAATTATAAGTATTTATTGAAAAAGGAACAGCCTCCTTCATATCTAAAAGTGCTTGAAACGGACCCCCATGTCCACTAATTGCCACAACATTAAAATCCTCATCCCTCATATACACCCTTAAAAATTTTTCTACATCAATATACTCAATCTCTCTTCCAAAAACCTCTTCCCTTACAGAAAAATTCTCAAACCCAAGCTTTTTTACTCTTCCTTCCCTTATCTCATAGACACCTCTATAAAACTCCAGCCTTTCTCCATTTGCCCATATATTAAGATAATCACAATCCTCAATTTTAAATATACAATAACCCTCTAAATAGGGTCTTTCAGACATAAACTTCAAAAACAAATTTAAATTATCCAAAATAGAGTTATATAAATCATTACTTCCATTTAATATATAAAATATCTTCATATATTATTTCCCTTTAAAAATATAGGAATGCAAGACACCTCTTCCTCCTCGTAAATAGCCTCCACCCCTATCTCTTCTTTATTTCCACTATCCTTCCATCTATTTTCATAAAGCTCCCCATCACACTCATCTACATCCTCTTCTTCCCTTTTTTCATCTAAACTCTTCTTCATCTCTAAAACATTCTCAAGCTTCATTTGAAGAAAAGTTTGACTTCTAAAAACTGTTTTCATAGTATTATTTATAGACTCATTAACCTTAAAAATATACTCCAAATCCTCACGAACACCCTTCTTATAGCCTGTACACATGCTACATTCATAACACTTCTTTGCCTTCTCCTCCAAAGTCTTCAAAACATACTGAAGCTTCTCCCCCTCAGCATTAATAATATGACTAAGCCCAAGCTCCTCCATAGCAATAGAATTAAGAAGAAGCTTCACACTATCCTCCATATCCAAATTAATCTCAGGCTTCACATCAGGTATATTAGGCATAGACATCAAAATCACCTCCAATCATCAATTCTAATTAACTCCAATCATCAATTCTAATTAACTCCAATCATCAATTCTAATTAACAGCAACAATCTTCTATAACAGTCTCTACACTTCCACCTCATAACTCTCTTTTCAAAAAAAGCAACAATTTTCTATAACAGTTCCTACACTTCCAAACCATCTCTAGTAAAATCCCCTCCCTCAAAAAATCCACCTTCACTTCTTCCCAACCTCTTCCTCTTCATCCATCCTCATCTCGCCCCTTCAAAAGAGCAACAATTTTCTATAACAGTCTCTACCCTCCAAACCATCTATACTAAAATCCCCTCCCTCAAAAAAATTCACCTACACTTCTCCCAACCTCTTCCTTTTCATCCATCGTCATCTCCCCCCTTTCAAAAGAGCAACAATTTTCTATAACAGTTTCTACGCTTCCAAACCATCTATAATAAAATTCCCTCCCTCAAAAAAATTCACCTACACTTCTCCCAACCTCTTCCTTTTCATCCATCGTCATCTCCCCCTTTTCAAAAGAGCAACAATTTTCTATAACAGTTTCTACGCTTCCAAACCATCTATAATAAAATCCCTTCCCTCAAAAAAATTCACCTACACTTCTCCAAACATCTCACCTCTTCCTCAATAGCAACAATTTCCTATAACAGTCTCTACACCTCCAAGAATCTCTTGCTATTCCCCTAATTCTTAATTCTTAATTATACTTATATTCAACTAACTAAAATTAAATAACTAAAAATAAACAGTATAGAAGCAAACTCCCCCCATACTGTTATTTTGCAAAATCAATCAACTTTTTAAATTTAAAATCTCCTAAGGAATTGTAGTAGGATCAACTAAAGTCATTGCATCTTCAAGTTTTAATTGTAATAATAATTGGTTTCTTAAGACATCTTTTAAAGAATTACTAACAGATTTATTAACTTCTAAAACTTTATCAATAGTTACACCTTCTGGAGCTGGAATTGCATTTCCATCTGCATCAACTAATGTACCTAATACGTATTGAATTTTTTCTCCCTCTGCATTTATGATATGGCTAAGACCGATTTCTTCCATACCTATAGAGAATAAAAGTAAATTAACAGCATCTTGTTTATTAACCGTAACCTGAGGATTCATATCCGGAATTTTTGGTAATGACATAATTTAAACACTCCTTCTTATCTTTTATAATTTAGCTTATTGCATAATATATCTTATTCTTTTCTTTAAAAAGTGCTACACCTTTTTCAAATTTTTATTATCTTTATATTTCCTACACCACCAAACTCTTGAATTAATAACCCCTTTCCAAGTAAACATAAAGCTATTTTACTACCCTTTTTGCATTTTATGATTACTTTTCCTACATATCCATGTTCATCAAAAGTAGTTCTAACAAAGCTATAATCAAGTTCCATGGAATCAACCTTCAAAAACATATATCCCTCAGATTCACTCCGTATATTCAAAAAATAATCAACACTATATACGCCCTCACTTAAAATCTCAATCTCATACTTATTCTCACAAACAAGAACATCTCTACTTTCGATAACCTTCGACCACTTAATAGCTCTATAATTCTTTATAGCTACAGTTTCAACTTCATCACTAATAAAAAAACCATATACTGACCTCTCATACCTATCTAAAGCAATCTTAGGAGACTTATTCACCTTTTCACATTCAAATTTTAAATAAGGAACCCTTCTTTCATCTTTACAAAAACTAACAAGACCTCTAGCACCAAGACCTAAAATAGTAAAGCCAATCCTTTCCTCAGAAAAGAAAAACTTCTTCAAATGAGTTACATCAAACTTTACAAACTTCCCCTCAAAATCCTTCTTCAAATTATACATAGCATAACTTTGATTAAATTTAGGAAAGTTAGAAAAGTTAATTCCATCCAAATCAAAAACCTCAATGTTTCTACAAATCTCAATACCATACTCATTAACATTACTCTCAAACTGAGCCTCTCCTAAATACAAATTCAGCTCAATCTTCAACACATTATCCTCATCAATACAACACTGTATTATTTTAAAAGTATCAATCTCCAAAATCCCTCTATACTCATCAAACCCATTTCTACCAACAAGCAATATTGACTCATCAACAACTCCCTCTTCTCTACTATAAAAATATGTACTTTTAAAAACCTCCTCCTTAAAAATCTCCATAACAATCAAAACTCCCACTCAAACTTATTACTCACAACAAAAAATTTTTCCTATTACTATACTATTCACCAAATACACAAAATAGACTTTAAATCATTAATAGTGAAGAACATAAAAATCAAATTATCAAAGCCACTCCATTTTTCCTTCCTCCATAACCCTCACTTCTCTTCCCAAACTTCCTCCCAAACTTCCTTCCCCTGAGCTTCCCTTTACTAGCAACAATTTTATATAACAGTCCTTAACATCTCCAATACTCTACTTTCCCTCTCACTCCAAAACCTCTTCACCTCTCTAAACTGCTCCCTAAATAGCAACAATCCCCTATAACATTCTCTACACTTTTTCTTTCCTCTCACTCCAGAGCTCTTCACTTCTGCAAACCTCTCTCTAACCAGCAACAAATTTATATAACAGTCTCTACACTTCTTAATCTTTAACTTTTCCTCTTAAAATTCATACAAAAAAGCCTAAGAAAATTTCTTTTCCTAGACTAAAATCTTTTAATTAAACATTTCTAACTAGTTTTGCTAAATATTCTACTGCTTCAGGATCATCATGATTAAAGAAAGAACTTTCCTTTTTATCCATTTTTGAAATTATAGTCATTTCTTCTTCTGAAAGCTTAAAATCAAATACATTGATATTTTCTTCCATTCTTTCTTTTTTAACTGATTTAGCTAAAACAACTATGTTTCTTTGTATTAACCAACGTAAAATTACCTGAGCTATTGATTTGTTATATTTATCTCCTATTTCTTTTAAAATTGGATTTTCAAACATATTATTTCTACCTTCTGCAAATGGTGCCCATGCTTCATGTTGAATAGAGTATTTTTCCATTACTTCATTCCCTTTAATTTGTTGAGTAAATACATTTGTTTCAACTTGATTAATAGCAGGAGTAATTTCATTAAATAAAGTTAGATCAACTAAACGATCTGGTGAAAAATTACTAACTCCAGTTGCCTTTATCTTACCCTCTTTATATAACTCTTCCATAGCTCTATATGAACCATAGTAATCCCCTAATGGTTGATGAATTAAAACTAAATCCAAATAATCTAGCTGTAATTTCTTCAATGATTCTTTTATAGATTCCTTAGTTTTCTCATATCCAGCATTACTAATCCATATTTTTGTAGTAATAAACAACTCTTCTCTTGGAACTAAAGTTTTCTTTAAAGCATTTCCAACAGCTTCTTCATTATAATAAGATTGTGCCGTATCAATTAAGCGATATCCACTATCTATTGCATCTAAAACTGCCTCCTCACACTCCTGTGCATCTGGAATTTGAAAAACTCCAAACCCCATTATTGGCATTTTAACCCCATTATTTAATATTACATATTCCATCTTTCTACCTCCTAAAATTACATCATCTATTTTTTATTTTTATCTAACTGCTCTTTCTCATATTTAAGAATATGGTCTTCATATACATCAATCTTATGATTTAAGTATCCAAGTGTCTCTTCCATACCCCTAATTCTTTTTTCTAGTTCTTCCTTTTGATCAATTAATATTTGTTTTCTTCTCTACTTATATAATAAACCTTGGAGCTAACTCCAATGCAACACTTTTTTCAAAAGCAACAATTTAGTATAACAGTCTCTACACTTTTCTTACTTTAAACTCACCCTCCTCAAATTTCAGATAAAAAAAGCCTAGAAAAATTTCTTTTCCTAGACTAAAATCTTTAAACTAAATTTTTATTTAAAATTGCTCTCATAAGACCTGAATACTTAAGCTTTTCAAGTTCTTTAACATATCCATTGTTTAAGAATGTATTTAAACTATGTGGATTCTTTGGTGATACAGTTGCCATTATTCTTTCCATTCCATCCTCAATAGCTAAATTCTCAATCATTCTGCAAATAATATTTTGAAGTTTATTTCCTCTATAATCTTTGTGTACAACAGTAGATTCAATTTGAGCTGTCTTTAAAAGGTCTTCTTCACCTAAGTTTATGTCATGTCCATAATTATGTTCATCTAAACCATATTTTATGTAAACACCCATTCCAACAAGTTCATCATTCTCATTAAAGCATCCAATAATCTTTCCTGTATTATCTATAATATCTTCAAAATACTCTCTATCAGAACAAGAATAAAGGTCAGAATCATCAAGCCACTCCATTATCTTATCTTGAAGCTCTAAAACCTTATCTAAATCTTCAGTTCCTAAAAATCTTAAATTACAAACCTCTTCTAAATTAAGTTCTTTATTCTCTAACTTTATATCAATATTCATAAAAACACTCCCTATCCTTCACAAAGCTTTATCTTTAGTGAATCTTATTTACAACATTATAACCTAAATAATCAAGAATTCAAAATGCATTATTTTCTAGTCTTTAGAAAAACCGAATTGACTTAGCCAATTCGGTTTTTCTTAATTTTCTAAATTCTTAATTCTTAACTAATTACACGCAATAAGCATTTCTCTAAGCACTTTACATGCAACTGCTGTAGATGTTC
>NZ_JBOFRG010000133.1:0-1355 GCF_051650885.1 Clostridium sp.
AAAAGATCATATATTAAGAGTAAAAGATCAATATTAAGAAAAAATAAAATATGAAGACTAAAAGATCCTTATTAAGAAAAAATCAAATATGAAGACTAAAAGATCAATGTTAAATAAAAATCAAATATGAAGACTAAAAGATCCTTATTAAATAGTGTCGTGTGGTCAGCTGTTGACTAACGACTTTTTGGTTCTTCGACATCTCTGAAAATTTTGCAAAGCTCTCGAAATTTTTTACTTCAGTTTCGATCTAATTAATTGTCTTTTGGTCAGTTTTTTTAGAGGGCTTACTAGTGTCTTTAGAACTCGGGAACACACACTCGATGGTTACTAAAATTAACTGAGGATTTCTGAAGACCTAACACATTGCCTCTTCTCTCTATCCAGACACAGGATAGAGTTCAATTTATCCGGATTGGTATTTTTTCCTCCATTTCTCTCATGGAAAATATAAATGTGAAAATATTTACAACCCCACGAATAAAAGATTTAATGGTTTCTTCTTTTATCAATTCGAATACGTCAAAACATGACATGGTGAATAAAAATTTAGAAATTAAGATCTTCTTGCTTGGATTAATACACAAAGCTTAAACATGAATAGTTTTCTATGTAGTATCATGAGATAGTGTGATAACGACTAATCACAAGAAGCACATTTTAAAGCTAGAAATCAATCCTACCTTGCAAGCATACATCCAGTCTGTGGTGCTGATGAAAACCCTTGAGAGTTTCTATCTGGAGCGAAGACGAAGGTAGGGAGGAAGAGATTGAAAGAGCATTAATGAATTTGGTAATTTCTAGAGGAGAAGTTGAATAGATACAACATGAAAGCGGGGACAAGAGACCTAGCTTTAAGATACCAGGGAAGACTCATAACTCTGAAGATCTTTTAACTAAGAAACCTAGACAGATGAAAGACTCCGTACTGGGCTCTTCTATACAATCTACTGTCATCTAAATGGCAAAAAACTGAATCAAATAAATTTATTCATAAGTTTTAAGCTAAAATGATCTTGTAAAATTTTAAATTACTTATGAAGTTTAAATGTTTATGTAAAATTTAAAAGTAAATATGAAGACTAAAAGATAAATATAAAGACAAAAAAATAAATATGAAGACTAAAAGAAAAATATTAAGTTAAAAGATTAATATGAAGACTAAAAGATAAATGTGGTATCCCACATGACTTAAATGAGTGTCAATGATTCTTCTATTTGTTTATTGGTTTATTTTTTATTCATTTATCATTACTAATCCTTTTGGTATGTTCATTTGTTCAAATATGATCTTAATTGATTATTGGTTTAATAATAAACAAGAAAAACTATAAATAGAGAAGAAAAAAGAAAAG
>NZ_JBOFRG010000134.1:0-1708 GCF_051650885.1 Clostridium sp.
TGAGTAGCAAGCAGGTAGCTACAGCAGATGCCATATTCTGTTTCCGATGTCGACAGTTTGCGTGCAGTGGTGCAGCTTTTACTTATAGTGGGGGTCAGGGACAGGAGAAATATGAAGAAGAACACAGTAAACACAAACATCTCTGACTGGTAAAAGCAACGTGACCTCAGGATAAATTAATGTTAATCTGTGTGAAGAATGATAAAAGGAAATATGATTGTAATTTTGAGTCAAATGCTCACAGTTGAATAAGGTTCATTGAGCCTTTGGCAAGATGAGCACTTTCTTGTGCCAGTCTTTGGAGCACTGGTGCCCCCCTCTTAACTTCCCCCTGGTTAGCTTCCCTCTTTCTAACTTCTCTCTTTAGCTCAGAGGAAAGCTGCTAGAAACCGAGCTTGGTCAATCTCATATTATTGTAATCACTTTGCTCGTTGGTTTTGTTCAGTTCATTTCAAAGATTCGTCATAGTTCATTCACTTTTTTCTAAGTCAACACCTCACTGTTCATGGCATCAAAACATTCAGCGCTGTTTCTGATGGTCTTCATTTCAGTATAAATTCAGCTGGTGGCTGGTTAAAACTGTTGAGTTAAGTTCAGTACAAAATTCGGCCTATACAAGTGGATTTGTGGAATTGGCACCTCATTACTTTTTCTGTGGCTTCCACTGTTTTTTAGTAAGCTTTTAACCAGGAAATAATCACGTCTTGGAGTGTATTTAATGAGAGACAGAATCAGCAACACAGTATAAAACAGTATTGTCTGCGTAAAGATGAATTTAACAATTAGGCACAGAAGAGACAATCTCATTCACATAAATGGTGAACAGGACACGGCCCAAAATGGATCCCTGCTGCACGCCCTTGGTAAAAGGCATCAAGCTGAGCCTACCTTCACATACTTGTGAAGATATGAATAATGAAGTAATCGAAGTAACCATTTGGACTGTCAACAGAAGAACTTGACACAATTTTACAACTTTCCAGTTCCAGTCATATCTTTGTGAACACCATCTTCATAAGCTATATGTCCTGCATCATTCTATCATTACGGACTGTTATTGACATCTATATAGGTAAAATAGAAAAAAGCAAAAAAGTTCATATTGTTTCACCATTTTGCCATTGCAGGTCTCAAGACAATGATGGAGATGAACTCTACCTCTTCCTATCACAGCAAATAAATAAGCAAGACAAATAAGAACCCAGCAGTCATTTCAAAATAGGTATTACATCAGTTTCCATCTGTCAAATAAAAAACAGATTTTGATTACCATTCTCTTGCCTGTATGTGACAGCAAGTAAAACACAAAGTCCCAGTTGTTTTTAGGCCATACAATGATTGTTATTGTAATTTTTATTGCTATCATTATTTTCTATTATTAAAATAACAGATACAAGATATCCGCTTTTGTTGCTTTGTTACTTTCAATATGGTAGATCGGATAGATGGTAATATTGTACAATAAGTTGTAGATCCATTTATGATGCATTTGTGGGATAAATCATTTTGAAACGATGGAATGATGAAATGTTTTTTTGTTGAAAAGTGTATTTATATAGCCCTCCTCCGAACCAGAGAAACAAAGTGCTATCCAAGGGGAAAAAAGAATGAAATCAGAAAAAGTAAAACATAACACACACATAAATTCCAAACATGCAGACAAATTTGCCCACATTAAATAACCTGTAGAGCAAGTGGCTACATTTAT
>NZ_JBOFRG010000135.1:0-5076 GCF_051650885.1 Clostridium sp.
TTACCAATACATATAAGTACACAAGCTAATACAATGAACTATGAAGCATGTAATGTTTGGGAAAGCTTAGGTGCTGAAAGAGTAGTTCTTGGGCGTGAGTGTTCTTTAGAAGAAATAAAAACTATAAGAGAAAATATAAGTCCTGAACTTGAACTAGAAGCCTTTGTACATGGTTCAATGTGTATAGCTTATTCAGGAAGATGTCTTTTATCAAGCTATATGGCAGGAAGACAATCAAATCTTGGTGCTTGTTCTCAGTCTTGTAGATGGAACTATGCATTAGTAGAAGAAAAAAGACCAAATGAATATTTCCCAATAAGTGAGGACTCTAATGGAACATACATAATGAACTCAAAAGACCTTTGTATGATAGACCACCTTCCTGAGCTTTTAAATGCAGGAATATCATCTTTAAAAATTGAAGGAAGAAATAAAAGTGAGTATTATGTTGCACTTGTAGTTAATGCATACAGACAAGCAATTGATATGTATTATAATGACCCTGAAAATTACAAGCTTCCAAGAGATTATAAAGATGAATTAGATAAGGTTAATCATAGAAAATATGATACAGGTTTCTTCTTTAGAGAGCCTAGAGAAGATGGTATTATATATGATTCAAACTTCCATATTAAAGATTATGATATGGTAGCTAGAGTTCTTTCATATGATGAAAAGACTTCTATTGCAACATGTATCCAAAGAAATAAATTTGTTAAAGGTGAAACTTTAGAAGTTTTAGCACCTGGAACTATAAATCAAAGCTTTGTAGCTGAAGAGATTTATGATGAAAAAGGTAATGAGCTAGATATGTGTCAACATCCAAATATGATATTTAAAATTAAAACTCCATTTAAGCTTGAAGAAGATGATTTCTTTAGAGCAAGAGTTATTAGAAAATAATATTTTAAAAACCGCTTCTTAATAAAGGAGTGGTTTTTTTAAGTCCCATAAAGGTTACTCTAAAATATAATACTAGTGTATAAAACTTTTTAAGGAGAATTTTATGACAGCTAAATTAAGAGGCCTAGTCTTTGAAGATACAAATGATAATACAAGATATGATACTGGAGAGCCTGGCATTCCAAACGTTATAGTTACCTTATATGATGGGACTTCTTGCACTACTACATTAACTGATGTAGATGGCTTCTATACTTTTGATATTACTAAAGCTGGCACCTATACAATTTATGAAACTTGTGAAACACCTGATGCTTGCCCTCCAACCTTTTGTAATCAACCTAAAGGATACACTTGCTCTAATACAAAAAGAAAGGCAAAATTCACAGTACTAGATGCTCAAATAATAAATAATACGGTAATCGCAGCTTTTAATTTTGGACATACAAAGGTTGAGTCTATACCTTGTGAAGCTAATGGATTTCAGATAGCTGATGGAAGCCTTTATTATATAAATATGATTACAGGAAAATCAGTAAAGAAAGGTACTCCAGGCGGTGGAAATGCCTTAGCCTATGAACCTAATTCTGAGAAGTTATTTTATATCCAAGGAAGCTCTGTGTCACGTATAAATGGTGATATGTCTACAACTACACTTGATACATTTTTTGGTTCTATAATAGCCACTATGGATGAAAAAGGACGTATGCTTATGCCAAGTGGTGGGAATGTTGCTTGGAAGATGATGAATCAAGAATCTCCTGAATTTTTAGAACAAGGGGTTATCCCAGTTTCTGGAACTATGTCTATGCAAGCAGATTGGTGCTATAACCCTGTAGACAAAAAAATCCATACAGGATATCAAACTATAGATATAAGCTCTGGAACAGGGGTTATAACAGCAGTAACTTACACACCAGTTGTACATGGTGGAGTAGGCGCTGCTTTTTCTGATAAAGATGGTTATGACTATTGGCTTCAAAATGCTACAGGAAATATTATGAGGACTATTTTAACAACGCCTACAACAGGAAAAGCAATTCAATTTAGTAAAACAGTTCCAGCTAGTTCAAATGATGGTGCTTCTTGTATTTTTGCAAGTCTTAGTCCAGACTTTGGTGATTGTCCTGATACTGGGACCTTACCACTATCAAAAGGTAATTACAGAACCTTATTTGAGAAAGATGGTCCTAGACATGCGTATAACAAAAGACTAATCTTTGGTGCAGGATGCACTCAGGAACCAGAAGCACTTCAAAATTCTGATGCTACTGGAGATTCTTTAGATGATGGTCTTGTAACACCTCTTCCAAAGCTTAGGCAAAGTGCATTAACATATGAACTTGATGTTAGTGTTACAAATTGGATAGGCTATGACGCCTATGTATATGCTTGGATTGACTTTAACACTGATGGAGTATTTTCAGGAAATGAAGCCGCCGACCCTTTAGTTATTCCATCTGATTTAAATACAAACCCTAGAACATTTAAATTAAAGTTTAACATTCTAAACAATGGCACTATGCAAAAGGGAATGACCTTTTTAAGAATGCGATTAACAACTGAAACCCTTGTAAATAGAAATTTAAATGATTTAACTTTAGAAGACACTCGAAGCTATGGTGTAGCAGAAGATGGGGAAGTTGAAGATTATTCTTTAGAAGTTGGCTCAAATCCAGTTGCAACTATAAAAAAATCAGTAGATAAAGATGTGGCAGAAATAGGAGAGGAAATAATCTACACATTTGTTGTTTCTAATGTTGGAGATATTACAATTAGAGATGTTGTTATAAAAGATACCCTTCCTATAAATTCATTTTTAATAGACAGTCCATCTGGTGGACAAACGGGTCCTAGTACAGGAAATACAATTCTAACTTTAACTTTTCCTAATTTAAATCCAAATGAAAGCAGTACAGTAACTTTTAAGGTTAAAGCTACTGATACAGTTCCATCTGATATTTTACTAAATGATGGAGTATTAAATTTCTTTTCAGGAGATACTGGTGATACAAATACTTACGGAAATCTTAGTAATATAGTTTCTACTAAAATTCTTCCATTAATTCCTCTTGAAATAATAAAATATGTTGATAAAAAATATGTTGATTTAGGAGAAACTATAACCTACACAATAGTTATGACTAATAAAAATAGAATACCATCAGTAGATAATATTTTTAAAGATACAATTCCTAAGTATACAAGCTTTGTAAATAACTCTTTTACAGATGACGGCATATCTAAACCAGGCAATGTTCAAGTTGGAATACCTGTTACAGATATTCCGCCAAAAGGCGTTAAAACAGTAACATTTCAAGTTAGAGTAAATAGTAGCTTTTAATTCCATTATGTCCTTTTTTTGCATAAAATGTATGATAAAGAAGAAAAAAAGGAGGGTTTAAAGTTATGGCAATACAAACAAGTAATATGGCAAATATATATTATAAGTATGCTTCTAACACTACTGTTTATAGTGGAAATTCAGCTTCTAATAGCTCCGTAGTCTATATATTAGATAGTGGTGTCTCATTAACTAAATCAGTTGATAAGCTTAGTGCTAATTTATTAGATACTGTAACCTATACAATTGCTATTAAAAATGTTGGTACCGATACTATAACTAATATGATTATTATTGATACACTTCCAACTGGTTTAACTTTCAATCAAGGTTCCTTAACCTACAATGGAGCAGCCTTTGGAAGTTCTGATATAACTTTAGGTGTTACAATTCCAAGCTTAAATGTTGGAAGTACTACAACACTTACATTTATATCTACTGTTTCTAGTGCAGTAACACCTATAGCAACTAATGTGGCTAAGGGAAATTATGTAGTTACTGCTGGTGCGAGTACTATCCCAGTTTCAACTATGTCAAATGGAGCATCAATTTCAATAATTAATAAGAGTATTTCATTTATGAAATTCCAATCCACCTCAACAATGAATATTGGTGATACTGGCGTATATTCATTTATTATAAGTAATACTGGAAATGTTCCAATTAGCAATATTTATATTACTGATACAGTTCCAGCTGGATTAAGTTTTGTTCCTGGAACTTTAAGAATTAATGGTATAGAAACTGTTGGAACACCAGAAACAGGAATTTTCTTTGGAAATTTAAATCCAAATGAAGGAATCCTAGTGTCATATAGCTTTACAGCAGTTTCTACCCCAAATGGTGGTGTTATAAATAATACTGCTAATATGTATTATGATTATATAAATGGGCAAAATGTAATAGTTCATGATACAACTCCATCAAATCAAACAACTTTGAAAATTGAAGATGTTCAAGTTTTTGCACTTCAATCTGCAAGTAAGACAGATGTTATGGTCGGGGATACAGTAACCTATACTGTTAATGTTCAAAATTTAGGAACTGTTGATATAACCAAAGTTTTAGCTTATGCAACAGTTCCACTTTTTAGCTTAGCATATATCCCAAATTCCTTATTTATTGATGGTGTTAATGTTCCAGATCAAAATATTATTACTGGTATATCACTTCCTGACCTTTTAGCAAATGGAATAACTACTGTAAGTCTTACTGTCCAAGTTCTAAACGATTCAGTTAAAGATATCCTAACTATTTTCGATATTTATTTTGATGCGAATGTAAGTCCATATAGTTTAACTCCATATGATTTTGCACCATTAAGTACCACACTTCCTGGGTATAATTATATTGCAAAAAGTAATCCATGGAATCTATATATCTTAAATCCTAATTTATCTACAACTAAAAGTGCAAACAATCAAAATGTTAAAGTTGGAGATGAAGTAATCTATACAATTGCCTTAAAAAATACTGGTAGTGATATTTTAAGTAATATGGTCTTTTATGATACTATGCCTTCAGGTATAACTTTTATGAGTGGATATTTAAGTATCTCAGGAACAAGTTTACCATTAAGTAATCCAAGTTTTGGAATAACATTACCTAACTCATTATCACCAAATGAAACCGTAACTATAACTTTAGTTGGAAAAGCCTAAAAAAAACCCACATTAAATTTTTAATGTGGGGTTTTATATTTAAAAGAATTTAACATCAACAAGCATAGTAACACATTTATATACCGTCCTACAGTCTTGTTTTATAGCGTAAACATCCTCAATGTAAGGAGTAACTGAATATTTTTTCTTTCTTATAAGGTCACAAAT
>NZ_JBOFRG010000136.1:0-3188 GCF_051650885.1 Clostridium sp.
AAGATCAAAGAACTTCTTAAATTTTGCATTCTCAACAACTGTGAAAAGGTCTTGGTTAGTGATAAACACCTCTAAATTTAAGATTTCCTTTCTCTTCTTATCTAATACAAGAATATCAGGCTTGTTATGTCTTACCTTAATGTCTATTAGGATACGCGTATCCAATCTTATTTCAGCATTGTAATTGGACAATACTTCTTGTACAGAGTGGGTTCTTATCTTATTAGACTTTAAAAAGCCATACTTCTTACACAGCAAGAAATGTAGACATTTTACTTTTTCGTTGTATCTTCTTATATAATCGAAATCCATCATTCGATCACATTTGATAGCTAGATGATCTACAGTCATTCTAAGAGATCTGCAGTGAGGACATTGTCTCTCCTGTCCACAAAAGATATTCTATCTTGTAGAAAGCAATAATTTTCTTTAAATCTAGCCTGGTTATTCTTTTAAACCCGTCTGGCGTAAAGCCACGGGTGAACAGAGCCAAAGATGAGAAAGCACTCGAGAATGCTTTCTGTACTCTGGGTTATTCCAGTAAACCTATTTTTTATAAAACCATTTATTGAACATTTCTTCTCTTAACGGACCATGGGTTCTTGGGGCAATTTGCTTATAAGCTTTTAATTTAATTAAAATAAACAAATGAGATCAAAGTAAACAAAAATATTAATTTATCATGTGAATTAACACGTGATAGATAAAATTATAAACAGATCTTTTGAATAAACAAACAAAACAAATAAGTTCTTATTCATGTGGTAGTGTTAAACCAAATCCACCCTACCTTATTTTTAATATTGATCTTTTAGTCTTTATTCTTGATTTTTACTTAATATTAATTTATTAGGTTTCATATTTAATTTTTACTTGATTTTAATTTTATCGTACCCTTGTATAATTTATACTATGATTTTTTTTAACCTTATGCAAAAACTATTCATTAAAGAACTAAACAAATTTATTGAACTTTTTATTTGATTAAAAATTGTCCTTAATCATTTAAGCTTCATATTTGATTTAAAATTATCCTTAATCATTTTAGCTAAAAACTTATAAATAAATTATTTGGTTCAGTTTTTTGCCATTTAGATGTCAGTAGATTGAAAAGAAGAGCCCAGTACGGAGTCTTTCATCTGACAAGGTTTCTTAGTTAAAAGATCTTTAGGGTTTATTAGTTTCCCCTGGTTTTTCGGCTCGGATCTTGTGTCCTTCCTTCCATGTTTAAAATCTTCAACTTCTCCTCTAGAATTCACCAGATTCTCAAATGCTTTCTTAATTTCTTCTAAACAAGCTTCGTCTTTGTTTCAGAAAGATACTCTCGAGGGTTTTCTTCAGCACAACAGACTAGATGTTTCCTTCAAAGGCAGGTTTGGATCCTAGCTCTTGAATGTACTTTTTGTGATTAGTCGTTACCACACTATCCCATGTTACTACATAGGGAACTATTCTCGTTTTAGCTTTGTGTATTAATCCGATCTCATTAGCAAGAAAATCGTACTTTCATAATTTTTTCATTCTCTACAACTGTTAGAAGGTCTTGGTTGGTGATACCCACCTTGATAATTAGGATTTTCTTTCTGATCTTATCTAATACAAAAATATCAGGCTTGTTATATTTGATTTTAATATCTGTTAAGATATGCGTATCTACATGTACTTTAGCATTATCAAAAGACATTGATTCTTGTATAAAGATGGTTCCTATCTTACTAGTTTTTTCTTAAGCCATACTTCTTACATAACAAGAGATGTAAACATTAAACAACCTCGTTAAGTCTTCTCATATAATCAAACCCAAAATTCGATCACACTTTGTAGCTAGATGATCTACAGTCTTTCTATAAGATCTTCAGTGTGGACATTAAACCTTCTGTTCATAAAAGATATTTCTATCTTGTAAAAAGCTTAAATTTGCTTCAAATCTAGCCAAAATGTTATCCTTACCCAGCCATGTAGTAGACCCCTTAATATTTAATGATATATTCTTCCCTGCTCTGTACAGCTTACCGTGTTTTTTTTCAAAGTTTTATCACCCTGTAGAGCATAGTCTTTTAAAATTCGACCAGTGTTTTTGTGGTTAAAATACTCTCCAATTTGTATTTGGTGTAAAGTATTTTAGTATTTGTGAGAGGTGTGATTTGTTTTTCTACTTAACTTTAAGTATTGCAGCACGCCTAATAGGGCTATGTCTATTTATTTATAGAGTTAACATGAAAAAAAACATGTTTTCACTTCTATTTTCAACACACGTAAGTCCTCTTTAAAATTCAGTTCATTTAAAAATAAAATCTCTTCTTACAGGCTGGCTATAAGTGGATATGATGCTTTTAAAGCATCTGATGATTTTTTAAAACTTCATTTTTAATCCGCTGGTTTAAGCTTAAGAATGTTAAGATGGTAGTTGATGACTGAAATTGTATGTTCGTTGAAACCACTAAACATATTCACATCATTTAACTTGTTCAAACAGAGTCGCTCAACATGACTTATTATAAAGTAAGCGGGAAAAGGCGCATTGTGCTTGTGTAGTACTCAATAACACTCTTGAACTGCACGTACAATTCGTGCACTTTAGATGTAATTCTACTATTTTAGTCTCTTTTTAAATAAAGAATCGTGTTTTTATTTAAAGATGCTTAATTAATATCCAACTTGGGTTGGGATTTTTTTTTGTTATATAGTTTCATTAATCAATTGTAAACAAAGAATCTTCTATATAATGTTATATATTTCTAAAATTTTTCCTCTGGGATAATGTCAATTGTCCACACTGTAGAGACAAGAGGAAAACGGTTGATCACCTTGCCACAAGATGTGATCAAATGCTATCTTTCGACTACACACGTCGACACAATGAGGTAGTTAGATGTATCCACCTTCAGCTCTGCCTGACCTACAATTTGAAAAGTTGTAAAAAAATCAGGAACCAACTCAGTTCAAGAAATTGTCAGCAATGACAAGGTTGAAATAAGAGTCGATACAAGAATAAGAACGGATGTTAAAATACAATTTAACAAACCAGACATATTCGTATACGATAAATTAAAAAAGGAAATCTTTATTATTGAAATCGGAATCACCTCCCTTGACAACCTGCAGACGGTGGAACTTGAAAAAACCCGCAAGTATGATCTTTTAGCTAACGAAGTAGGGTTGATGTACAAATGTAAGGTCAAAATTAT
>NZ_JBOFRG010000137.1:0-4487 GCF_051650885.1 Clostridium sp.
TATGAAGCTGAAGAAGAACACCAAGATTATTATAAGAAAAATCCTTTTAGATACTATATGTATTACAAAGGTTCAGGAAGAAAGAAATTTATAGAAGAAAATAATTTTAGAGTACCATATTCAAAAGAAGAGCTTAAAGAAAAGCTTACACCAATGCAATATAAAGTAACACAAGAAAGCGGAACAGAACCTGCCTTCCAAAATGAATATTATGACAATAAAGAAGAAGGTATTTATGTTGATGTAGTAACAGGAAAGCCACTCTTTACTTCAAAAGATAAGTTTGATTCAGGATGTGGATGGCCAGCTTTTTCAAAACCAATAGCAGAAGGAACGGTTTATGATAAAGCTGATACAAGCTTTGGAATGCATAGAGTAGAAATAAGGAGCACAGCTGGAAATAGTCATCTTGGACATGTATTTGAGGACGGTCCACAAGAGCTTGGTGGATTAAGATATTGCATAAACTCAGCAGCACTTAAATTTATTCCAAAGGATAAAATGGATGAAGAAGGATATGGAAAATATAAAGGTTTATTAGAATAAAAGGGAAATATAAACAAAAGGTTAAATATGATTTAAAGCAGACTGAATTAGTCTGAAATGGTATATAATAAAGATAGAAATAAGAAATACTTATATTGTTAGATATAAGGGCCTTATAGACAAAAACAAAAGATTAATTAAAAGAAGGAGGAGTTTGCCGTTTTTATAAAGATTATATTAAGTAACCTTTATAAAGGCTATAAGGTTTGGCAACAAAAAAAGAATGAAAGCTGTAGTAGATAAAGATACATGTATCGGATGTGGATTATGTGAAGGAGTTTGTCCTGAAGTATTCGTAATGGAAGATGACGGGAAATCAGTAGCTAAAGATATGGAACTTGATGGAGCACTTTTAGATGGAGCTAAAGATGCTGAGGATCAATGTCCTGTAGGAGCTATAACAGTAGCATAGGAAGTTTTTAAAATTTAGAAAAATATAAATAGAAGGTATCTGTAAACAATACGTTTAAGTTTTGCTTGCAGGTACCTTTTATAATATAGCAAGAAGTTATAAAAGTGAATATATTGAAAGTATGCTTAAAATTTTAAGCAAATTATGAGGTAGTTTAAGAATTTAATAAGGAGGGTTTATAGTGACATTTTATAAAAGGTATTCAGATACATTTCAAGGGAAAATGACTTTTACAGGAAATACTTTAGGGTTTTCTTTTGTTAATCAGGTAACAGGAATTGGATGTTATTTATGCACAATTCCAGGGAATACTGTGTCAGGATATGCAAGTCCAGCAACTCAAATTTGGCAGAAAAATGGATCTACAGCAGTACTAAGTATTCCAAACGGAAGCACAGTAAAGTATGCAGAGCTTTTGTGGGGTGGGTCTACAGTTGGTACAACTATACCAGGGGGAGTACAGGGAACGATGCCAAGCTCCGTATTAGATACAGCCATAACATTCGTAACACCATTAACAACAACTATAATTTCACCAGACCCTATAACAAAAGCACAAACAGCTTCATTAGGAGGCCAGATATTTTATACAAGAACTGCAGAAGTAACAACGTTAGTAAAAAATGCAGGTGGTGGAACATATAAAGTTGGAGGCGTTCCATCAACTATTGAACTTGCAGTATCTGGAACAAGCTGTTGTGGATGGACATTGATGGTTGCTTATGAAAATTTAAGCTATAACTTTTATAATTTAACAATATATACAGGGTGTGAGGGAATACAGGCAAATACACCAGCGGTAAGAACCACAATAACAAACTTTGGAACTCCAAGAACGGGGAATATAGATGCAAGGGTTTTAGTAACTGCACAAGAGGGAAATTCACTATTACCAGGAGATTCGATGTCAATAGGTCCTACCGTAAGTAATTTAACTATTTTATCAGGACCTAATAACTTAGCAAATAACTTTTTTGATTCTAGTATAAATAATGATAGTGGTAATTTAGATACGACAGGTTCATTTGGGAATTTAAATCAACCTCCAAATGGATACACAGCAGCTGCAAGGTGTGGGTGGGACATCACTAATGTTGATGGCTCAAGAGGGTTTACTAACTCACAGATAGCAGCAGTAGTTTCGCTGCAAACAACGCAAGATACCTATGCAGTGTCAGCACTTGGGGTTCAAATACAAGTTCAAGCACCATATATTTTAGGAACAAAAACTGCACAAAGATATGCAAATTTTGGGGAGGAAATAATATATACCTTAGTAATTAGTAATAGAGGACAAGTTGGAGCAGATGGAATGATTATTCAAGATACAATTCCAGATGGAACAACTCTTGTGGCAAACTCAATTACAGCAACAAGCCCTTTTATAGGAAGCGATATACAACAAGGAATTTATCTTCAAAACTCAATACTACCAAGTGAACTAGTAACTATCCAATGGAGGGTATTAGTCACATCAGTTCCATCAAATGGTTATATAACAAATTCAGCAAATTTAAATTATACATTTATAAGTGCAACAAGCTTACCACCTACATCCGCAAAGAATATGTCAAGTAGTGCAAATACAACTATTGTATATTCAAATCTAGATATATCAAAATTAGTAGATAAAACTTATTCAATTAAAGGTGATACAATAACATATACTTTAGTTGTTAAAAATACAGGGAATGTACAAGCTTTAAATTCAGTATTAATAGACACAATACCAAATGGAACAACATTCATTCCAAATTCAATATTTTTAAATGGAACAAGTGTAAATGGGAATATAGCTACAGGCGTGACTTTAGGAAATTTAAATATAGGAAGTGTAAATACAATTACATTTAAAATTCAAGCTATGACAATACCAAATACAAATGATATTTTAAATAATGGATTTATAAATTATAGTTATACACTAGATCCAAGCATTCCAAATATAAATGTTAGTAAATTATCTAATACTGTAAGCACGACTTTTAGTTTGCCAATAATTTCGTATCAAAAATATGTAGATAAAGTATATGCAATGCCAAATGATACAGTAACTTATACATTAGTTATTGGAAACAGTGGAAATGTAGGAGTTACTAATTTAAATTTAATAGATACAGTTCCAAATGGAACAACATTTGTAGCAAACTCAGTTTATATAAATGGAATCCAGATGGTAGGAGCAGATCTAAGCTTAGGAATAAATGTAGGAACTATTGTGCCAAATCAGGTTGTTACAACAACTTTTAGTGTAATAGTTTAAAAAGTTCAGTATTTAGTTTACTGAACTTTTTTCATAGATAAAATGTGTAAATAAATATGAACAGTATAAATTTCTATTTGTTTCAAAAAAATAGACTTGATTCAAATGGGGTAAAACTCCATCTAAATCAAGCCTTCTTAACTAATTAGCTAAATTTAATATCTCATCTTCAGGAAGTGAAGAGTCACAACGAACTTCAATTTCACCTTGTTTTTTAATAATGAAACCAGGAACAGTTCTTACATTATATTTTGCTCTAAGTTCTTCAATCATATCATCAGAATAATCTTCACTATTCACATAAAGTATTTCTGAATTTATCTTACTAGCTAAAGAACCTAACTTCTTAGCGAATTTACGACAGTAAGGACAACTTCCTCTACCAATAAAAACAACTGATGTTTTATCTTCTTCTAATGCTTTAATTACATCTTCAGAAAAAACCTTCTTGAAATTTTTAATATCTTCATTATATATATCATTTCCAAACATTTCAAAATCCTCCTTTAGGCTTTTTTCTTTATTCTAACAAAAGGAACATAGTAAAGCAACTTAAATAGAATAAATAATTAGTTAATAATTATTATTATGAAGAGAGATTTCAAAAGAGGATAAAAGAAAGAGGAAAGGAGCTTTCTAAAAAATCAATTGAAAAGTCAACATCGTATGAGGCTATGAGAGGAGCACTAGAAAAAATATCAAAAGAGATAAAGAAATATTAATAAGAATACATAATGAACTTTTAAAAAATTTATAATGATAAAAATGTAAGTATTAATGTAAACATCTTTGATGATAATATTACAAATAATAAAACAAACATAATTGTAAGTGATAAGGGGAAAAGAATTGAGAAAAAAGAAGTAGATTATGTATTCAAAAGAGACTACAATTAAAGGAGAGCATTTAGGAGTCTGTATGGCTATAGAAAATGAGATTATAAAAATTCATAATGGTATTAGTGAATTAAATAAAGAAATGAAAAAATTATAAAGTTGTAGGAGATGGGTATGAGAAGAAAAGAGATAGTAATGGGTCTTAGTTTAGTAATGGTTCTAGGTTTTAGTGGATGCAACTCAAATGAAAAAGAAAATACAAATAAAGCAGAAGAAAAAGTAGTAGCGAGCAAAATGGATGAAGAATTAACAGTAGACGAAAAGAAAGAAATTACAAAAAAGCTTTTTGAGAAATATATAGAAGAAAATAGAACAGATATCCAAATAGTAAAAGCACAAAATTTAAAAAGAGAGCCAGTTGAAGCATTAA
>NZ_JBOFRG010000138.1:0-1188 GCF_051650885.1 Clostridium sp.
GGGAAGCTCAGAATAGCGAATTATGAAAAAGAATTCTAACACGAACTGATGCTAGTAATATTGGTCTAGGGGCAGTATTACTTTAAAAGGATGAGTACAATGAGTGGGTACCAGTTCAATGGGCCTCTAAAAAACTTACGCCAACCGAGACACGTTATGCCATCAGTGAGAAAGAGATGTACGCGGTGTTCTGGGGCATTAAAAAGTTTGAGTATGAACTTAGAGGAAGGAAATTCAGAGTAGAAACAGATCATAAGGCGTTGGTGGAGATAAGAAGAAAGCCATTTTTTATAAATAATAGGATAAATCGTTGAGTTGAGAAAATTCAGGAATTCGATTTTAGCATTGAGTACAGGAAGCCAGATGAAATGGTAGTTGCTGATGCATTGAGTAGAGTTTATACTGAAGCTGATCCAAAGAAGGTGAGGAATAAGAGGCGATCTGTGCAACAAATGGAGGGAAAGTCTCGCAAACATGTGGAAGAGATCGATGGGGTTGTGTATTGGAAATTTGATTCTGGTAGAAGAGCTATAATACCGAGAGAAAATGACAGGGAGGTTCTTGTCATGAAAGAACACCAGAAGTTAGGACATAGATCTATAACTAGTGTGCATTATAGTTTGAAACAGGAACATTATTGGCCAGGGATGAAGAATGATATAGCAGAGATTTTAAAGAGATGCACACAGTGTCAAATATATAATCGTAAAAGGACAGGAGGGTACGACTTTATAGAAACGAGTAGATATTTGAAAAAGTAGGATTGGATTTGATTGACTTTTGAGACAAGGGTAAATATGTCTTGGTGGCTGTTGATTTTCATACTAGGTTGGTTTTGGGTGTTGTGTTGGATGATAAACGAGGGACAACGGTGGTAGACTTTTTGGTAGATCTATGTAGAATGAGTAAAAAGCCTGAAGAGTATGTTACCGACAATGGTAAGGAATTTGAGAATGAGTCTTTTAAGGAAATGTGCAGGAGAATGAATATAAAACATAGGAAAGTAAGTATAGACTCATATAGAAGTAATGGACGGGTAGGGTAGAGAGAGTAATCTGCACATTGAGAGAAACCATACTCAAGCTTACAGGCAATGATTTTGATGTTAAGGTGGCAAAAGCGATAAAGATTTACAACAATAGTTAGCACGTAGGTATTAAATGTACACCAGCGGAGGCAAGGATTGAT
>NZ_JBOFRG010000139.1:0-34037 GCF_051650885.1 Clostridium sp.
AAGATTCCAAAAACGCCTCCTATAAATCTTTCAAAACTGATCATATTTTCACCTCATATTACTTTATCTTTTAGATTATACACTAAAATTAATTTTAATTCATACATTTATCTTACATTTAATTTTATATTAATGTAACAGAGGATTTATGTTAATATTTTATGAATATTAACATTTTCCTCTGTTTTTTTATTTTAAAATTTTAGCTAAATACTTTCCTGTATATGAGTTCTTTTCTTTTAAAATTCCTTCTAATGGTCCTGAATAGACAATTGTTCCACCTTTGTCTCCACCTTCTGGTCCTAAATCTACTATATAGTCAGCACATTTTATCATATCTAAATTATGCTCTATAACGACTACTGTATTTCCCCCATCTACAAGTCTTTGTAAAATTTGTACTAATCTGTTCACATCATCTATATGTAGCCCTGTTGTTGGCTCATCTAGAATATAGAATGTTTTTCCCGTGCTTCTTTTTGATAATTCATAAGCAAGTTTAATCCTTTGTGCCTCACCTCCTGAAAGTTGAGTTGATGGTTGCCCAAGTCTTATATATCCAAGACCAACATCATATAATGTCTGTAACTTATTTTTTATTCTTGGAATGCTTTCGAAGAATTCTAAACCTTCTTCAACAGTCATATTTAAAACATCATCGATAGTTTTCCCCTTATATTTTACTTCTAATGTTTCTCTGTTATATCTCTTTCCTTTACAAACTTCACAAGGAACATATACATCTGATAAGAATTGCATTTCTATCTTAATAATTCCATCACCTGTACAAGCTTCACACCTTCCACCTTTTACGTTAAAACTAAATCTTCCTGGTTTATAACCTCTCATTTTAGCCTCTGGTGTTTGAGTAAATAATTCTCTGATTATATCAAATGTTCCTGTGTAAGTTGCAGGGTTAGAACGTGGAGTTCTTCCTATAGGGCTTTGGTCAATAGCAATTATCTTATCTATATTTTCTGCCCCTTTTATTTCTTTATGCATTCCAACAGGATTTTTACTCTTATTTATAATTTTATTTAATCCCTTATAAAGAATTTCATTAACTAATGTACTTTTTCCTGAACCTGAAACTCCAGTTACCATTGTTAATGCACCTAAGTTAAAGTTTGCAGATACATTTTTCAAGTTATTTTCACTAGCCTTTACAATAGAAATCTTATTTCCATTACCTTTTCTTCTTTCCTTAGGAATCTCTACTTCCTTCTTTCCAGTTAAATACTGGGCAGTTATAGAATTATCATTTTTCATTATCTCTTCTAAAGTTCCTGCTGCAACAATCTTTCCACCATGTTCACCAGCACCAGGTCCAATATCAACAATAAAATCAGCCTCTCTCATAGTGTCTTCATCATGTTCAACTACAATGACTGTATTTCCTACATCACGAAGATTTTTCAATGTTCCTATAAGTCTGTCATTGTCTCTTTGATGTAGTCCTATACTAGGTTCATCTAAGATATATAACACTCCCATAAGAGCTGAACCAATTTGAGTTGCAAGTCTAATTCTTTGAGACTCTCCTCCTGATAATGTTCCAGAACTTCTTGAAAGATTTAAATAATCAAGACCAACATTTAAAAGAAACTCTAATCTACTTTTTATTTCCTTTAAAATTTGGTCACTTATTATAGCTTCTTTTTCACTTAACTTAACAGAGTTTATAAACTCTAGTTCTTCTCTTATTGGCAATTCTGTAAATTGAAAAATATTCTTGTCTCCAACAGTTACTGCAAGAGCTTCCTTATTTAATCTTGCTCCCTTACATTTAGGACAATAATTATCACTCATATATTGCTCAATTTCACCTTTAATAAGGTCTGAATTAGTTTCCATATATCTTCTTTGAAGTGAATTAATCTCACCTTCCCAAGCTACATTATATGTTGCCTTAATTCCATCCTTTACATAATCAACCTTAACTCTTTCACCATCTGTTCCATAAAGAATTATATCAACTATCTTTCTATCTAAATCCTTTATAGGCGTTTCTAATTTAAATTTATACTTTTTAGTTAAGGATTTTAAAATAGCATATGTCCAAGAATCTTCCTTAGTTCTTCCTTCACCCCAAGACGCAATAGCACCTTCTTTTATACTTAAACCTCTATCAGGAATAACTAAATCTTCATCTATTTCAATTAATGTTCCAAGTCCATCACAGTGGTCACACTTTCCAAAAGGTGAGTTAAATGAAAACATTCTTGGTGCAAGTTCTTCTATACTTATTCCACAATCAGGACAAGAAAATTTTTCACTAAATAAAGTATCTTCTTTTCCAACTTCATTTACAATAACAAGCCCTTCACCAAGCTTTAATGCAGTTTCAATTGAATCAGTAAGTCTACTTTCAATTCCTTCTTTAATAACTATTCTGTCAACAATAGCTTCTATATTATGTTTTTTATTTTTATCTAATTTAATTTCATCTTCACCAATCTCGTATACTTCGCCATCAACACGAACTCTCACAAAACCATTCTTCTTTACATTATCTATAATCTTTTCATGAGTTCCTTTTCTTCCTCTAACTAGTGGAGCTAAAATTTGCAACTTAGTCTTCTCTGGAAACTCCATAACCTTATCTATAATTTGGTCTATAGACTGCTGAGTAATAACTTTCCCACACTTAGGGCAATGTGGAATTCCTATTCTTGCATATAATAATCTTAAATAATCATAAATCTCTGTTATAGTTCCAACAGTAGAACGTGGATTTTTACTAGTCGTCTTTTGATCTATAGAAATTGCAGGAGATAACCCTTCAATATACTCAACATCAGGCTTATTCATCTGTCCTAAAAACTGTCTTGCATAAGCTGAAAGAGATTCAACATACCTTCTTTGCCCCTCTGCATAAAGAGTATCAAAAGCCAAAGATGACTTTCCAGAACCAGAAAGCCCTGTAAAAACAATCAACTTATCCCTTGGAATCTCCAAATCAACATTTTTTAAATTATGTACCTTTGCACCCTTAATAATAATCTTATCCTTCATTTTTCATACCTCCCTTATCACTTTTTACTCTATATTTTATTGTAAGCCTTTTTAACAAATTCAATACAAATATTAACTTACTAAACTTATAAAATATTCCTCAAATACTAATTATAACACATATTTTTAGTTAAGAATTAAGAGTTTAGAGTTTAGAGTTTTTTCATTCCTAACAACTCCAGCGTTCTTATTTCCCCTCAACTTTCAACTATATTTTTAATAACCGTACTTTTCTTACTAATCTTAATATTTTCAAAGTCCCTATTATCACTTTACACTTATTTACCATAAAAAAAGGATTGGCACCGCCAATCCTAAAACTCTTACCTCTTACTTATTAACTCTTACTTGTTTTGCTCTCTAACTATTATGTTAGCAACTGCTTCTGCAACTTCACCTGTTAATCTAACACATTGTACCTTATGTTCTGGAGTTCCAAGTGTCATTCCTCTAGTTAAAACTCTACAACAAGTACTTTTATTATCTTCTCTAAATTTATCATGTAATTCTCTTGTTAATTCCATTGCCTTTGCAACTTCACTTCCATTAGGCTCGTTTCTTCCAAACATCATTCCTAAAATCATTATCCCACCAGATAATGCACCACAAGTACATCCAGCTCTTCCCATTCCTACTGGGAATCCTGATGCCATTTTAACTACATCATCACTAACTTCAGGCATAAACTCATCTTTTAAAACTTTAACTATTGCTTCTGAACAGAAAAATTCTCCTCTTTGGTAATATCCTTCTGCTTTTTCTCTTAATTCACTAATATTTACTTCCTTCATATTGTCCTCCTACTTTTTAACTAAATCATTATCCTTTTAAATTATATCATCTTAATTTTTATTTAAACAGAAAAAGTGATGATTTATTTCTAAATCACCACTTCAATATTTTCTCCAATTTTAATTATTCTACATCATTTCAATTTTTCCATCTAATATTTTAATAATTCTTTCGCACTGTTGTCCTATTTTTAAATCATGAGTTACTATTATTACTGTTATTCCCTTTTTCGCTAATTCCGTTAGTATTTTCATTACCTCTTCACCATTTTTCTTATCTAATGCTCCTGTTGGTTCATCTGCTAAAATTATATCTGGATCATTTATTAATGCTCTAACAATTGCAACTCTTTGCTTTTGTCCACCTGATAAAAGATTAATTTTCTTTTTTTCTAATCCTGTTAGTCCTAAAGTTTGAAGAAGTTCTTTAACCTTTTCTTTTTTATTTTTAATTTTCTTGTTTGAAAATTTTAAAGGGACTAGAATATTATCTATTACATTTTTTTCATTAAGCAAATTAAAACTTTGAAAAATAAATCCTATATTATTACTTCTAACTTCTGCTAATTTATCTCCCTTTAACTCTTTTATATTACTTCCATCTAAAAAATACTCTCCACTAGTAGGCTTGTCTAAGCACCCCAAAATATTTAAAAGTGTAGATTTTCCTGAACCTGATGGTCCCATTATGGCAATTAACTCACCTTTCTCTATTTCTAAATCTACCTTATTTAATCCATATACTACTCCTTCACCTTTTCCGTATATTTTAACTATATTCTCTAATTTTATTATACTCATTCTATTTCCCCCTTATAAGATCCACAATATTGTAACTGCTAATCTTATACACTATTGGTATTGAACTAGTTGTAAATACCATCAATAATGCTATCCCCATATTTTTAATTAAATTTCCATCTATCAAAAATAAATACTTATTTGCTTGTATTGTACTTTCACTAAAACCTTCCATTATAAGCATTGCTTCTTGCTCTAGCATATAACCTCTTAAAATCGCCGTTACCCCTAAAGCCAGTACCAATGACACTACTAGTAATGCCAATACCTTAATAAGATTCTTTGCAATTAAATATCTTTTTTTTGCACCAAGTGCTGATAAAATCCCATACTCTTTTTCACTTTCTCTTATTGAATAAATCATACTGCCTATAACACCTATAATTGAAAATGTTATAAACACTCCACAAAATATCAACAAGGTAATATATGATTCTCTTAAACTCTTTAAGGTTAAGTTATCTTTCTCAGGATAATATACATATCCTAAATTATCTCTGTTCTTCAACTCAGTATTAAGAACCTCCAAAATCTCTTTCGTATCTTCCTCTGTTTTAGTTTCAATATAAGAAAAACCACTAATAATTGTATCTTTATTTTTTGAAATTAACTTTTCCCCCTTATAAATCTTAGTTTCTTCTTTATAATTAGGGTAATATATCATATCATCCCTATATCCACTAAGTACAGCATCTGATGAATCTAAATATGCCATAGTGTTAGGTTCTGCTATTCCAACTACTTTAAATTTATATAATTTTCTTACTATTTTTTCATCTGTTTCAGAGATCTTAGTGACTATTTCATTATCTATAATCTTTGAATCTTCTCCAATATTCTGTTCTAAAACATCCCCTATATTAAATCTATCTTTTAAATCATTCCCTATTATTACAGGTATTATATCTCCACTAATTCCATCTAGTTCTTCATCAGTAAAATTCCTACCTTCCTTAATATCTATTGGATATCTTTTTAAAAATTCATTACTTACTTTAGTTGAATGAGAACTTTCCAGTTCCTTAAACATTCCAATACTATATTGCGGATTAAACTTAAACGTAATTTTATCCTTCTTTATAAATTCATCCACTATATTATCTATCTCTTTAGTTAACTTTTCTTCACGCTCATAATCCATTGATTCAAAAGTTCCCTGATACATCAAAGTTCTTCCTTCATCAAAGAAATTTTTATATCTATTATAAAGCTCCTTATATCCACTTAAACTACCAGTCAAAGTTATCAATAAAAAGAAGAAAATACTTACTTGAACTATATTCAATCCATATATAAAATATTGTTTTTTCCTCATAACTTAATCCTCCTTAAGCACTATAGATGGCTGAATATTAGTTGTAATTATATATGAAGGAATAATACTCCCTAAAGCCATAAATAAGATTATGAAACTACACTTTATTAAATTATAAATATCTATACTTAAGTAACTATTTATTATATTGCTATTATTTATAATGCTATTAACTACTAATTGCAATCCTAATGCTATTCCCATAGAAACTATTGCTATCTCTAGTATTTCTTTAAATAGCATTAAAAATATTGCTCTATTTTTTGCACCTATAGCTTTATATAAAGCTAGTTCCTTAGTTCTTCCTGTTATCCACATCAAAGAAAAAGTACAAACATTTATAAATGAAATAGCTAAAATTACACTCCCTATATATGAACCTATCTCTTCTTTACTCTCATCTTCTATTAAATCTATTTCACACTCTGAAGTTCCTATTCCTTCTAATTTAAAACTATTGAGTTTTTTATCGAATACTTCTTTATCTATATTTTTCTCTACAAAATTAATTCCCAATGTATATATTTCTTTTTCACTATATATTTCAAAAAAGTCTTCTATATTCAGAATAACTGTGTATGCAAATGTATCTTCCTCAATATATTCTAAAATTTCATATTCCTTATCATTAATTTTCATATACTCTTTTCCACTTTTGCTATATACAACTTTCCTTAACCCTTTACCTACAGTTATCATATTCTCCTCGGTTTTAATATTATATTGGTTTAAACTTTTTTCATTCATTCCTAAAACATTAAAATTTAAACTTTCCATTCCATTTTCTAAAATCACACCTGCATCTTCACTTTTTAACTTTTCCTCCAAATGTTTAAGCTTATTCTTACTTAACACTTTATATTT
Organism: Clostridium sp.; assembly: GCF_051650885.1. Taxonomy (GTDB): domain Bacteria; phylum Bacillota; class Clostridia; order Clostridiales; family Clostridiaceae; genus Clostridium. The sequence continues at coordinate 6,787 of NZ_JBOFRG010000139.1, forward strand.
CAAATAATCTGCAGTATCCATTTTGCTAAATATTGTTTGATTTATAGCTCTATCATATGATATAAAAAATGACATTGAAAAAATACCAATCACTAGGCCTAAAACCATAAAATAAAATCCCACTCCCTTTTTCATTCTCCCCCTCCAACACTTTCTTTCCACTTATTTCACTTCCATATACACTTACTTCGTATTTTATCATTATATGTAATTAATTACCATTTTATTTTCTCTCTATTTTTCGCACTAAAAAAGGCTAAAAGTTAGATAGAATCTAGCTTTTAGCCTTTTTTTATCTTTTACCCCAAATCAAAATATCTCTATTTTGAATACTCGTCCATTACAGCTTCTATAAGTCCGTATATCATCATTTCATTTTGAGATACATCATTTATGGAAAAATACGTTAACTCAAATGTATTATCATCATATATTTGGAATTGAACTACAGCATCTACTTCTTCATTAAAATATGTGCATTCACCTGTGAATTCTACTACATTTTTTCCCTCATCTGATTCAAAGTACTCCCAATCACCGCCTTTAAAAAACTTCTTAAATGCATCTCCAACCTTTACATTTGGATAATTATTAAATGAACCTGTTTTAACAGTTTCTATATATTCATTACCAGCACATCCTGTAATTCCTAGCATTAAAAATATCCCCACAATTAATAAAACTATATTTCTTTTCTTCCCCCCTCTAAAAAAACTTCTGTTCTCCTTATAACTTTGTTCTCTCTGCTCACAAGCCATCTTTATGTCCCCCTATTTTATATAATTTTCATAGCTTTAAAAGCTAATCATAATATTCATATGTAAAAATCCCTATTGTGTTCGTCTTTTCTCAAAAAAAGAGTGATGATTTAGAAATAAATCATCACTCTTCGCTTGTCCTTTAACTAAGCTGTAACCTCTTCATCATGCCCTTCTAAAAAGCTTAAATCCAATTCTTTTCCTCTTAGTTTATTTAGACCATATAATATTTTATCTACTGTAACTACTAGTAATGGCATTATTATAAATCCTGCTACTACATACTTCATACTATTTATAAATTGCATTGGTGTTTGTGCATCTATATTGAAGAATGAATATGGGAAGTATCCTGTTATTTTTCCCATTACTATTGCAAATATCATGTATCCAATTGGCCATATTAACCATTTGAATATTTGCTTGTACTTATAAGTTCCTTTTGGATAGAAGAATAACCAATCTAATACAAACATTAATGGAGTAAATCCATGTAAAATGCATGTTTCAAATTTGTCCCATCCAACTTGTTTCCATTGTGCATTTAAGATTAGCCAGAATACTGCTGCTGCAACTAGTATGTACACTGTTATTGCTCCTCTAACTCCTCTTTTATTAAATAATTTTATTTTATTATTTAAAAACGTATCATTTATAAACCAAACTAAAACGAATATGTTACTCCATTGAGTAAAATAATCAAAGTATCCTAAAACTCTACCTATAGGATTAACAATATCTGGCTTAATCCATACTTGCATTACAAATGAGATTACTAAACCTAATATTATTCCTAAAATAATAAGAGTTCTCCATACCTTTTTTGCTACTTTCATTTAATCACCTATCTATTTTTATTTTTGTGTTACTTTAGAAGTATAATAAAAATATTTTGACAATCAAAGTACTTTCTTTGAACAAGAGGTTAATTTTTTAATTATATAAGAAAAAGAATGACTTAAAAATTTAAATCATTCCTTTTTCTCTATTTATTTACTTTTAAGTTTCTCAATTATATCTCTAATTTCAGCTGCTCTTTCAAATTGAAGATTTTTAGCTGCATCTAACATTTCATCAGTATATTCTTTAATTAACTTTTCTTTTTCCTTCTTAGTTAATTTCTTTTCTTCTTTTGCATCATATTTAACTTCTTCCTCTGAAACCTTAGTTGCTTCTATAACATCTCTAACATCTTTTATTATTGTTTTTGGAGTTATACCATGTTCTTTATTATACTCCATTTGAATTTCTCTTCTTCTATATGTTTCTTTTATAGCTCTATCCATTGAGCCTGTAACATTGTCTGCATACATTATAACTTTACTTTCTGAATTTCTAGCTGCCCTTCCTATAGTCTGAACCATAGAAGTTTCTGACCTTAAGAAACCTTCTTTATCTGCATCTAAAATTGCAACTAATGCAACTTCTGGAATATCAAGCCCTTCTCTTAAAAGGTTTATCCCTACTAATACATCAAATTCACCAAGTCTTAAATCTCTTATTATCTTCATTCTCTCAATTGTATCTATATCAGAATGCATATAAGTAGTCTTTATTCCAAGCTCTGTTAAGTATTTAGTTAAATCTTCTGACATTTTCTTTGTTAGTGTAGTTATTAATGTTCTAAATCCACATTTCGTTGTTTTTAAAATTTCACTATATAAATCATCAATTTGTCCTGTTACTGGTCTTATTTCTATTGGTGGGTCTAGAAGTCCTGTCGGTCTAATTATTTGTTCTGCAACTACAGTTTCATGTTCTTTCTCATATTTTCCTGGTGTTGCACTAACAAACACTACTTGATTTATTTTATCTTCAAACTCTTCAAATTTAAGAGGTCTATTATCATATGCACAAGGAAGTCTAAATCCATATTCAACTAAAGAATCTTTCCTTGATTTATCTCCTGCATACATTGCTCTAACCTGTGGAAGCGTTACATGACTTTCATCTATAAACATAAGAAAATCTTCTGGGAAGTAGTCTATTAATGTTTTTGGTGGAGAACCTGCAGGTCTTCCATCTAAAAGCCTTGAATAATTTTCTATTCCACTACAATATCCCATCTCTCTTATCATTTCAATATCATAATTTGTTCTTTGTCTCAATCTTTGTGCCTCTAAAAGTTTATCTTGAGAGTTTAATTCTATAAGTCTTTTTTCAAGTTCATCTTCAATTTTTCCTATAGACCTTTCTATAACCTCCTTTGATGCAGCAAAGTGGGATGCTGGAGTTATGTGAGCATGCTCTCTTTCTCCAATTATATTTCCTGTAAGAACATCAAACTCTCTGATTCTCTCTATTTCATCTCCAAAGAATTCTACTCTTATCCCTTTATTAGATTGAGATGCTGGAATAATATCTAAAGAATCTCCTCTAACTCTAAAAGTTCCCCTTGAAAAATCAATATCATTTCTTTCATACTGTATAGATATAAGGCTTCTTATTATATCGTCTCTATCTTTTTCCATACCTTTTCTAAGACTTATAGTAAGCTTCTTATATTCATCTGGATTTCCAAGACCATAAATACATGAAACTGATGCTACTATAACAACATCTCTTCTTTCAAAAAGTGCAGATGTTGCTGAATGCCTAAGTTTATCAATCTCATCATTTATTGATGCATCCTTTTCTATAAATGTGTCTGTTTGAGGTACATAGGCCTCTGGTTGATAATAGTCATAGTAAGATACAAAATATTCTACAATAGCATCTGGAAAAAACTCTTTAAACTCTGCACATAGTTGTGCTGCTAAAGTTTTATTATGTGCTAATACTAATGTAGGTCTTCCTTCTCTTTCAATAATGTTTGCCATAGTAAAAGTTTTTCCTGAACCTGTTACTCCTAAAAGTGTTTGATATTTATTTCCATCATTTAATGATTTCACTAAAGTATCTATAGCCTGTGGTTGGTCTCCCATAGGTTTAAATTTTGATTCTATTTTAAAAGTACTCATACTTTTCACCTCTCTTACTTTGTATTCATTGTTTCTTTCATTTTCTCTAATATATCTGAAAAATTCTTTTTTGTTAACTCTGAAACTGGTACTACTAATAATCCAAGACCTTTACTTAAATCTTTTTCTACTCTTATCCTTAATTCTTTATGATTTTTCAGTATAACCATATCAACTTCTTTTTCTACTGAATCTTTCATTATATAAATTTCTTGTTCATGCTCTATTTTCTTTCCATTTATTTCTTTTATAATATCTCCAGCTCTTATTCCTGCTTTATACGCTACTGAACTTGGTACAACCTCAATTATACAAACTCTACCTGGCAAACTATAAAAAACTCTCTTTCTTTTTCTTTCTCTCATTCTTTGAATATTAAGCATTATTTCATGTAATACTGGCACTAATATTAAAACTATAATTTTTCCTATAAGTCCAAATCTAGCAATTTGAGATATTGCACAAATTACTAATCCATATATTAAAATTATAACTCCAGCTTCTCGCCTTTTTTCTATCTTTGACTTAGTAAACGTCAGCCCTGAATAATTAAGCACACCATAAAAAGTCATCATAATAGCTACAGTTGTTGTGGCTAATAATTTTATTTCTGGTGTCATTAATATAGGCCACCAGTTTGGTGCACTCACATTATGTATAATATTTAGAGGAACAGTATCTTTATTTATAAATATCAATAAGCATATTGGCAAAAACCAATATCTATTTAACGCATACCCACCATACACTACTCCCCCACGTTTAGAGAATATTGGAATAGAGCCTTTGCTTCCATCAAAAAAAACTAATATACCTTCTACTATATGTAATATTCCTACAAAAGTCATTAATGCTACAATATCAATTCTAAATGCTCCATTTAAATTTCCCCTATCTATAAAATGAACATATATAATACTAAATATACCGAGCAATGCTCCACTATAAGAAAAACATCCAAACCTTGGTTTTATAAACATAAGTATTATTGATATTATAAATATTATTTGTACTCCTTAATTTTGTTTAAATCCAATTCCAATTGCATTTGATATAAGACCTATAAGAACTCCTGCAAAAATTCCAAGTACTATTTGAGATAAAGTCAATTCTAAGGGAGAGTTTACACTCTCCCCTGATATCATCTTTTGCATTTTTGAAATTTTTTTATTTTTTGTATAAAAAAGAATTGCTAATATAATTAATACACTCAAAAAGAATGGTTTAACTATAACTTTTGCTAGGGATTTCAGTGTATATATAAATAACCCCACCTTATTTCCTCCCTAAGAATTTATTTTTTTATTCATTTCTTCTATAGCCCTCTTTAATTGGCTATCTGTATCTTTATTGTATGGCTTCATTAAAACCTCTTGTGGTATCTCAACCTTTATATCTGGTGCTATTCCTTTTTTATGAATATTTTCACCATTTGGTGTATAGTATTTTGAAATAGTTACCTTTAATGCACTACCATCTTCAAATTCTACTGGTGCCTGAACTATTCCTTTTCCAAAACTATTTATACCAATTATTGTTGCTGCTTTATAATCTCTTAAAGCTCCTGTTACCACCTCTGATGCACTTGCACTTCCTCCATCAATTAACACAATTAATGGCATTCCTATTGCTTCTCCACCTTTAGATTTTTCTACAACTTCCTTATCATACTTATTTATCGTATATGTTATAGTTTTATCTTTTTCTATAAACTGTGATGCTACACCAACAGCCTCATGTAAATATCCTCCTGGATTACCTCTTAAATCTAAGATTAATCCCTTCATCCCCTTAGCTTTTAATTCTTTTATATACTTTTGTAAGTCCTCTGTTACTCCTAAATTAAAGCCTGTTATACTAATGTATCCAATATCTTTTCCAATCATCTCACTAGTTACATCTTCTGTCTCAATGGCCTCACGTTTAACCTTAAAGGTTTTAAGTTCTTTTTCACCTTTTCTTTGGATTTCTAAGGTTACTTCTTCCCCTTCTTTTCCTTTAATTAACCTTCCAGCCTTATCAGTATCACTACCAATCTTTTCACCATTAACTTTAATTATTTTATCACCATCTATAATTCCTGCCTTCTTAGCTGGTGAACCTTCTATCGGCTTAATTACTTCGACTTTTCCATCGCTAACTCCAATATATATTCCAATTCCAACATATCCACCAGAATTTTGTTCATTATATTCCTCATACTCATCCTTCGTCATATATACTGTATATGGGTCTTCTAATGCACCTGTCATTCCCTTTATTGCACCCTCTAATAACTTATTATCATCTACTTCTCCATCAAAGTTTACAATTAAAGCATCTCTTACATTAAATAATTCACTATATTTTTCAGTATCATTTGATTCCTTCATTGCATTTTTAACTTTAGAATTAACATTAGTTAAAATTAATCCCTTTGTTGCTGCAATATTTCCTAGAGAGAAAAAGCTTCCTGCTATAAAAGCTCCACTCAACCCTATTATTACTCTCTTTACCCATTTACTTTTCATATATCTCCCCTTTTTTTACCATAAAAATAAAACTCAGTGAATTTTATCCACTGAGTTTATTATACATTATACTGTATTTAATTTCATATTTTTTTAAACAACTAAGAACTTTCTTAATGAGAAGTAACTTGCTGCTCCACCAACTACAATTCCACCAAGTGCAAACATCCATAATAATGATGAATAAACATATGATGTACTAACTATATTTACATATAGCATTTTGCTTGTTATCCATGAGAAGAATCCTTGGTAAGCTAATCCTATAACAATCGTTGATAACACTGCACCAATCAATCCTATAATCATTCCTTCAATAATGAATGGCCATCTAATGAACCAGTCTGTTGCTCCAACAAACTTCATTATTCCAACTTCTCTTCTTCTTGAGTAAACAGTAAGCTTTGTTGTATTCATTATTAAGAATACAGCAACTCCAATTAATATAAGGAACAAGATACCTCCAATTATATTAACTCCATTTACTATTTTAGTTATTGTATTTATTAAATCTTGTTGATTTCCGATGCTATCAACCCCTGGCATATTTTCAACTGCATTTGCAACTGTCTGTGCATCTTCTGGCACTTTCATTTGTACAGTAAATGATGCTGGGAATGGATTATTAGCTAGAGTATATCCTTCTAATATTCCTTTATTGTTTTGTGAGCTTTTTTGGAAGTCAATAAATGCTTGATCTCTTGATACATATTGAACATCCTTAACTTGTGGCATATCTTTTAATTTTATTTCTAAAGCTCTTTGATCTACCATTTTTATATCATTTTGTAAGAATACTTTAAGTTCAACCTTTGATTGAACACCACTTAATGCTAATCCTACGTTTTTACTTACTAAAACGAATATCCCTAAAACAAAGAAAGTAATAAGAACCGTAATTATAGACGCTAAACAAATAGTTTTATTTCTTTTTAAACTTTTGAATGCATCACCTATAAAATGACCTACCGTATTAATCTTCATCAGTATATCTACCCCTTTCTTCATCTCTTACAATTTCACCCTTATCAATAGCTATAACCCTCTTTTTCATATCATTAACGATATCTTGAGCATGTGTTGCCATTAATATTGTTGTTCCGGCTTTATTAATGTCATCTAATAAATCCATTATTTCATTTGCTGTTTGTGGGTCTAGGTTTCCTGTAGGCTCATCACAGATTAAGATAGCCGGATTATTAACTATTGCTCTAGCTAACGAAACCCTTTGTTGCTCTCCCCCTGATAATTCATTAGGAAACATTTTATATTTGTGAGATAATCCAACTAGTGATAATACCATTGGAACTCTTCTTCTAATCTCTTTTGGTGATGCTTCTACTACTTTCATTGCAAATGCAACATTTTCATATATATTCAATGTTGGTATAAGCCTGAAATCTTGGAAAACCATTCCAATCTTTCTTCTGTAGTATGGTGTTTTTCCCCTAGTTATATCTGCTAAATTTTGACCTGTTGCTTCTATAGTACCACTTGTTGGTTCAACCTCTTTTAATATCATTTTTATGAATGTTGATTTACCAGCACCAGATGGACCAACTAAGAATACAAACTCACCTGAGTCTATAGTTACATTTACATCTGAAAGTGCTTTTACATTGTTATCATAAATCTTTGATACATTTTTAAATTCAATCATTATTTTACACTCCTTATAGAATTGGACAAAAACATTCTCTTGTCCATTATAAATTTTATTATAACACATAGATTATTCATATTTATATAAAATTTTATTAAGTTTTTCTTATTCACTTAATATTCTCTCTTATTTTTCATTTTTTCTAAAGCCTTCTCCAAAGACCTCATGAACCTCTCCAACTGTTATAAATGCCTTATTATCTATCTCTCTAATATGGTTTTTTAATTTAATAAATTCACTACGTCCAAGTACTGTGTATATGACAAATTTCTCTTCTTTAGAATATCCACCAAATCCTTTTACACAAGTACATCCACGACCTATCTCTTCCATAATAAATTTACTTATCTCTTCATTATGCTCACTAATTATTATAACTTGCTTACACACATTAAATCCTTCTATTAATTTGTCTATAAGCACTCCTAGTAAAATTACACTAAGCATTGCATAAAATCCTAAAGTTAGACCAAATGTTACTGCTGCTGCAAGAGTAATAACAAAATCTATTATTAATAATCCTTTTCCAATATCTATGTGCAAATACTTATTTAATAGCTTTGCAAGTATATCTGTTCCACCTGTTGATGAATTTGCATTAAATACAATTGCCATTCCAATGGCAGAAATCAAGGTTCCAAATATTGTTGCTAACATTAAATCTTGAGTCAATGCTACTGGATGTAAAAATTTTTCTATAAACCATATTACTACTGAAAGTAATACACTTGCATAAATTGTTCTTCCCCCAAAATTTCCATCAATAAATAAAAATGCTATTCCAAACAATATTAAGTTAACTACTAATGTTATTAACCCAATTCCAATGGAAGGAATAAATTTATTAATTACAATTGCAAGACCTGTAATTCCACCTGCTGCTAAATCATTTGGTGCAAAAAAATAGTCCACTCCTATTGCAACTAATATTATTCCAAAAGTAATCATTACATAATCTTTAATTATTTCTTTCTGCATATAACACCGCCTTTATTCTATAGTTCCAAATCCTTTCCCTAAGACATCGTGTGCATCATTAACTATCACAAAAGAATCTGGCTCATTTTCTTTTACGAATCTTTTTACCTTCATTAGCTGTGACCTTCCTAAAACACAGTATATTACATTTTTCTTTTCTCCTGTATATCCACCTTCACCAGTAAATACAGTACATCCTCTATCTATATCTTTAATAATATATTCTTTTATATGTTTTGTCTTATTAGTAAAAATTATTACTTGATGGCATGTACTATATCCTGAAATAACTTTATCAATTATTATTCCTGTTAAAAGTACACATACAGCTGCATATATAGCCTTTTCAATTCCAAAAGTTATACCACTAAAAACAACAACTACTATATCTACCATTTGCATTCCTTTTCCCATATCAATATGGAAAAATTTATTTAAAATTTTAGCTATAATATCTGTTCCTCCAGTAGATGCATCTTGTGTAAAAACAATTCCAAGCCCTCCACCTAAAAGCAAACTTCCTGCAATTGTCGATAGCATTAAATCATTAGTTAATGCAACTGGCGTAAAAAACTCCTCAGTAAACCAACTTATAACCGATATCCCCATAGCAGCATAAATAGTTTTCCCACCAAAATTTCTTCCTATAAAAATAAATGCGACTCCAAATAAAATAATATTTAAAATCCCCATTACTAATCCAACATTTAACCCTTTAAAATACTCACATATAACAACTGATATTCCTGTAACTCCCCCACCAGTTATATTATTAGGTATAAAAAAGAATTGAATAGCTATAACAACTATTACCATTCCTATTGTTATAATAGAATATTCTCTCACTTTTTCTCTCATATGTTCTCACTACCCCTTTAATATTTTGTTTTAAAAAAATAACAGTATAGATTCTCTCTATACTGTTATAACACACTTATCTTATTTTTTGCAATTTATTGCCTTTTTTGCCATAGCTACTATATCTTTAGCAGTTAATCCATACTTTTCTAAAAGTTGATTTGGTAATCCACTTTCTCCAAAAGTATCTTTAACTCCTACTCTTAATACTGGAACTGGACAATTTTCAGCAACTACTTCTGCTACTGCTGAACCTAATCCACCAATTATGTTATGCTCTTCAGCTGTTACTATTGCACCAGTTTCTTTAGCTGCTTTAGTAATAAGCTCTGTATCTATTGGCTTTATAGTATGAATGTTTATAACTCTTGCATTAATTCCTTCTGCTTTTAACATTTCACTTGCTTCTAAAGCTGCATCAACCATAATTCCTGTTCCTACTATAGTTACGTCGTTACCTTCTTTTAAAGTAACTCCTTTACCTATTTCAAACTTGTATTCTGGTCTATCGTTAATTATATTAACTGCTGCTCTTCCTAATCTTACATAGCAAGGTCCATTTATTTCAGCAATAGCTTTAATTGCTGCATCTGTTTCAACTGCATCTGCTGGATTTATAACTATCATTCCTGGAATACTTCTCATTAATGATATATCTTCAATAGCTTGGTGTGATGCTCCATCTTCACCAACAGTTAATCCTGCGTGAGTTGCACATACTTTTACATTTAATCTTGGGTAACAAATTGAGTTTCTGATTTGCTCAAATGCTCTTCCAGCTGCAAACATAGCAAATGTACTTACAAATGGTATTTTATTACAAGTTGAAAGTCCTGCTGCAACTGACATCATGTTTCCTTCAGCGATTCCCATATTGAAGAATCTTTCTGGTGCTACACTTTTGAAATCAGCTGTTTTAGTTGACTTTGAAAGGTCTGCATCTAAAACTATAACATCTTTATTAGTATTTGCTAAATCTTTTAAAGCTTTTCCGTAAGCTTCTCTAGTTGCCATTTTACTCATTATTTTTCCCCTCCAATTTCTGCAATTGCTTGTGCACATTGCTCTTTAGTTGGTGCTGCTCCATGCCATCCTGCTTGGTTTTCCATGAAAGAAACCCCTTTACCTTTAACAGTTTTACATACAACTGCTGTTGGCATACCTTTGCATGCTTTAGCTTTTTCTATTGCACCTAATATTTCATCAAAGTTATGTCCATCTATTATTAATACATTCCATCCGAATGCTTCGAATTTCTTATCAATTGGAGAAGGATTCATAACATCTTCTATGTTTCCATCTATTTGTAGTCCATTAAAATCTATAAATATTGTTAAATTATCTAATTTATAATGAGCACCTGCCATAGCAGCTTCCCATACTTGACCTTCTTCTAATTCTCCATCACCAAGTAAAGCATATACTCTATTGCTTTGTCCATTGATTTTTGCTCCTAAAGCCATACCAACTGCTGTTGATATTCCTTGCCCTAATGAACCTGTTGACATATCAATACCTGGAACATCATTCATGTTTGGATGTCCTTGTAAGTTAGAATTTATTTTTCTTAATGTCATTAATTCTGCTGGATCAAAATATCCTCTTCTTGCTAATGCACTATATAATACTGGTGCTGCATGTCCTTTTGAAAGAACAAATCTATCTCTATCTTCCATTCTAGGATTTTTAGGATCTATATTCATTTCGTTAAAATATAACGCTGTTACTATATCAGCTGCTGATAGTGATCCACCTGGATGCCCTGACGCTGACTCTGTAAGCATTTCAACAATATCTTTTCTAATAACTTTAGCTTGTTCAATAAGCTGTTCTTTATTTTGTTTCATTATTCATGTCCTCCTAGCCTTAATTTAACTTTATTATAGATTATTTATCATCCTTTTCATTTTAGCACAAAACCTGTTGTTTGTATACACTATTAATACCTCGTAAACCATTTCATATATCACATTAAAACTATTAGTGTATACTATTTCTACTAATCCATCTTTTTACAAGATATAACGACTTTTTTTCTAGATATATATTATATTTAATACTTCTATTATGTCTGATTATTCTAAATTTTATTAATTTATAAGAATATAATATATATTATTAACTTTTTAAAAACAAACTCCCGCAACATAAAATTGCGGGAGCTTGTACTTTTTTAGATTAAACTTAAACTTATTAATAAAGATCTATTTACTTTTCTCATATCCGAATCTGTCATATGTCCGATTTTTTCTTTTAATCTTTTTTTATCTAACGTTCTGACTTGTTCTAACAACACTACAGAATCTCTGTTAAGTCCATACTCTTCCGATGATATTTCTACATGAGTTGGTAGTTTTGCTTTATTAATTTGTGAAGTTATAGCTGCAACAATAACTGTTGGGCTATATCTATTTCCTATATCATTTTGAATTATTATAACGGGTCGTATTCCACCTTGCTCCGAGCCTATAACTGGACTTAAATCAGCATAGAATATATCCCCTCGTTTTACAACCATAGTCGCCATCTAATTTATCACTCTCCGCAAAGCCATTCTTCATATCCATTAACATCTTTCAATTCATCCTCTACCATCATTGCCATTTCTAAGTTTAAGAAGGCCATTTCTTGATATCCCTCTTTCATTTGAACTTCAATTTTTTTTGTAAAAGGGCTATCAATATATACTATTAATTCTTCATCATTATATTTACTCTTTTTTTCTTTAAAATACTTTTTTTTCAACTCTTTTTGACAAAACATTAAAATTCCTCCCATAAAACAAGAGTCTTTACATAAGGATTATATCTTTTTAACTGTTATTTTGTCAAAATTTTCACTTCTTCTCTTTTAAAGGTAGTTTCTAGTTCCTACTATTTTCCCATCTTTTTTATAAACTCTAGGTACTCTTTTTCCTATCATGCATAATACTTCATAGTTTATAGTTCCAATTTCTTCTGCAATATTATCTGCATTATAAACACAATGATTACTCTCACCTAATAGAATTACTTCTTCTCCTACCTTAATCTCTTTAATTTTATCTACATTTACCATACATTGATCCATACATATTCTTCCTACTACTGGAACTAGCATATCTTTTATTATCACTTTTGCTTTTCCTGATAATAATCTAGTATATCCATCTGCATATCCAATTGGTAATGTTGCAATTTTCTCTCTATCTTTTGTTACATATTTTCTTCCATAACTTATGTATGTTCCTTCTTCTACTTCTTTCAAATGAACTACATTGCTTTTTAATGTTAATACTGGCTTGATTTTTATTTTTTCTTTTTTCACTTCATCTGATGGATAGTATCCATATAAAATTATTCCTGGTCTTACTCCATCATAATAATATTCTTCTAAATCAATTATTGTTGCACTATTTGCAATATGCTTTATTCCTACGTTTATTTTTCTTTCTTCAAGTTCCTTTACAACCCACTTATATTTTTCAACTTGCATTTTAGTATATTCCTTATCTTCTTCATCTGCAGTTGAAAAATGTGTGAATAATCCTGTTATCTTTATGTTTTCTAATTTGCTTATTTTTTCTATTTCTAAAATATTTTCTGCATTAGGTAAAAATCCAATTCTCCCCATTCCTGTATCTATTGATATATGAATCTTTGCTTTTTTACCTAACTTCTTTGCAACCTCTGATAATTGCTTTGCATATTCAAAGCTAAATACAGTTTGTTCTATATTATTATTTATAATTTCCTCTGCAAAGCTTATTGGAGTATATCCAAGTATTAATATTTCTTCTTTTATCTCATTATTTCTTAATTCAAGAGCTTCTGTTATTACTGCTACAGCTAATCTGTCTGCACCATTTTTTAATAATGTTTCCACTACATTAATTGCTCCATGTCCATAAGCATCTGCTTTTACAACAGCAATTATCTCTTTATCTTTTGCTAATCTTCTTATTTCTTTTATGTTATTTTCTATAGCATCTAAATCTACTTCTGCCCAAACTGGTCTTATGTTTTTCATTTGTCGCACCTCTTCTTACTTACACTTATCTTTCTTTTCAAAATCTCTATATTGGATTTTTACTCTTTCTTCTCCGTTTACATCCTGTATCTTTATTAACATTGGTATTTTTTCTTTTTTGTCTATATAAAGAATTGCCTTATCTAAATGTTGATTGTTAGAAACAATATCAATACTAACTTTTGTATATTTTAAATCTTCCCATTCTGCAGAACCCTCTTCAATACTTATTATAGGATATTTTAATAATTCATTTAATACTGATAAAATATAAAAACTATCTGTATCCTTTTCTAAATTATATTCTTTTCCATCCTTGTATTTCATTTGAATAGAATCCTTCGTATAAGTTTTTACTAACCTATCTCCAAACTCTATAATTGGGTCATGATTTTCTGAATAATGAACCTTTGCTTTTTCTAAATACTCTCCTCTTGCATTCCTAACTGTAAATTCAACAATAGAATTGTATTCTTTCATGTTTTTCATCTTATCCACTAATTCTTCATTTGATATTCCTATAATATTTCTTATAGCTATCAGAGTACCTATAATTATAATTGGTAAAATAACTATTCCTGCTAATTTTACCTTTCTTTTAATATCTCTTTTCTTTTCTTCGCTTTTATTTTCTAATAGTTTCATTTTTCCCCCAGTAATTAATGTTTCTTTATACTAATATTAATTAACTGAGGATTTTATTCTAATTTTCACATAATAATTCTTCTATTATTTTTGGCAGTGCTTTTATTATCTCCCTTGCACTTACTGAATAACTCGTTTCGCCTAACTTATCTCCTGCATAGCCATGAATATATGCTCCTAATATTGCACTGTCTTTTCTATTAAGACCCTGCCCTATTAAAGATGCTATAATTCCAGTTAAGCAATCTCCCATACCACCTGATGCCATCTTACTACTTCCTGTTTTATTTATAATAACTTCTTCTCCATCAGTTATTATAGTATTATATCCTTTCAATAGTAAAATCACATTTCTTTCTTTTGCAAACTTTTTAGCTATTTCTATTTTATTTTTTTCAATTTCTTCAATTGAAATACCTGTCAGCCTACTCATTTCACCCAAGTGTGGTGTAAGTACTGCTCTTCCTTTTATATGCTTATAAAGGCCTTCATTCTCACTTAATATATTTAAGCCGTCTGCATCAATTACTAAATCCTTAGTCCATTCTTTTATTACTTTTTCTAATATATCCTTACTTTCCTTTGTATTTCCCATGCCAGGACCACAGGCTAAAACATCAAACTTTTCTAAGCCATCAATCTTATATGTACTATCATATTCTTTTATCATAGCTTCTATTGTTTTACTTTTTAATATTGTACTAATATCTTTGTGTACAATCATAGTAACTAAACCACTACCCATTTTAATTGCGGTCTCTGCTACTATATATACCGCTCCAACATACTCATTACTTCCTCCAACTATCCCCACCTTTCCAAAGCTTCCTTTATGTTGAGTCTTATTTCTTTTAGGAATTTTATTTATATAATCTCTTTTTTCAAGAGTATATATCTTTTCTGTATTCTGTTTCTTTATACTGTCAGGTATATCAATTTTTATTATACCCACTTTCCCAATATTTTCTATAGCATTATTATATATAAAGCCTTTTTTAAAACACTCAACGGTATATGTTTTTTTAGCATTTACACATATCCCTAAAGTTTCTCCTGTATTAGCATCTAATCCTGATGGTATATCTATAGATATTGTATTTCCACACTCATTTATCTTTTCTATAACCTTCTTATAAATTCCTTTTACTTCTCTATTTAATCCTATTCCAAAAAGTCCATCCACTATAATAGCATCTTCAGTAATATCATCGGCTAATTTTAATATATCTTCAGCTTTTTTTATAAAAATTAAGTCTATACCCATATTTTTTATAATCTCTAAATTAATTTTAAAATCCTCGGTTCCTTTTTCACCTACAATATATATCTTTACGCTCTTCCCCTCTAAAAATAACTTTCTTCCTATAGCTAATGCATCTCCACCATTGTTTCCTGTACCTGCTATTATAATAAATTTAGAAGCTTCATTTACTAACTTTTCTTTTATTCTTTCTGCTGCATTTTCCATCAACACTATTGAAGGTATTCCAATCTCTTCAATGCATTGTTTATCCATTTTTGCACATGCCTCTTTACTTAAATATTCCATGATACCTACTCCTCAATTATAACCATTGCTATTGCCGAAGTTTTATTATGTGAAATTGTAACGTGAAACTTTGATTTTTCCAGTTTAAATTTTTCTACTATTTCCTCGCTTACCTTTATGTATGGTCTTCCAAGAGAATTCCTTAATATTTCTATATCTCTCAAACCTATTCCTCTAAAACCTGTTCCTAATGCCTTACTAAAAGCTTCTTTCCCTGCAAAATTCCCTGCTATTGTTTCCATCTTCATATTTTTACTCTTAAAATATTCAATTTCTTCTTCTGTAAATACTTTAAATAAGAAACTTTCAGTTCTTTCTATAGCCTTTTGAATCCGATTTATTTCAATTATATCATTCCCTATTCCGTAAATCATATGACTCCTCCTTAGTTATTATACTCTCTTTATTATAATCCAAGTACTGCAAAATCAGCTACTGATTCATCAATCATTTCTCCTGCTATATCAATTAAATGTAATGGTGATACTTGATTATTGTACAATTTTTCCAAAAGTTCTTTGACTTTTTTTTCATTTGGCGAAATTAATTCAACACACTCTTTATATGAATCAATAATTTCCTCCCCTATACAATCTACTCTTTCAATCTCTATCCCGTATACATCACTCTCTTTAAATTCACTTTTTATTAATCTATAATTATACTTTCTTTCTATCCCATTACTACTTCTCACAAATACAAAATTCTCTTTAATCATCTCTATACCCCCCTAAAATTTATCCCTCCATTGAAATATAACATATTTTTTCTTTATTTTATGTCAAACGGTGGCTATGAAAAAAATTTTTTTTCATCCTATTCTTTTAAACTTTATTCTTTTTATCTATTTTTCTCCATATTATTATTCATATATTTCCACTTTTGTCTGTTTACTTGTCGAAAAATATATTTTCCGGGAAATACTCCTCTTTTTTTTACATTCTATTCCTTAATTTACTTTTTAAATGCTATAATATAGTTATAAAATTTTAGGAGGTATATTATGTCTATTTTGGTTTGTGGAGGTGCTGGCTACATAGGAAGTCATATGGTAGCTGAGTTACTAGAAAAAGGAAAAGATGTTGTTATTTTAGATAATCTTGAGAAAGGTCATAAAGATGCTCTTTTAGGTGGTAAATTATATATTGGCGATTTACGTGATCGTACTATTTTAGATAAAGTATTTTCAGAAAATGATATAGAAGCTGTTATTGATTTTGCAGCATATTCTTTAGTTGGGGAAAGTATGACTGAACCACTTAAATATTTCAATAATAATGTTTCTGGAACTATTACACTTTTAGAGGCTATGAAGGACCACAATGTTAAATATATTGTTTTCTCTTCAACTGCTGCAACTTATGGTGAACCTGAATTTGTTCCAATAACAGAAGATTCAAAAACTATTCCAACTAATGCTTATGGTGAATCTAAGCTTTTAGTTGAAAAAATATTAAAATGGTGCGATACAGCTTATGGTATAAAATATACTACTTTAAGATATTTTAATGCTGCAGGTGCTCACATAAATGGGAAAATTGGAGAAGATCACTCACCTGAAAGTCATCTTATTCCATTAATCTTACAAGTTGCTTTAGGTAAGCGTGAAAAAATAATGATTTTTGGTGATGATTATGATACTGAAGATGGAAGTTGTATTAGAGACTATATTCATGTTTCTGACTTAGCTTCTGCTCACTCATTAGCTCTAGAAAGATTAATGAATGGTGGAGACAGTAAAATCTTCAACTTAGGAAATGGAACTGGATTCTCTGTTAAAGAAATGGTTGAAAAAGCTAGAGTAGTTACTGGACATCCTATTCCTGCTGAAATTGCAGAGAGAAGAGCTGGTGACCCTGCTATTCTTATTGCCTCTAGCGAAAATGCTATGAAAGAACTTAATTGGAAACCAAAATTTAATTCTGTTGATACAATAATAGAAACTGCTTGGAATTGGCACAAAAACTTTCCAAATGGTTATAATAAATAAGAAAATGGGAGTATGCTTAAATAGCTACTCCCATTTTCTCTCTTCTTCTAAAACTGAATTTACCTCAACTCCAAATATAAATACCATTGATGTAATATAAAGCCATGTCATTAAAACAAATATCGTTCCTAGACTTCCATAAATTCTTGAATAATTTGAAAAATTATTTACATAATACGAAAATCCACCTGATGCTACAAGCCATCCTAATGTACTTATGATTGCACCTGGAAATACTTCTCTTAGCTTTATCTTCTTCGCTGGTCCTATTTTGTATATAACAGCAAATACAACTATTAATATAACTATAATAGCTCCATGTCTTACAACATTCCAAAGAAAAGAAACTAAATGTCCAAAAGGTAGTATTTCATTTAAATATCTTCCTATTACATCTCCGAATACGGACATTAATAACGTAGATACTACTACTAATGCCATTGCTATAACGCCAAGCATTCCAATAATTGACCTTTTTATAAATGACCTATTCTCTTCAATTTCATAAGCTCTATTAATACTTTTTATAACTCCTCTAAATCCAGTTGATGCACTCCAAAGAGTTACTACAATAGACACTCCTAAGATTCCTGTATGTTGGTAATCTACTACTTCTACTATAGTGCTTTTAGTTAAATTAAAGACCTCACTAGGCAATAGTCGTTGTAGCCACTCTAAAACATCAGTTGAATTTAAATGACTAAAACCTATTAAGGTCATCAAGAATATTAAAAATGGGAAAAAAGCTAGCATTAGATAATATGCAAGTTGTGCTCCTGATGCAAATATATCATCCCTTTTTATCTTAACAATCAAGTATACTATCGTATCAATGATAGATTCTCTCTTTACCTTTTTTTTCATAAATTTTCACCATATCTTATTTTTTATTTTTAGTTTTTATAATTCATCTTGAACATATTAACATATATATATATATTAAGTAAAACTATTCCTCTTTTAACTTTTTTATATTTATCTATTTAACTCCCTCCTCTTCTTAAATCTTGAATATTATGGTAACATATTATTAATAATTATTTTTTTATTAATAAGGAGTATTTAAAATGATTTATAATTTAGAAAATAAACAAATTAAATTAACTGCTAGTACCTTTGGAGGTGAACTTCATAATATTACATCTAAAATAGATAATATTGAGTTCTTATGGAATGGTGATGCATCTTATTGGAAGTATCATGCTCCTATATTATTCCCTACAGTTGGAAAAGTTATTAATGGAGAATACAGAGTTGATGGGAAAACGTTCAATTTACCTCAGCATGGTTTAGCTAGAATTTCTGAATTCAAATTAATAGAGGAATCAAATACAACACTTGTATTTTCACTTTCATATTCTGAAGATACACTTAAAGTATACCCTTATAAATTTGAACTTATGATAAAATATGAGCTTTTAGACAATAAGGTTATTATAACCTATACTGTTTTAAATAAAGATTCAAAAGAAATATTCTTCTCAATAGGTGCACACCCTGCATTTATGTGTCCTCTTATGCCTGAAGAAACAATGGAAGACTATTATTTTGAACTTAATAACAACGAAACTTCATCCCTTTTAGCCTTAAGTGAAAATGGTTATTTCTTAAAAGAAAAAATACCATTCTTCAATAATGAAAATACAATCGCCTTAAAGAAAGATACCTTCAAAAACGATGCCTTAGTTTTTGATGATTTAAAATCTAATATTGTAACATTAAAATCTAAAAATCATAATAAAAGTCTTTCTATGGACTTTACAGATTTCCCATTTATGGCATTTTGGTCAATGCCAACTGGAGCTCCATTCGTTTGTATCGAGCCTTGGTTTGGACACGCCGATTATGAAGGTTTTGATGGCGAGTTAAAAGATAAAGAAGGAATTCAAAAACTAAATGTAAATGAACGTTTTGAATGTTCTTATACTTTAACTATTAATGTATAAAAAAGGAGAACCCTTAGATTATTTCTAAGAGTTCTCTTTTTTAATACCATTCATCTGGTAATATATTTTTATATTTATATTGGAAATACCTATCATCTATAAGCAATGCTCTTCCTTTATCCTCTTCGCATCGTATTACTCTACCAACAGCTTGCATTACTTTATTTATACCTGGATATATATATGCATAATCAAATCCTTTTTCTTCAAAATAATCCTTAATTATTTCACCTTCAACAGATATTTTAGGAAATCCAACTCCAACAATAATAGTTCCTATAAGCTTATCACCTGGAAGGTCAACACCTTCTGAAAACATTCCTCCAAGTACTCCAAGCCCTACTATATTTTTTTCTTTTTCAAATTTTTCTATAAATATCTTTTTTTCCTTTTCATTCATATATTGATCTTGAAGCATAAGTGTCATTCCATCTATAAATTTTATTTCACTAAAAGCTAAATCTAGATACTCATATGATGGGAAAAATACTAGATAATTTCCTTTTTTCTCTTCAATAAAGTTTTTAATCTCTTTACATACTAGGCTTAAAGTTCTTTCTCTATCCTTATATCTTATACTTATACTTTTCTTTATTACTTCTAAATTTTCTTTATCAAAGGGACTTTGGAGATTTATTCTATATGCTTCTTTTTCTCCAACTAGCAATTCTTTATAGTAATTCATAGGTGTTAATGTTGCTGAAAATAGTATATTTCCTCCTGTCCCCTTTAATATTCCACCTATTTTCTCTGATGGATTTACACAAAACATTTTTAATATAACCTCTTCACCATTTTTCTTTACATAAGTTATATAATCTTCTCCATAAATCTCACCAATAGCTAGAAATTTATTTATCTTAAAATAGACATCTAAATATTCATCTATAAACTCTTCATTTTTCAATTCCGTTAAAGCCTCTTCACTTTCTCCAATAAATCGTCTTAAATGATTAAATATCTCTCCTGGAGGTTCTGCCATATTAAATGTATCATCTTCTATTTCTTCGCACTCTTTTCTTAGCTTTATAAATACTTCATTTACTTTACCTAATAAATTATATATAAACTTATTTTTATCTTTAATTTTCTTTCTCAATCCCATAATATCAGCTTTACTCAGGCTCGCAGAATACATTTCCCTTCCTCTGTTCACTAAATTATGACACTCATCTATAAGTAAGATTTTCCCCTTATCTTCATCTTCTTCAACTCTTCTTAATGCAACTCTTGGATCAAATATATAGTTGTAATCACAAATAACACAATCACACCAATAAATTAAATCTAAAGATAATTCAAACGGACAAAGCTCATGCTTTTTACCAACCTCTAGAATATCATCACTATATATATGTTCTCCCTTATTTAAGAATACTTTTATTACTTCCTTATTTTTTTCATAATAATTTCTTGCATAAATACATTCTTCTGGGTTGCAACTAACCTTATCATTTAAACACATTTTTTCTTTTGCTCTTATTGATAAGCTTCTAAAGTATAATCCTTTGTCTCTTAATTTCTCTAAAGTATCCTCTGCTACCTTACCATTAATTCCTCTAGCAGTAAGATAAAAGATTTTTTCTTTATCTAATGCCTCTATTGCTTTTATAGCTGGAAATAATGTGGATATAGTCTTCCCTATTCCTGTAGGTGCTTTTGCAAAAATTGTTTCTTCTTCTCTTATAGTTCCATATATTGCTCTCGCTAATCTTAATTGTCCTTTTCTATATTCTTTAAATGGAAATTCTAAAGCTCTTATAGTTAAATTTCTTTTTTCTCTATAATCAGTTAATAATTTAAAATATATTTTATACTCTTCTATAATATTAAATACATAACTCTCAAGCTCTTCTAAAGACACTTTCTTTCTAAAAAGTTTAACCTCTTCTGTATCTATCTTATAATACGTTAACTGTAAATCAATATCTTTTAAATTCTCATTTAAAGCATATATATATGCATAAAATTTTAACTGAGCCCAATGAACCTCTCTCTCATCAGTTATGTCATCTATATCTTTATATGTTGACTTAATCTCTTCAACAATAATAGCCTCATCATCAATTATTATTCCATCTGCTCTTCCTTCAATTCTTAAGATAAAGTCATCTAAGTCAAACTCTTTTTTTAAATAAACCTCTTTTGTATATTTCTCATATACCTTTTCATTATTTCCCTGTACTTTCTGATGTGCCTTAGTTCCTTCCATTGCTCTTTTATTGCTAGTAAATCTGTTATCAATACTACCCTCTCTAAGGATAAATTCAACTAAACTTCTTACAGATTCCTTTATTATTATTTTACTCAAAAAAACACCTCCAAAACTAGCATATATCCATTATACATTATTTAATTTTATTTGTTTTGCTCTAATCTGCTAACAGCATTAGATAAATTATTTATACTTGTTATTAGCACTTCCATCTTACTTTCTATTCGTATTAATAAATAAAACGAAACTCCTATAGGAAATCCAACATTACCTATCAATTCCATAAATCCCTCCATATTATCTCCCCCCTTTCATCTATTACATATGCACCTCTAATTAAAAAGTAAATTTATTTTCTCTCTAACTAAATTAAACTAAATATTTAATTATTTATATAAAATTTCCAAAAAAAAATCACATGGCAATCTTTTACGATTTAACCATGTGATTTAATATTGACTATATAATAAAAAAGATTTTATCTATAAAATATCTCTTTAATCTTCATGATATTCTTTTACTATTTTCTGAACTAATTTTTTTATTACACTTGCTTGTGCTATCAATGATAAAACTAACATAAATGTTTTTATTTTATCTTCTTCATCAGAACCTAATTTTAGTTCTTTTACTAAATTATCTAATCTTTCCTCAGTATCAGTTGATGTTCCTATAAAGGAATCTAAGCTTTCTTTTTGTGTTTCCGAAAATACCTTGTATGCTGTTTCCCAAGAAATTATATCATCTGTTCTATCATTTATTTCATTAAATGCAAGACTAAATACTTTTTTTATTTCATCTGTAGTTAAAACTGGTCTCATATAGCTCAATAAAACTAATTGAACTAAATGAATCTTTGTGTATCCTCTCTTTTTACCATCCTCTGGCTTTGTTATAACTTCACTTTTAATATAATTTTGCACTATATTATTTGTGTAATTATCCTCTGTAAATTTATCATTTAAATAATCTATTACCTGTGATAAAAATAAATCATATTGTGGTAACTCATCATATGCTATCATACTGTTTCTTGACATTTCTTCCGTTAACTCTGCTATATACTCTGAATCTATTTTTTTAGACATATCATTCACCCTTACTTTCTATTTAATTTATATAAAACTTTATAATTCAATCTTTATGTAATCATTTTCTTTGGTTATTTATAAATATTTTATAATTCATACCTTAATCAATTATTTCTATAATATTATTATATAGTTTATATAAACCTTTTACAAGTTAATTTTATCATCTTTAACTACTTCTCTTATGCTCTTTTTCTGTCATTTTATTACATCTCCATCACTCATTTTTCGACTTTATTTTCTATTTTCGCCCTTCATAACAAAAAATATACATTTTATGTTATGATATTATAATGTTTGTCTTTATTTTTTATAGTTTTCTGATAATATTTTAAATAATATTAGTTAATAATTTTTTAATTTGTAAAGTATTGACAATAGAATTATTTGGTAGTATATTATAAGCATAGTATTTATTGATGTTTTTTGTAGTTTATTAAAAGTTAACATTTATCGGTTGACTTTAAATTACAGTTTTGGTAAGATAACATAGTGAAATGTCGAAACTTGTAGGATAAGATACACAATTTATTTTTAGGAGGAACCTTTATGAAATCAACAGGAGTAGTTAGAAGAGTAGACGAATTAGGAAGAATAGTTATACCAATAGAGTTAAGAAGAACTCTTGATATAGCTGAAAAAGATGCATTAGAAATATATGTAGACGGTGAGCAAATCATCTTAAAGAAATATGAGCCAGCTTGTATTTTCTGTGGCGATGCTAGAGATGTAGTTAACTATAAAGGAAAGAATATCTGCAAAAATTGTTTTGCTGAACTTAAGAAATAATTAGAATTTCTATTTACATATGATTAATTTGGTTAAGCTAGTATTTTCATAATACTAGCTTTTTAGTTAAAAGCTAACTTAAAATTTTTCAAATAAAAATACACTCCTAAAATTTTTTGGGAGTGTATCTTTCTTTTGTTCGGTCTGCCCTTAACTTCTTTATATTATATTTCAGTAGAGTACTTATATATTACACTCTTTTTTTCTTTTCTATCTTTTGCTACCATTTTTATAGCATCTTTTTTACTTAATCCATCATTTATATATTTTTTTATATGCTCTTCAATTGTTAAGCCTTCCCATTCTTCTTTACTTTCTTGTTCAAACTCCTCTTCAGTTTTTCCATTCATAACTAAAACAAATTCGCCTCTTGGCTTATTTTCTAAAAAGTGTTCTTTTACTTCACTTACACTTCCTCTTACTATTTCTTCATGTAACTTAGTTAACTCTCTACATGCAGCAATTTGTCTATTTCCTAGATTCTCTTCTATAAAAGTTAGTGTACTTAATAATCTATGTGGAGCTTCATAAAAAATTATAGTTTCTCTCATCTCTTTTATTTCTTCAACTAACTCTTTTCTATCCTTTGTTTCTCTTGGAATAAATCCTCTAAAAGCAAACTTTGAATTTTCAAGTCCTGAATATATTAAAGCTGTTGCGAATGCAGTTGCTCCAGGTAGTACTTCAAAGGCTATTCCTTCTTCAATGCATTTTTTCACTATAACACTTCCTGGGTCTGATATCCCTGGCATACCTGCATCACTTACTAAAGCTATGTTAACCCCTTCTTTTAACTTTTCTATAATTTCATTACTTTTCCCTTGCTCATTATGCATATGATAGCTTATTAATGTTTTCTTTATGTCAAAATGATTTAATAGCTTCAGCGTTTGTCTTGTATCTTCTGCTGCTATAATGTCTGCATTTTTTAAAGTTTCTAAAGCTCTCAATGTTATATCTTTTAAATTTCCAATTGGTGTTGCCACTAAATATAATTTTCCATTATTCATTTTTATTTCTCCCATAAATTTCATTTATTTCATCCGTTGTAGTTCCGTCTTCATTATAAACAAATAATGGACTTTCCCATTTCAAGAATGCTCCTCCATCTCTTTGCCCTTCTACTAATACAATGTTAGGCGCTTTCCCTATCTTTGGATGAACCATTTGTACTCTTTTTGGTTCTATTTTATATTTTCTCATTATAGTTATAATATCAGCTAACCTTTCTGGTCTATGTACCATAAATAATCTTCCATTATCTTTTAATAATATTCTACTAGCTTCAATTACATTTTCTAAATTGCACATTACTTCATGCCTTGCTATAGCTAATTTATCAGATGGATTAACAATCCCTGCATTATTTAGCTTATATGGTGGATTTACTGTTACTACATCTGCCTTTTCTAAACTCTTTAGTAACTCTTTATTTTTTAAATCACCTTGCATAAATAAAATATTTTCTTTTTTATTTAATGATACACTTCTCTTTGCCATATCTACAAATTCTTCTTGTATCTCTAGTCCTAAAATCTGTTTAGGTTCATACTTTCCTTCTAATAAAAATGGTACTATCCCTGTTCCAGTACATAAATCAATAACATTATGCTTTTTTTTAACATTTGCAAAATTTGATAATAAAACAGCATCGATTCCAAACTTAAAACCATCCTTTTTTTGAATAAGCATTAGACCTTTTAATTGTAAATCATCTAAATTTTCATCGTTTCTAATAAGTTCTTTATTCACTTTTATATTCTCCTTATTAATTATGTAACTAATTATACATTAAAGATTTTAACATAACAATCTTTCCAACTCTTAGTTTTTCTTCTAAGTTAGTTCTTAAATAGTATCTATTATCATATAATTAATTATATCTCACTTCTTCTTCCTAATATTTATTTAGTAACTTCTTTATAGCTTCATTTTATAACTGTAAAAAAGCCTATTCAATATTTTTAAATATCGAATAGACTTAATATTCATTTTATAACTATAGTACTCTTCTACCTGCATAGAATGACCACATTGGTGAAACTTTAATTACGTCTCCAGTTCTTGGGGCATGAATCATATTTCCTCCACCAACATAAATTCCAACATGTCCTGCACTAGTGAATACTAAATCACCAGGTTGTAGTTGTGATCTTGATACTGCTGAACCAGCATTAACTTGATCATAAGTAGTTCTTCCTATATATCTACCTGTAACCTTTTTATATACATAGCTAGTGAATCCTGAACAGTCAAATGAATTTGGTCCTGTTGCACCCCAAACATAAGGTTTTCCAAGATGTCTATAGGCTTCATTTAGTACTGCCTGAGCACTTCCACTATCAACAGGTGGTGCTGTTCCACCAGTGCTACCTCCAGTACTTCCTCCAGAGCTTGTCCCACCGTTTCCACCATCGCCTCTGTTAGCTTCTGCTTCAGCTTGTGCACGTGCTTCATCTTCTTTACGTTTTAAATTAGCTTTTCCTTTTGTTACAGCAGCTTCTATCTCCGCCTTAACAGTTGGACTCTTTATCTGACTTCTATTTAACTCATTTATTTGAGATATAGCACTCTTTAATGCATTTATTGAACTATTACTATTAGTTAATACTTCAATTTGACTAGCTACAACTTGTCTCTCATATCTTGCTAAATATTTTTTATCAAATTCTTTTTGAGCAGCTGTTGCTTGTTCTCCTAAAACTTCTTGCTCTGCTTTTAATTTTTCTGCATTTGCTAACTCAGTTTCAGTCTGCTTGTTTAGTTCTTCTAATTTTGTTTTCTTTTCAGAAATTGACTTCACTTGCTCGTCCAATTTCGCTTTATCATTTTTTAAAGTTTCTACCGCATCTTTATCTATAGTTATTAATCTTGTTGCAATTTCAACTCTGTTTATTAAGTCTCCAAAACTACTAGCACCAAAAATAAGTTCTAAATATCCTATTTGTCCGCCTGATTTATATAACTCACTTAATCTATTCCCTAATACTTCTTCTTGCTTAGCTATCTTTTCTTTGCTTTGCTCAATCTCTTTTTGAGTATTTTCCATTTGTTTTTCTAAGTCAGACATTTGTTTCTTATTATTCTGTATACTTACAACTAATGGTTCTATTTGTGAATTAAAAGAGTTAATCTTATCATTTATCTTGGCAATGTTTGCTTGCATTTCTTCATATTGATCTTGCGCTGCTTGTACCTCTTTATCTACTGGTTCTGCACTTGCTATCATAGATGGCATTGATACATTTAATGCTAAAGATCCTGCAATTACTGCAGCTAAAATTTTTCTTT
>NZ_JBOFRG010000140.1:0-1881 GCF_051650885.1 Clostridium sp.
CTTCTAACAAGATTTAAAGAAGCTAGAGTTGAATTACCAGGAGGATGTCCTATTGGGGTTAGACCAATAGATCAACATATAAAAGGTTTTGAAGCGCTAGGTGCAGAAGTAACAATAGAGCATGGAGCTGTTAGCGTTAAAGCAGATCATTTAAAAGGAGCTAATATCTTCTTTGATGTTGTTTCAGTTGGAGCAACAATAAATGTTATGATAGCAGCAACTTTAGCAGACGGTGTTACAACTTTAGAAAATGTAGCAAAAGAACCACACGTAGTAGATGTAGCAAACTTCTTAAACAGTATGGGTGCAAACATTAAAGGTGCAGGAACTGATGTTATAAAAATTAAAGGTGTTGAAAAATTAACTGGTTGTGCATACAGTGTTATACCAGACCAAATTGAAGCAGGAACATTCATGATTGCAGCTGTTGCAACTAAAGGTGATATAACTATTAAAAATGTTATACCAAAACATTTAGAATCAATTTCAGCAAAGCTTACAGAAATGGGAGCACAAGTTGAAGAAGGTGATGACAGCGTAAGAGTTAAATATGTTGGAGAATTAAAAGGTGTAAATGTTAAAACTATGCCATATCCAGGTTTCCCAACAGATGTTCAACAACCTATGTCAACATTATTAGCTACAGTACCAGGAAGAAGTATAATAACTGAATCTATATGGGAAAGCAGACATAAGCACATTGATGAGCTTAAGAAAATGGGAGCTAATATAAAGGTTGAAGGTAGAATTGCTATTATTGATGGTGTTAAAGAATTAACTGGAGCTGTTGTTAAAGCAACTGACTTAAGAGCAGGTGCAGCAATGGTTATAGCAGGAATCTTAGCATCAGGAAGAACTGAAATAACAAGCATAGAGCATATTGATAGAGGATATCCTCATATTGAAAATAAGTTTAATGACTTAGGTGCAAGAATTGAAAGAATTACTGTTGCAGAATAAGAAAGCAAGGGGATTTTAGAAATGATATTTTGCTCATTATATAGCGGTAGTAGTGGAAATAGTATTTTTGTAGGTAACGAAAAATCAAAAATATTAATAGATGCTGGGATGCCAGGGAAAAAGATTGATGAGGCACTTAAAAAGATAAACCAAGATCCGAAGGACTTGAAGGGAATATTCATAACTCATGAGCATTCAGACCATATAAAAGGTGCTGGAATAATCTCAAGAAAGTATGATATTCCTATATATGCAAATGATAAGACATGGGCAGCTATGGAAAAATCCTTAGGAAAAGTAAAAGAGCATAATATAAAAGTTATGGATAAGAGAAGTACAATTATATTAGATGACCTTGAAATAAAATCTTTTAATATTCCACATGATGCTATAGCTGCTTGTGGCTACACAATAAGTGCAGGGAACAAGAAAGCTAGTATAGCAACTGATTTTGGAACATTTACAGAAGAAATAAAAGATAACATAAAAGAATCAGATGTTATCTTAATTGAGAGTAATCACGATGTAAGTATGCTTAAATATGGGCCGTATCCATATAACTTAAAAAGAAGAATACTTAGTGAAGTTGGACATTTATCAAATGATGACTGTGGTGATGCAGTAGTAGAACTTATAAGACATGGTCTTGGAAAAGAAATTTTCCTTGGGCATTTAAGTGGAACTAATAATCATCCAGACTTAGCATATCAAACGGTAATTACTACACTTCAAGAACAAGGAATAAAACTTGGGGAAGACGTGAATATTTCAATGGCAAATAGACACGAACCTAGTAAGATAATAAAATTATAAATAAAGAGAGGGTACAAAAAATGAGTTTATACAAAAATTGGACTGATATGGTAGTTGAATATGTTAAAACTAAAGGAGAGGCAGCTTTTTGGGCAGAATACGGAAGTA
>NZ_JBOFRG010000141.1:0-46969 GCF_051650885.1 Clostridium sp.
CTCACCATTTATTGGTGATTTTATATCTATTAAATTTTCTTTGCTTATAATCCATTCTCCATCTAAAAGGTTTCCATAAACCTTTTCATCAGTACAAAACATCTCTACACCTCCGACATTAATTATTATTTAATTATTATTATACACTAATATTAAAAAAAATCCACACAATTCTGATAATTTAACTCAACTTTAATTTTTTATATCTAAACTTATCTTTTATCATTTTTATTTATATATACGCTTATTCAAAAAAAAAGTTATCTATCATTCTTAAATATATAAAATAAGTGATTGCCGTACAGACAATCACTTATTATTTTAAACTAAATATTTATTTGCTACTTCAGCAAATTTTTCTTTGTTATTTGCATACCATACTTTAAATGTTTCATTTACAGCTTCTAATTCTTTGTATAAATCAAATATGAAGTTTGGTATTTCCTCTTCTAACATATCTCCATATACTGTTCCTAATGCTGTATTTTCAACTTCAAATTTTCCACCAACATGTAATTCAAAACATTTTCTTGGTGCATCATTAACTCTTTTTGTTTTTCCAGTATAACCAATTTCACCTATTTCATGTACTCCACATGAGTTTCCACATCCTGATACATGTACTTTTGGTAATAAATCTTTAGTTATTCCTTCTTCTTTTAACTTTTTGATTATCATTTCTACTAATCCTTGGCTGTTTCCAATTCCTAATTGACATATTGGAACTCCAATACAAGAAACACTTTGCATAACTTCAAGTTCTCCACCTTTACCTTTAGTAAATGCTAAAACTTTATCTGCTTCTTCTCCATTTAAGTTTAAGATATATAATCCTTCATTCATTGTTATTCTGAATGATACTTCTTCCATTGGGTTAGTTAATTTTAATAACTCTCCTAAAACTTCAGTATCTAACATTCCTCTTTCAGGGTGGAAGTATACTGCATATAATCCATCCTGTTTTTGTTCTACTAATCTGCTATCTACAGTTGTAGTTTTAACTCCAGCCTTATTAACTTTTTTCTCTTCTATTGTTATGTCTAAGTTTAAGTTAGCTTTTACATCTGCAAAATGTTTTTTATAACATTCTATAAATGCTTCTTCTCCCATTCTTTCAACAATGTATCTTATTCTAGCTTTGTTATGATTTTCGTAATCACCTTCGGCTATAAACATTCTTGTAAGTCCTTCAACATGATAAACTACATCCATAGGGTCTACTAACTCTGGAAATTCAACTCCAACTCTTGGATTTCTTCCAAGTCCCCCTCCTATGAATAATCTAAACATATCTTTACCATTTTCTTTTACTGCAACAAATCCTAAATCAGTTGTTGTACAGTGTGGCTCATCATTAAAATCTGATGCCATAGCTATTTTTATTTTTCTTGGTAACTTGTATTGATTAACTTTTGCCATTATGTGCTCATTTACTTTTTCTGCATAAGGTCTTACGTCAAAAGCTTCATTTTTACTTACTCCTGCAAGTGGTGACATTGCAACGTTTCTTGGATAGTTTCCACCTGAACCTCTTGAATATATTCCGTAATCTAAAGCTTCTTCCATTAAATCACAAACCTCATCAATAGTCATTCCATGGAATTGTATTGCTTCTCTTGTTGTTGGATGAATCCATTCTCTTTTGTATTTTACTGCCCAGTCATATATTTGATTGAAATCTTCCTTTGATATAACTCCTGATGGTGTTTTTAATCTTATCAT
Source organism: Clostridium sp. (assembly GCF_051650885.1). Taxonomy (GTDB): domain Bacteria; phylum Bacillota; class Clostridia; order Clostridiales; family Clostridiaceae; genus Clostridium. The sequence goes on from NZ_JBOFRG010000141.1 coordinate 1,723, forward strand.
GAATTCTTTTCCGCCTCTGTGTGCATATGAACCCATTCCACCTGATAGCTTTTTAAATTGTGGTACTGTTAATTCTTTATTTAAGAATTTATGCCCATTTTCTCTGTACTCTCTTATTTCTTCTCTTAATACTTCTTTAAGCTCTTTGCTTACTAATTCTTTTTTCAAAACAATCACCTCTATATAAAATTTTATCCTTTTGGTTTTTATTAGTAAAATATATATCCCTTATATTAACAATATCTATTTACCTATTGATTTATCTTTCGTCTTTCTATAATTTTACCTATTCGTATTCTTAGATTATATAACATTTATCACACTATTATTTTTCAGAATTTTAAATCTTTTATAAAATAAGGAAATATTTTTATAGTTTTATAACATTCTTCTTTATTTTCTCTTCTGACTTAGCATTTTATCCCTTTAATTTATCGCTTTCTCAAAATTTTCAATTATATCATTAATATCTTCAAGCCCTAAAGAAACTCTAATTAAAGTATCTTTTATTCCAAGCTTTTCTCTTTCTTCTTTAGGAATTGCTGCATGGCTCATTTTTGCTGGATATGAAACTATTGTTTCAACACCACCAAGGCTTACCGCTACTACTATCTCCTCTATTGAGCTTAAAAACTTCTTTGTCTTTTCTATACTTTTAAATTCAAATGATAAAACAGCTCCTCCACCTGTTGCTTGTTCTATATGAATTTCTCTTCCATTATGTCCTTTTAAGGTTGGATAATAAACTTTTTCCACCTCTTCATTTTTTGATAACCATTCAGCTAATATATTTGCATTCTTTTGACTTTCTTCCATTCTTACCTTTAACGTCTTTATCCCTCTAATTACTAAAAAACAATCTTGTGGTCCAAGCACTGCTCCAAAAGTATTTTGTATTCCATAAATCTCTTTAGCTAAAGCTTCATCATTTGTTACAGCAAAGCCTGCAATAACATCACTATGTCCATTTAAAAATTTAGTTCCACTATGAACTACTATATCAATTCCAAGCTCTAAAGGTCTTTGAAAATATGGCGACATAAATGTATTATCTACTATACTTATTAAATTATTTTCTTTTGCAATTTTAACGCCTTCTTTTAAGTCAGTTATTTTTAAAAGTGGATTAGACGGTGTTTCTAAATATATTCCCTTTGTATTTTCTTTTATCGCTTCTCTTATTTTTTCACTATCTTCTTCATCTACAAAGGTAAACTCAATATTATATCTTGAAAATAATTTTGTAACTGCTCTATAAGTTCCACCATAAACATCTGCTGCAACTATAATATGGTCTCCACTTTTAAAAATACTTAGTACAGAACTTATTGCTGCCATTCCTGATGAAAAAGCATATCCATATTTTCCTCCCTCTATTTCTGCAATTAAACTTTCTAATGCCTTTCTTGTTGGATTTCCTGACCTTGCATAATCATATTCTCCAAAGTTTTCTATATCAAACTGATGAAATGTTGATGTTTGATATATTGGTGTATTTATTGCACCTGTTTCTTTGTCTAACAATCCATCTCCATGTAATAATTTACTTCCAAATCTCATAATTTTCTCCTCCTACAACACTCTTTTTAAATCATTTATTAAATCATTTATATCTTCAATTCCTATAGAAAGTCTTAAAAGACTTTCATCTACCCCAACTCTATTTTTTATATCTTCTGGAATATCTGTATGAGTTTGAGTAAATGGATAAGTTATTAAACTTTCAGTTCCTCCTAAGCTTTCTGCAAAAGATATTACTTTTAACTCTTCTAATATTTTAGGTACTAATCCTTTATCTACCTTAAATGAAATCATTGAACCAAAGCCTCTGCTTTGACTTTTATTTATCCCATATCCCTTATGACTTTCTAATCCTACATAATATACCTTCTCTACATTTTCATTATTTTGTAGCCATTTTGCTATTTCAAGAGCATTTTCCTGTGCTTTTAAAACTCTTATATGAAGAGTTTTTAAGCTTCTTAATAAAAGCCACGAATCCATAGGTGATAAAATTGCACCTGTCGACATTTGTATCATCCTTAAAGCTTCTTCTAATTTCTCATCTTTAACTATAATGAACCCTGCAAGAACATCATTATGCCCTCCTATAAACTTTGTACCACTATGAACTACTATATCTGCTCCAAGCTCTAATGGGTTTTGAAAATATGGTGTTAAAAATGTATTATCTACTATTAAAAGAATCCCCTTCTCTTTACATATCTCACTTATCTTTCTTATATCTGCCACTCTCATAAGAGGATTAGATGGTGTTTCTATAAAAATCGCCTTTGTATTTTCTTTTATATTTTTCTTAATAAGATTTATATCACAAGTATCTAAAAATGTGCTTTGAATATTAAAACCTTTAAAAGTATCATTAAATAATCTAAAAGTTCCTCCATATAAATCCTCTGAAATAATAAAATGGTCATTAGCTTTAAATAAATTTATACAGGCTGTTATTGCTGCAACTCCACTTGAAAAAGCTAAACTTCCACAACCTTTTTCTAATATTGCAATTGTTTTTTCTAATTCCTCTCTTGTAGGATTTTGTGCTCTAGAATACTCATATCCTGTACTCTTATATAATCCTGGATGCTTAAAGGTTGCACTTTGGTATATTGGATAACTTATTGCCCCTGTCCTTTCATCACCTAAGCTTGCACCTCTCACTAAATATGTTTCAATATTAAACTTTTCCATAATATTTTCCCCCTTATATAAAAATAAAGCATTGTCTCTTTTTAGGTCTTTGACAATGCTTTTATATTAATTATTTTCTCCATAGCAAACAAAACCTTTGTGTGCATATAGATTCTTCAGGCTAGTCCCTCATCTATTTAAAGTTTTATTTACTTATATATAACATCTTCTGGTTTTACATCATCACCATAAGCAGGCTTTAATGTTTTATCATAAGCTTCATTTAAGAATCCTTCTTTTGTTAACTTATCTAAATCTTCATTTATCCATTTTAAAAGTTCTTCATTACCTTTTTTAACTGCTGGTGCTATAGTATCTTGTCCTCCGAGCTCTTTTACTCCAACTTGGAATCCTTTATTTTCTCTTGCCCATGCAAATAATAATGTATTATCATGTGCAAGTGCATCACCTCTACCATCTTTTAATGCTTCAAAAGCTTCTGTATTATGGTCAAATTTTAAAAGTTCTATTTCTGGATAATTCTTAGTTAAGAAAGCATCTGCTGTTGTTCCTTTATTTACAATTACTTTCTTTCCTTTTAACTGCTCTACATCTGTAACCTTACCATCTTTTGACACAATTCCTAAAGAAACCTTCATATATGGATTTGTAAAATCTACTTTTTCTTTTCTTTCATCTGTTACTGTAAAGTTTGCTAATATAACGTCCACCTTATCTGATTGTAAATATTCAACTCTACTTGCTGCATCCACTAAAACAAATTCAACCTTTTCTTCATCTCCTAAAAGGTCTTTTGCAAGTCTTTTTCCTAAATAAACATCAAAGCCATCATTTTCACCTTTTTCATTTACATATCCAAAAGGTGGCTTATCACTAAACACTCCTATTTTTATTTTTCCATTTTCTTCTATCTTATCAATTGTGGACATCTCCTTGCTTTCACTTCCACATCCTGCAAACATTGCTGCTCCTAATAGAACTGTTGCTCCAATTGCCACTAATTTTTTTAACCTCTTCATTTTTAAATTCCCCCTTTTATTTTAAAATTTAAATATATTAAGAAACTCCCTTGCCCTTTCAGTTTTAGGATTTTCAAAAAATTCTTTCCCAGTTCCCTCTTCTGTTATCTTACCTTCATCAATAAATATTATTTTATCTCCCACAGCCTTTGCAAAATCCATTTCATGAGTAACTATAACCATAGTCATTCCTTCCTTTGCAAGCTCTAAAATAACATCTAAAACCTCTCTAACCATTTCAGGGTCAAGTGCCGCTGTTACTTCATCAAATAACATTAACTTAGGCTTCATACATAAAGCCCTAACTATTGCAACTCTTTGCTTTTGCCCTCCTGATAACTCTCTTGGCATACTATCTCTTTTTTCATAAAGACCAATTCTCTTTAATAATTCGTCAGCCTCCTTAATTACCTCAACTTTATCTCTTCCCTGTCCTTTAACTGGTCCTAAAATAATATTATCAATAACCTTCATATGAGGAAAAAGCTCATAACTTTGAAAAACCATACCTATTTTCCCTCTTATTTTAGCCCAATTTTCTATTTTCTCTAGTCCATTATCATCATCAAAAAAGATTTCTCCTTCCTGTATCTCCTCTAATCCATTTAAACATCTTAAAAAAGTACTCTTTCCACATCCTGAAGGACCCAGTATAACTACTACTTCACCTTTATTAACCTCTAAATCAATACCCTTTAAAACTTCAAGATTTTTAAAACTCTTCTTTAAGCCTTTTACCTTTAAAATCAGTTTACTCATACTCAATCTCCTATTAATAACTTAACTTTTTACTTACTTTCTTTGCTATTATGGATAATGGATAACAAACAATAAAATATAGAATAAATATAAATCCATATACAAAGAAGGATGCCGTTGGTGCATTTAAAAGTGATACTTCAATTATTTGTTGTCCCACTTTAACAACCTCCACTACACCTATCAAAACTACTAAGGAAGTTGTCTTAATCATTCTTGTAGATAAATTTATTCCTCCTGGTATTACAACTCTTATTGCTTGTGGAATCAAAATATATCTATAAATTTTAGCCTTACTTAACCCTAAGCTAACTCCTGCTTCTAATTGATTTTTAGGAATAGACTCTATTGCACCACGAACCAAATCACCCATTTCTGCTATTCCCCAAAGTGAAAATATAATTATTGAAACTGTCTTCGCTTCAAAATGAACATTTAATATATTAGCTACTCCAAAGTACCCAATAAAAAGCCATACTAAAATAGGGATTATTCTCATAGCCTCTAAATAAATTCGCCCTATCCCTCTTATTATTTTTGATTTAAGAGTTAATAAGCATCCAAATAAAGTTCCAATTATAATTGCTATTATTACAGAAACAAAAGCAATCTGTATAGTTACAAGTAGCCCTTCAAAAATTCTTTCTAAATTATTCCCTGCAAATAAAACCTTATAATCATCATTAAACATACTTCATCCTCCTTTCAATCAAGCTTGCTCCTATTGAAATTGGAAGAAGAATTATAAGATAAAAGAAAACTAACATTGTTAATGCTTCACTTGTCTTATAGTACATTCCAATAATATCCTTTGTTAAAAACATTAAATCTGCAACTGCAATACATCCAACAATAGATGTCTCTTTAATTAAAAATAATATATTTGCAAGAAGACCTGGTATTGCTAAAGATAAAGCTTGTGGAAAAACAATATATCTATATATTTTAAACTTACTCAAACCTATACTTAAACCAGCTTCCTCCTGTTCCTTTCTAACTCCCTCCAAAGCTCCTCTAAAAACTTCAGTCATATAACTTCCCCCTAAAAAAGTTAATCCAATCACTCCACACATAAATCCACTAATAGTTAAGCCAACCTTAGTCAATCCATAGTAAAGAAAAAATAGCTGAATCAACAAAGGTGTGTTTCTTGAAACTTCTACATACATCTTTACAACTCTGCTAAATCCCTTAACCTTAAAAAATAAAATATTACTAAATATAATTCCTATAACAACAGAAAATATAATTCCTAAAACACCAAGCTCCAAGGTTATAACAGTTGCATCAATAAACTTCGGTATCTGCTCAACCATAAAATCAATATCCAAAACCTCACCCTCCTTATCCGACTATTCTGATAAACTTTCTTTAGATAATTATATTTATATCCTACAAAACAACCAATTTCCATTTAATACCATTAAAAAGAAATGTAATTATTTTCTTTCCAAAATCCTCTCACTACCTTTCATTTACTCACTTTCTAAAACTTACAAAATAAAAACAATTTTAAAAATTTGTCTCTGAAACTCCCACGCCTTTTAGCGATGGGCTTTCCGCACACTTCTGTAAAATTGAATATAAAAAAACTGGCCTAAGCCAGTTTCTACTAAAATTTTCAATTCTTAATTTTTCATTATTAATTAATTATAAATTCTTCCTTCTCTTTCAAAATGCTCAAGCTCTGTTATTGCAAGTGCAGCTGCTCCAAGCACTCCTGCTCTTCCTCCAAGCTCTGCTTTCTTTACAACGCAGTGCTCTCTTACAGGTTTTAATGCTCTTCTTTGAATTTCTTCGTTTATTTTTTCAAATACGATGTCTCCACCATTTGAAACTCCTCCACCTAATATTAAAACATCTGGGTCATATGAGTTTGCTAAGTTTGCGAAAAGAATTCCTAAGTATGATAAAGCTTCATCTAAAATTTCTTTTGAAACCTTGTCCCCTTTAGCTGCTTCTTCAAATACTTCTTTAGCTGTTACAACTTCATGATTTTTAAGTGATGTTATTGCATTACTTTTTATTGCTTCATTTGCAGTTCTTGCTATAGCAGTTCCTGATGAAAGACCTTCTACACATCCTCTGTTTCCACATCCACATCTTCTTCCATGAATGTTTACAGTAGTATGTCCTATTTCTACTGCATTTGATGTGCTTCCTCTAAATATTCTTCCATTTAGAACAGCTCCACCACCAACACCAGTACTTGCTGTTACATATACCATATTAGTTGTTAATTTTCCTGCTCCAAATAAGAACTCTCCAAGTGTTGCTGCATTTGCATCATTATCTAAAAATACATTTGTATCATACACATCTTTTACGGCTTTAACTATATTAAAGTTCTTAAATGGTAAATTTGGTGTCTCAACAATAAGTCCATTTTTAACATCTAATGGTCCTGGTGAACCTATTCCAATTGCTAATATATCTTTTATATCCATATCTCCTAAAACTGCACTTATAGTTCCATTTATATTTTCAACTATTTTATCTACACCTTTTTCGGCTTCTGTTTTAACTTCTTTTTCTTTAAATATTTTTCCTTCTTCATTCACTAATGCAGTGTAAATTTTAGTTCCCCCTAAATCTACTCCAATATAGTATCCTTTTTTCATTACTTTCACCTCATATAATAGAATTTATTTTTTAATTTTTAAAACGACTACATACCTTTACTTATTTATTATAAACTACAATTTGACTTTTAAAAACATACTTCTATTAATTTCTGAAATCTTTATAATTTTCAAACATTTTATTCCACTCTTATTCTTCCATATAACTTTGTTAATAGATAAATTTCTTCACTTAATTCTTCAGTTAAGCTTCCTTTCTCTATTCTCCATTTCCAATTTCCTTCTGCCTTTGCTGGTGTATTCATTCTTCCTTCAGCTCCAACTTCTAAAAAATCTTGCATCATCCCTATTACTAAATCACATTTCGAGCTCCATAATCCTTTTACAAATCCCTTAACATCTCCATTTTTTATATTAAAATAATTACAAGCTTTATTTACTTCATCTTTATTCCATGTATCAAACCATTCTTTTGTAGTTCCGTTATCATGTGTGCCTATATAACCAACACTATTTTTCTCATGATTATATGGTAAATAAACATTATCCTCTCCTCCAAAGGCAAACTGTAAAACCTTCATTCCTGGAAATCCTGATTCTTCTAAAAGTATTCTAACCTCATCAGTTAACGTTCCTAAATCTTCTGCAATAATATTAACCTCTCCAAGCTCTTCTCTTATCGCCTTAAATAATTCTATTCCTGGTCCCTTTCTCCATACTCCATTTACTGCACTCTTTTCCTCTTCTAATATTTCATAATAACTTTCAAAGCCTCTAAAATGGTCTATTCTTACTATGTCATACATTTTAAAGCTTCTTTTTATTCTATTTATCCACCACTTAAACTTATCCCGCTTCATTTCTTCCCAATCATAAATAGGATTGCCCCAAAGTTGTCCTAGCTCTGAAAATGCATCTGGTGGACATCCTGCTACTACGCCCTTTTTGAACATATTAACATTACTCCACATATCAGCACTATCACTTGCTACATATATAGGCAAATCCCCCATTATTTCAATGCCTCTTGCATTTGCATATTCCTTTAACTCCATCCATTGCTCAAAAAATTTATATTGTAGAAAAATATAATATTCTATATCTTCCTTTAATTTTTCTTTATAAAATTTCATCTCTTCTTTTTCACGCTTCTTTATCCCTTCATCCCATTCTTTCCATCCCTTTAAATTAAAATGTTTTTTTACTGCCATATATAAGCTATATTCTTCTATCCAATCTTTATTTTCTTCTTTAAATTCTATTAGTTTATCTCTATCTTTAAAGCCTTTAAAAGCCTTCCTCAATAGCTTTTCTCTCTCTACAAATATTTTCCCATAATCTATAGATTCTTCATCCTGTCCAAAATCTATACCTATAAAATCACTTTGCTTTAATAGTTTTTCTTCTTGTAATCTTTCTAAACTTATTAAATTAGGATTACCTGCAAAGGCTGAAAAACATTGATATGGTGAATCTCCATACCCTGTATGCCCTAAGGGTAATATTTGCCAAACCTTTTGCCCACTATCTGCTAAAAAATCTATAAAGCCAAAAGCCTCATCTCCCATAGACCCTATTCCAAAATTATTTTGTAATGAAGATATGTGCATTAGTATTCCACTTCTTCTCATAAATCTTCTCCTTTTATCTTTTCTTTTACTTTATTAATATTCATTGACTATATATAATTTCATAAATTCCCCATTCTAATATTTTATTTTTAAAATGGATATAATATTTCTTACAGAAACTTTTATTTCTTAAATTTTATTTATACAGGAGTGATTTTATGATAACTAATAACTTTGTAGATTTATTTTTAAAAAACATGTTCACACTTGATGATGCCTACGGCTTTGCAAGTCATAATACTACTATTAAATTTTCTGCTTTAATCTCTACATTAAAAAATGTAACTTTATCACAATCTACTATTGATAAAAATCTTCATTCTATAAAAACATCCTTTGATATTGATTCACCTTTCCAAAAGGAACACGCTTTAATTTTAGCTACTCTTTTAAATATAAACTCTAACCTTTCATTGGAAAATGTTAATACTACCTTTAATCAACTAGAATCAACTTTTTCAACAAACAACTTTTTAGCTCTTTCCTCTGAAATTTTAAATTTTTATTGTGACAATTCAAAAATATCAAATTCAATTCCTAAAATAAAATCTACCTATGATTTATTTAAAAAGAGACATTGGTTTATAACAGGCCCTGAAGATATTAGCATCTGCACCCTATTTTCAATAACCTTTGATGACACACTTCCTAAAATTACTGAAACTGAAAAATGTTATAACTATCTAGAAAAAGTAAAATATTTTCCTAGCAGTTACGTTCAATCCCTTTCCCAAGCACTTGTCTTTAGTAATTCAGACATAGATACTCGTTGTCTTTCTGCAATCAAGCTTCAAGGGCTTTTTGAAAGGCAAAATTATATTATACGAAATGAAGCACTACCTATCTTAGGCTTTGCCTCAATTAGTACAGACAACTTTGACGAATTTATCAATCACTTTATCGCCATTCATACAACTTTAAACAATAATACTCGTTTTAAGACTTACAAGTTAAAAGAAGAAATTAACTATATCATCTCACTCTCTTTAACTATTTTAGATTTCACAAATAATGCTTCTATTTTAGACCCCTTAATAGTATTTTTATTAAACATCTGTACCCATGAAACAAATTCTTTTACTGAAAATATAATCAACAAACTTTTTTTAGATTAAAAAAATCCATTTGATAAAATTTTTTATCAAATGGATTTTCTTTATTCAAAAGTTCCTTTAACTAAAACTTCTTTATTTTCTATCATTTTTTTACCTAATGCTATTACAGTATCTATTTCTAAAGTTTCCTTATCTAATAAAACTATATCTGCATCTTTAGCTACATCTATTCTACCTTTATCTCCAAGCTTTAAAACTTTTGCTGGATTTTCTGTAATAACTTTTATGGCTTTTTCTAGTGGTATCTTTTGTGTTAAAACAGCTTTTCTTACTTCATCATATAAGCTTTCAACACTACATATCCCAAGTCCTACAAGCTTTCCTTCATCATCAAATACTGGCATACTTCCATTCCCATCTGATGTAAAAGTAATATTATCTATAGATACTCCTTTATCTAATAAATATTTCAACCCTTCTGATGCTAGTACTTCTCCTTCTTCTAAATGCTCTGGGTCTGCACTAGTTGTTAAGTCCACATATCCTCCAGCTTTTGCCCAATCTATTCCTGCCTCTAAAAGTTCCTTTGTTCTACACATATGTGTTGGCGAAACTTGACTTGCTGGTATTTCACTTTTTTCAAGCATTTGAAATAAATATTCAAGTTTTCTAGCTCCTCCACCTAAATGTACATTTACAATTCCTGCTTTTCCTGAAAGAAGTCCTCCAACTCTTGTTTGAGCCACTGTATTTATAAATTGGTCTAAAGTTGGAGCAGAACTTCTATGATCTGATAAAGCTATTTCTCCTACACCTATAACTTCTTCTATAAGTAATAAGTCCCCCTTTATGCTATCTGTCATTGTTTTTACTGGTATATCATAAGAACCAGTATAACAATATGCTGTAATCCCTTCAGCTTTTAAAGCTTTCACTTTAGCTAAAAGACTTCTCATACTTCTACATACACCATCTGTTCCTAAGCATCCAACTGCTGTGGTTATTCCTGCATTTGTTAATTTACTTAATGAAAGTTCTGGTGTTCTTGTTCTGTAACCACCTTCACCACCACCACCAAGAAGATGAACGTGTGCATCTATAAATCCTGGCACTAAGATTTTCCCATTACCTTCTATAACCTCAACTGTTAAAAACTCTTTTGGTACTTCTAAATTTTCATAAATTCCTTCTATTTTATCACTAACTATACATACATCCTTTTTTCCTAAATATTCTGGAGCATAAACCTCAACATTTTTTATAATTTTTATCATTCCTACACTTCCTTAAGTTTACTTCTCCATTATTTTGCTCATATTTGTATTATTATATATAGATGATGTAAAATTTGTTTTTAATTTTTTTGCATAACCTTTGGCATTAGTTAAGTTTCCTTTTTTATCATTAAGTAAAGCTAATCTATATAAAACTTCTTCTGCATAGGCTCCCTCTGCAAACTCTTTTTCATATATTGATAAATTTTCTATTGCATCATCTATGTTTTCCAAGCCTTCTTCTGTTAATGCTAGGTAATACAGTATGTGCTCATATACGTATATTTCTTTTCCATATATGCTTCCTTTTATCAACTCTTCTCTTGCCTCTTTAAGATTTTTATCATTATAAAGTTCTTGCCCTCTTTTATAAAACTCTACTGCACCATCTTTTTTTAATAATTTTAGTCCTTCTTCAAAAGCCTTTTTTTCTTCTTCGCTTTTTAATTCTTCAATTTTTATATCTTTTATTTTTTCTCTTATCTCATCAAAGTTTTTTCTTTCAATATCCTTCTTTAATTCTTTTACATCTATTTTTTTTTCTATTTTTTCTTCTACTTTTTCAGTAACTACTTTTTTTTCTGTTTGCTCTACACTCTGATTCTTTTGATTTTTACCTATTAAATTAACACTTACTATGCAAATAAAAATTATAGCTACTCCACTTAAAGTTATCCCCATTTTTCTTTTATCAAATCTAAACTTATCCCCATTTTTATAAACAGAGTTTAACTCTTTTCTTATTTTTAATACCTCTGAGCAATTTTTATCCACATCTAAAACTTTATTTATGTACTTTCTGCACATTTCATATTCACCTTTTTTTAGAAAGCAAAATGCTATTGCAGTATTTACTCTTATGCAATTGAAATCACTTTCTTTACATTCTAATAAAAGCTCTATTGCATCTGAAATTTCCAATCTCTCTAAACATTTTTTTGCTTTTATATAAGCTTCTAACCTTTGTTCATCTCCAATGGAATCTTTAATATAATTTTTAGCTAAATTATCATCATTAACTTCTTTATTAATTTTCCAAGCAGTTATAGCTTCTTCAAGCTTCCCTTGTTGGTATAAAATTAACCCTTTTAAATTCAATACTGGTGCAAACTTCAAGCTTTCACTAATGCACTCTTCACATACCTGTAAAGCTTTATTTAACTCTCCACTTATATATAACTTTAATGCTTTATTATAATTTTCCTTTACCCTTTTACTCATTTTCCCTATATTCCTCCATAAATTAAAAGCCCTAATATCCCTGAAATACCTATACATAAAATAGGATTTACCTTCTTATAAATCACTAAAAATCCTATTATTACCCCAATAAATATACTTGTCCCACTCATATATGAAACTTTAGCTAAATCTAAAAATGCTTTCACAATAAGTGCCACTAATACTGGTCTCATTCCAATTAATGCACCTTTTATAAACTCATTTTCTTTAAACTTCTTTAAAAATTTTGATACTATTAGTACTAATATTAAAGAAGCAGTAACTACTCCTACTGTTGCAAAAACAGCTCCAAGTATTCCTTGTACTTTTACCCCAACAAAGGTTGCTGAATTTATTGCTATTGGTCCCGGTGTCATTTGTGAAATTCCAACTATATCTAAAAATTCTCCAATTCCTATGAACCCATTGTTTTCTATTATTTCTTTTTGCATAAAAGGTAGCATTGCATATCCACCACCAAAACTAAATGCTCCAATTTTAAAAAACACTAAAAAAAGCTTAATTAAAATCTCCATATGCTACCCCCTATTTTTATAAGTTATTCCACCATAAATTGCAAAAACACCTAAAACAATTATTGGATTTATATCAATTATTAATAAACCTATTGCTATTAAAAAAATAACTATATTTTCTTTATTCTTTTCAACATTTTTAGAAATACTTAAAACCCCTGCAAGTACTAATACTGGAACTCCTGAATTTATCCCATTAAAAATTGCATTTACATATACATTATCTCTTATACTCATAAATAAAGTAGCAACTAACAAAATAATTAAAAAAGATGGAAGTGCTACTCCAAGAAGTGCTGCAACTGCTCCCTTAACTCCATAAAGATTATTTCCTACAAATAAAGAACAATTAACAGAAATTGCACCTGGCAAACTTTGTGATACTGTTAATATATCTAAAAAATCTTCCTTATCTACCCAACATCTTTTATTTACCACTTCATCTTCAATCAATGGAATCATTGCATATCCTCCACCAAAAGTGAAAGCTCCTATTTTAAAAAAACTACTAAATACATCTAATAAATCTTTCATCCGTCCTCCTATATAATATTATTTTATCACTTATACATATTTTATTCACCCTTTAGACATATATAGAATAAAAAAAACTCGTTTTATTACTAAAACGAGTTTTTTCCTATATTTAAATCTTATTCTTGTTCTAACATTATTTTTTTAGCACCTAAGATTGATGATGCACTCATTGAGAATTCATCTAATCCATAAGAAACTAATGTAGCTATAGCTGCTTCATCTCCAGCCATTTCTCCACACATTCCACACCATTTTCCGTGCTTGTGTGCTCCATCAATAGTCATTTTTATTAATCTTAATACTGCTGGATGCATTGGGTTGTAAAGGTATGATACCTTTTCACTCATTCTGTCTGCAGCTAAAGTATATTGGATTAAGTCATTTGTTCCTATTGAGAAGAAATCAACGTGTTTAGCTAATTCATCAGCCATTACTGCTGCTGCTGGAATTTCAACCATGATACCCCATTGAATAGCATCTGAGTATTCTTTTCCTTCAGCTTTTAATTCAGCTTTACATTCTTCAACAACTTCTTTTGCTTGTTCAAATTCTTGAATTCCTGAAATCATTGGGAACATTACTGCTAATTTTCCATAAACTGATGCTCTTAATAAAGCTCTTAATTGAACCTTGAATAATTCTTTTTTATCTAAACAAAGTCTTATTGCTCTGTATCCTAAGAATGGATTCATTTCCTCTGGTAATGGTAAGTAAGGTAAAGTCTTATCTCCACCAATATCAAGAGTTCTTATAACAACTTGACCTTTCATATTTTCTAAAACATATTTATAACTTTCAAATTGCTCATCTTCAGTTGGAGCATTATCTCTATCCATGTATAAGAATTCTGTTCTGAAAAGTCCTACTCCGTCTCCACCGTTAGCTATAACTGCTTTAACGTCTTCTGGCTTTCCTATGTTTCCACAAACTTCAATTCTCTTACCTGATTTTGTAGTTGTTTTAACATCTATAAGTTTCTTTAATTCTTCTTGCTCTGCCATGAATTTTTCTTTTTTAGCTGTATACTCTTCAATAGTAGCTTGGTCTGGGTTAACTATTGCTACACCTTCAATACCATCAACTATAATCATGTCTCCAGTTTTAACAGCTTCTGTTATGTTTCCTAAACCTACGATTGCAGGAATTTCTAAAGTTCTAGCCATGATAGCTGAGTGTGAAGTTCTTCCTCCAATGTTTGTTAAGAAAGCAACAACTTTGCTTCTATCTAATTGTGCTGTATCAGAAGGAGTTAAGTCAACTGCAACTACAATAGTGTTGTTTTCAGTTATAGAGAATGCATCTCCACCTTTTCCTGCTAAGTTTGCAATTATTCTTTTTGATACGTCTTTTATGTCTGCTGCTCTTTCTCTCATGTAAGCATCATCCATTGATTCAAAAATCATTACAAATGTATTAGTAACAGTGTCAACTGCTTTCATAGCATTTAATGAATTGTTTTCTATTTCCATAGCCATTTGACCAGTGAATTCTGGATCATCTAAAAGTGTAATGTGTGCTTCGAAAACTTCTGCCTTTTCAGCTCCCATTTCTTTCATAGCTTTTTCTTTAATTTTTTCTAATTGTACTCTTGATGCGTCTAAAGAAGCTTGTAATTTCGCTTTTTCGCCTTCTACATCTGTTATTTTCTCATCTGTTATTATAATTTCTTCATGCTCTTGTAAGAATACCTTTCCTATTGCATATCCTTTTGAAGCTGCGATACCTTTAATCATAGTTTAAATCCTCCTCTAATTATGGATCTTACTGCAAGTCCATAAAACATCTCACTTTTACCTTGTTCGTAAAACTTTATTAATATTTCATTGATAACTTTTACACGCCCAAGTGAACCTAATTAATTATAACATAAATCTTTGTTTTGTTAACACCTTATGAAATTTTTTTCTTTATTATTTTTATCATTTAGTCTTTTTTTTAGACTTTTATTTCTTTTTTTCGACTTTTTCTCTTTTTTTAACTTGATGAAAAATATACTAATTTTATTTCTTTTTTTTAGACTTTTTAATATATCTCTCATTCTTTTCATAACTTTATTAAAATTTTATCTTATATAACTATGAATTTATATCAACTTCTTAATTTAATATTTTTGAACGCCTTTTTAATTTTTATAACATTTTAAGATATTTTTTTAATCTCACTCTATTGTATTTTTTTGCCAAAAGTGATATCTTCTGTATATACACTTGTAAACTTTCTATGTTTACACTTATTAAAAAGGAGTTGTTTTTATGAATATAGATTTTAAAAGTCAAATAACTAAATTAAAAAAAGAAAAAAACTTTCTTATTTTAGCTCATTATTATGTTTCAGATGAAATTCAAGAATTAGCTGATTTTGTAGGTGATTCATATTATTTAAGTAAACTTTGTATGGATAGACCTGAAGAAAAAATCTTATTTTGTGGTGTTTCTTTTATGGGTGAAAGTGCTAAAATTTTATCTCCTGAAAAATCTATTCATCTTCCAGATTTAGATTCTAGATGCCCTATGGCAGACATGTCTTCTGTTGATGAGATTTTAGAAGCTAGAGAAAAAATACCTGATTTAGCAGTAGTTACTTATATTAATTCAACCTCTGAGGTAAAGCAGTACTCTGATGTTTGTGTTACTTCTTCTAATGCAGTGCACGTTATTTCTAAATTAAAAGAAAAAAACATATTTTTTATTCCTGATAAAAATTTAGGATACCATTTAAGCACCCTGATAAAAGATAAAAATTTTCATTTTAATCGTGGCTTCTGCCCTGTTCATAACTATATGTGTGGTGATGATGTATTAAAAGCAAAGGAACAGTTTCCACAATCTGAAGTTGTTTCACACCCTGAATGTCCTAAAGATGTACTAGGTCTTTCTGATTTTATTGGTAGCACTTCTGAAATAATTGATTTTTGTACAAATTCATCCTCAACTGATTTCATAGTTTGTACTGAAATTGGAGTATTTTATGAATTAAAACTTAAAAATCCTAGTAAAAATTTTTATTCAATTAATGATATGCAAATTTGTCCTAATATGAAAAGAATAACACTTGAGAAAGTTTATAATACTTTGCTTTTAGAAAATAATGAAGTTATCCTATCCCCTTCTATTATCAATAAATCTAAACGTGCATTAACTCTTATGCATACTTTAGCTTAGAGGCTTTTATGGAGTATGATGTTGTAATAGTTGGTTCTGGAATTTCAGGCTTATACTCAGCGCTTTGCTTATCTTCTGATTTAAATATACTGCTCATTACCAAATCAAATATTAGAGACAGTAATTCTTTTTTAGCTCAAGGTGGAATTTCTGTCTTACGTAACTCATTAGATTTCGATTTGTTTTTAGAAGATACTTTAAAAGCTGGGCATTTTAAAAACGACTTAAATGCAGTTTCAAAACTTATAAGTTCTTCTACTTCTGAAATAAGTAACTTACTTAATTTAGGTGTCTCTTTCAATAAAAATTCTGATAGCTTTGATTTTGCAAAAGAAGGGGGGCATAGCATTAATAGAATACTTCACTTTAAAGATTCTACTGGTGAAGAAATTATAAATAAGCTTATTTATAAAGTAACCTCAAGAAATAACATTCAAATTCTAGAACATACTACGGTCATTGATTTAATTATTAAAAATAATACTTGCTTTGGAGTAACTATCAATAGATTTAATGAAAATGATTTTATATTTTCTAAAGCTACTATTTTAGCAACTGGTGGAATTGGTGGGATTTTTAATGCTAGTACAAACTTTCAGACTTTGACTGGCGATTCTTTAGCATTTTCTTTAAAATACAATATTTCTCTTAAAGATATTTCCTATATACAAATTCATCCCACAGCTTTGCATTATGAATCTAAAGAAAATCGTAGATTTCTAATATCAGAAGCACTTCGTGGCAAAGGTGCTTATCTTCTAAATTCCAATTTAGAAAGATTTGCAGATGAACTGCTCCCAAGAGATATTCTTTCTGATTTAATTTTTAAAGAAATGCAGTTAACCAATTCCGACTTTGTTTATTTAGATGCTACTCATTTAGATGCCGATTTATTGAAAAATCATTTTTCTACCATATATAAAACTTGTTTATCTTATGGCTTTGATTTAACAAAAGACTTAATACCAGTTTCTCCAACACAGCATTATTTTATGGGTGGTTTAAAGGTTGACTTAAACTGTAAAACTTCTACTACAAACCTATTTGCTTGTGGTGAAACAGCTTGTACTGGAGTTCATGGCAAAAATAGACTTGCAAGTAACTCTTTACTTGAGGCTATAGTCTTTTCTCACTCTTTAGCTAACTATTTAAATACACATATAAATAACATTCCACTTACTAAAATTAAATATGAATTTAATAACTCTATAGATGTACACTCTGTGATTAATCTTATAAAAAAGGAGGCTCCTAATTTAAATGAACAACTTTTTAGATTTTAACACTATTGACCCTTATCTTAAATTAGCTTTAAAAGAGGATATTCCTAATCTTGATATATCATCTCACTCTATTTTAGATAACCATACTTTAGCTTCTTGTGATTTAATTTGTAAAGAAGACGGAATTCTTTGTGGACTTTCTGTTTTTCAACGTGTTTTTGAATTGTTTGGTAATGTATCTTTTGAGAAATTCTTTTCTGACGGTGATACCATAAATTCTGGCGATCTTATTTGCAAAATTGAGGCTACTGCTTTAAATATTCTTTCAGCTGAAAGAACAGCCTTAAATTACCTTCAACGTATGAGTGGAATCTCGACTTTAACTAATAAATTCATTCTTTCTATGAATAAAGAATCTAAAACAAAGCTTTTAGATACAAGAAAAACCACTCCAAATATGCGTATTTTTGAAAAGTATGCTGTAAGAGTTGGTGGTGGTAAAAATCATAGATTTAATTTGTCAGACGGTGTGATGCTTAAGGACAATCATATCCAAGCCGCTGGTGGGATTTCAAATGCAATTACACTTGCTAAGAAACACGTAGATATAACTAAAAAAATAGAAGTTGAAGTTGAATCTTTAGATATGGTTGTAGAAGCTTTAGATGCAAAAGCAGATATAATTATGCTTGATAATATGGATATTCCTACTATAAAAGCTGCTATAAAGTTAATACAGGATAAAGCTCTCATAGAGATTTCAGGAAATGTTTCATTAGATACTATCTATGAACTTTCTTCCTTAAATGCCGACTTTATTTCCTGTGGTGCATTAACTCATTCAGCTAAAATTTTAGATTTTTCACTAAAAAACTTAAAATTATTATAAAAAAAGAAACTGACATAGTCAGTTTCTTTTTTTATAAGTCATCTATTAATGTTGCAGCTTTTGCATAAGCTGTTGATTTTGCTTCAAAGAAGTCAGTTTTTACTGAGTTTGCATCTGATTGTCTATCAACCCACTCTGCAGGATTATTTTCATATCCTCTATATAACTTTTGAAGCCCTATAGCTTCTAATCTCATATTTCCAAGGTATTTTATATAATCTTCGATAAGCTTTTTATTTATCCCTTGAACTCTATCACCAATTACGTAGTGTCCCCATTCAATTTCATTATCTACACCAGTTTTCATCATTTGTCTTAGTTCTTCTTTTAATTCTTCTGTAAATAATTCTGGTTCTTCTTTTTGAAGCTCTCTTATAATACTTCTGAATAACCAAAGTTGTGTATTTTCATCTCTGTTTATATATCTTATCTCTTGTGCTGAACCTGGCATTTTACCATTTCTCTCTAGGTTATAAAGAACCTATTTTTTAATTACTCCACTTTTTAAAATTTAACTTTAACTCTTTGTAATTTACTTCTCCAAGGTTTCCATAAAAAATATAGAAATATTATAGTTGCTATACTATGTACTAAATCAAATATAAAGCTTGATATATACAATCCTAAGAATGATTGTACTGTAACGTCATATATATAAGAAATAGCCGTAAAAATATTCATTATCCATCCAAATAAAAACCCGCTTACTCCACCTAATATACAAGCTTGTTCTTTTGTTTTATTCTGTCCTTTAAGTAAACTTCCACTAATAAATCCAACTGCTCCCCACGCAAACATTTGCCATGGAGTCCAAGGTCCTTGTCCAAAAAATAAATTTGATGCTAATGCCGAAATTATTCCTGTTAAAAAGCCTGCCTCTGCTCCAAAAACACTTGCTGTTATTATAATTATTGCCGATGTCGGTTTAAAACTTGGAATGGGTGCAAATATAACTCTTCCAATAGCTGCAATTGATGCCATAACTGCAATTGGTACCCACTCTCTCGCCTTAGGCTTTTTCATTTCATATTTCATTAGAAATGGAAATATGGCTAATAATATAAAAATTATACTTAAAACACCATAACTTCTATTATCATACGCACTATGTACTGCTAACATTATCGGATAAATACAAGCAAGTACTACTATACATATTATTTTTCTATTTTTTACACTATATTTTTTCTGCATAATTCAACCACATCTCCACAACTTATTGCTTCAATAAAAAATTCTCTACTAATTTTATTTGCCACTGTTGTATAAAAACTATTCCCACCAAAAAATTCTTTCGGATTACTTTCTGAAACTATTTCTCCATCAAAAAACATTCCGCATCTATCACTATATTTTGCTGCAAATTCTATATCATGCGTAACCATAACAATAGTTATGCCCTCATTCTTTAATTCATTTAAGAGTTCTCCTATTTCTTCTTTTGCGTCTACATCCAATCCTTTTGTGGGTTCATCTAATAATATTATTTTAGGATTTAATAATAGCACTTTGCATAAAGCAGCTCTTTGAGTTTCTCCACCACTTAAATCATAAGGATGTTGCTTTAATAGCTTACTTATATTTAGTCTTTCACTTAAAGTTTCAATCTTCTTTTCAGCTTCTATTAAATCAACTTTATCTCTCATCATTCCTTCTAAAAAATCTTCTTTTAATGTATCCATAACAAATAATGCTTGTGGATTTTGTGGTAGAAAAACTAATGTTTCTTTGTATAGTAAATTCCCTTTATATTTTTTTATATTTTTCCCATCAATAACTACTTTTCCTTTATTAGGTTTTAAATAATTTGCTATAATTCCTAATGTTGTACTTTTTCCTGTACCATTACCTCCTAAAATACAATAAACCTCTCCCTTTCCTATATTAAGAGAGACACTATTTAATATCTGCTTTGAATTCTTTTCATACTTAAAACAAACATCTCTTAATTCAATAATAGGATTTTCCACACTCTTTTTCTGTGTTTCTAATTTAGTCTTTACATCTTCTAATTTTTCTATATATCTTTTTTCAATTCTTTTTCTCACATACCGCTTTCCTTCTCTAACAGTTAATGGAATATGATTTTCTATATTTGTTTCTATCTCTTTATATATTTGTGCTGCTGTCGGTAATGATTTTACAAATGAAACTTTTCTATCTATTAAATACTTTGCAACTTCTTGAGCATTTCCTATTTTTCCAATCATTCCATCTTCTATGTATATTACTTTGTCCACTTCTGAATATATAGACTCAAGATTATGCTCCGTTATAATTATAGTAATCCCAAGCTCTTTGTTTATTCTTGCTATATTATCTAAAAACTCTTTTGCTGCGATAGGATCTAATTGTGAAGTCGGCTCATCTAATATAATCACTTTTGGTTGCATTACTATTATACTAGCTAAGTTAAGAAGCTGTTTCTGTCCTCCTGACAATTCATTTACATTTTTTCTAAACCAATTTTCAATTCCAAAAAAACTACTCATCTCTGCTACTCTTCGTCTGATAATTTGAGTATCCACCCCTAAATTCTCCAAACCAAATGCTAATTCATGATAAACCTTTTCTGTAACTATCTGCGTATCTGGATTTTGGAATACATATCCTATACCTTCTGCTGTTTCAAGTAAAGACCAGTCTAAAATATTTTTATTTTTAAAAATCACTTCTCCCTCTCGCTCTCCATTTACCCATAACTCTGGCTTAAAGTGTCTTAGTAGTGTACTCTTTCCACATCCTGATTTTCCACATACTAAAACAAACTCACCTTCCTCTATATCTAAGTTTATATTATTCAAAACTTTCTCTTCTGAATTCGGATAACTAAAACTTAACCCATTTACTTTAATCATCTTATCTTCTCCCTTTTGTTAACTCTAATATACTTGGTAAAATCCCCATTAATAAAAAACTTGTATATGTCATAATTGAATTAATTTTAAAAACTATTTTTTCTATCTGTGGATAAAATTCTAAACTCGTTACACCACTTTTATATCCTAAAACTAAAATAACTACATTTATTATTAAAACCGCTAACATAATCTTATCTCTTCTTCTTATCTTAAATAATGAAAATCGACTTCTTTTTTTAACTCCATATCCTCTTGCCCTCATAGAATTAGTAGTTTCTACTGCATCTTCTAAAGCCCATGTTACTAATATAGATACTATCCTCATACAACTTTTTGCTCTATTAATTAAACTACCATTTTTACAATCAATTCCTACACTTTTCTGTGCCCTACTTATTACTTTAGTTTGATTTATCAATTTAGGCATTAATCTTAATGCCATATTAACCATCAATGCTACTGATGGTAATATTCCACCAAAAATATATAAAAACTTTTCAGATGTTATTACTTCATTATACGAACAGAACCAAAGCATTATAGCTAATATCATTCCTCCAGAACAAACTCCATACAATAATGCTTCAACGGTTATAGGATTACCCTTTAAATAAAAAAGTACTGTCATTCCTCTGTGGGTAAATAATGCATTTACTAAAATTATACCTATAGCTGAAACCATTCCTATTTTAAATAATTCTAATGCTTTTTCTTCATTTAATATTGTTGCATAAACAATGCTTGATATAAGCGATATTCCAACAAATATCGGATGCATAAAAAACATTGTTCCACCTATCATTACTATAAAATATAAAAAGCTTACACTTGGATGATAACTCCCTAATTCACTTTCCATTTTCACAACATTTCCTCCTCTGTAGCATAAAAATATTTTTATCAATTAACCTTCTATTTCTATATTTAAAAAGCTAATATATAAAAATATTTAAAAGGGAATTATAAAAATCATAATTCCCTTTTATGTTTTATCTTACTGGTGCACCTAAATCTCTTCCTAAATCGCAAGTATAATTAAAAGTAATTTTATCTCCATCCTTTACCTTATACGCTCCTACACCATAGTTTGGATATACTCCATTTACTGAATACATCCATCCACTAAATTTTCCACAATCAAATTCATAAAGATTATCTATACCTTCTATATAAATAGCACTTCCACCCCCCGTATATTCCATGTGTAATTTTGTTTTTTGTATAACTTTCATCAATATATCAAAAACTGTTTCGCCTTCTTTAATTTCCACTTTTTGTTCTCCTAAAAGAACTCCATTTGCCGGTATATGTGTAAATCCACTTTCTTTGTTAATCCCATATTCAACTGCTTTTTGTGCATTTATGCTAATGCTTACTTCCTTCTTTTTTGGCACTTCTACTTTTTGCTCATTTTCTTGATTATTCTCTTTTGATGTTTCTTCATCATCTTTTTTTGCAACTTCTTTTTCATCGTTAACTTTAATTTCATTCTCATTGTTAACTTTAATTTCTTTTTCTGCTTCTTTATTTTTCTCGCCCTTCTCTGTGTCTCCTATCTTCTCTACCTTCTCTACCTTGTCCTGAGCACCAATGTTCTCCGTATCTTTTTGTTTATCTATTTCGTCTTTATTTTCTCTTTCTAAAATAATCTTTTCATTTTCAGTGCTCATTTGACTGTTTTGATTCAACCCAAATGCTATCCCTACACATGCTATAGCACATACTAAAAATAATATTATTTTTTTCATTATTTACCCCTTTTTATTCTCTTCTTTTTTCTTTGCTTTTAAAACTATTTCCTTAATAGCTAATAAACCAAAAATCCCTGCTAATGCCATAAATATTATTTGCATATTTCCTTGATTATTCTTTTCACTTGCTAATTTAAGATTTTCCTCTTCTTTTAATAGCTCTTTTAAACTATTTATCTCATCTCTTAATGCAGAAATCTCTTCTTTCATTTCTTTTAAATCTGTTGTTTCTGCCTCATTGTCCTTATCATTTTTTAATTCTATATTATCTGTTATTTCCTCTTTTTTATTACTAGGTTTGCTACTACTTGTCTCTGTTATAACCGGTCTATTTACCTGTGGTTTCTCTGTTTGCGGTTTTTCAGTTTGTGGCTTTTCTGTTTGCGGCTTCTCTATTTCTGGCTTTTCTGTTTGCGGTTTCTCTATTTCTGGTTTATCTATGTCAGGATTTGGAACACTAGGATTTCCCCCTTCACCCTCTGGTTTCTCGATACCTGCTTCCACATCATTCATATCATAAATGCTATTTTTTTTCTCTATAAATCTTTTATATGATACCAAGCCTATTAACGCTTGTTCTGTTGCCATATCATTTGCTTCATTTAATCCTCTTTCATGATTAAACCCACCTTTTTTATTAGCAAAACTCATTATATTAGAAATTATCCAATTCTTATTTTTTATAAATCTTTCATCTTTTAAATCAATTCCTACATTAGTTAATGCAATGGCAGTTTGTGCTGATGCTTCGACATTTTCAATTCCATCTGTCTTATATCCACCATTATCTAATTGAGCTTTTGATAAAAAGTTTACTGCTTTATCTATCGTATTTTTAACTTCTGGTCTTTCTCTATAACGACTTAATGCTTGAATAGCCATTGCCGTTACATCAACATTTCCTGTATTTCCTACTAATGCAAATCCACCATCTACTAATTGTTCTTTTAAAATATCATTAATCATTTTTTCTCTACTATTAGTTGCTGTTTTAGGAATTTCATAGTTCTTTGAATCTAAAGCAATTAATGCAAATATAGTTCCATTCAATCCCTGTTTAGATACATTTTTATAATCATATAACTTTTCAAGCAAATTATATCCGCCAATATTCTCTGGATTTTTCCCAATAGCAACTGATGCTAAAACAACTCTCGAATATTCTGTATATTTATTTTTAGTTAAGTTCCCTTTTTTCTCTTTCACAACTTTTTCTAAATTATTATAATACTTTTCTATATAATCTTTATTATTAAGTTCCCCTGACCTTACTATTCCAAGTATGTCCCATTCATCACCAAATGTAGGATTTGGAGTGTTTTTCTTTATCCAATCTATTGCGTGTTTTATTCCCTCATCCACTGTCATACTTGGTTCTATCACATCACCTATATCAGGTATTTCTTCTTCCTCTTCATCTTTTACCTCTATTTCTATTGCTGGAATTTCTCCTTTATAAAATTCTTTTTCATCATAAAGTGCCCCTCCATCCCATTCTTTAAATACTCTTCCATTGGTAATGGTATATTTACCTGGCTTAATATCCCCTGGTAACTTAAATTTTAAGGTCTTTAAATTTTCAAATTTATCTTTTCCATCTTCTGATGTAATTTCCTCTACCCCTGAAATATTTGTATTAAATTTTGTGTATGCTTGTAATATTTTCCCTCTATCTGCTTCTGGCATTTCAAGATTTTCTATCTTTAGTACAACCTCATCTCCTGCCTTTAATTCTTCTTTATTTTCTAATACAGTATTTATTTTATCTTTGTAATTTTTATTTTCTTTTACTTCAATTTTAAAACTTGGAAGTGTTGAAAACTCTTTTACAAACTCAGGTGCTGCTATATTAGGACCTTCTCCTGTAATGTCTCTTTCACTAAACAAATCATTTCCCCACCAAGCTTCATTTATAGTTCCTTCTGTAAATTCAAAACTTCCAACTTCTGTGGCAATAAATTCAATCATATTATTTGTTGCAATATCATATTGTGTTCCTGCCCCAAATATAGTTTCTATCCTTGGAATTGTAGTTTTATAGCTCACTCTTGTCCTAATAGGATTAAATACTCTTAAAAACTTTGGTACTGGAGTTTCTAACCCCTTAAATTTAACTCCAACTTTATCACCTTGAATTATTTCTTTTCCTGGATTTGTTAAATTCAAAATCTCTATATTTGTTTTTTTAGCTTTTAAATTGTATGTTTTATAAATTGTTTTTCCATTATTAGCAACTGCTATATTTATAAAATTATGTCCTTCTATTAACTTAGCAGTATATTTTCCGTCTTTATTTTTTTCTATTACTTCATTGTTAACTTTAACTACGGCATAACTATTTACGTCTACTGTAAAATCATAATCATAACTGTCCCCTTCAAAATAAATGGTGTCATATTTAGTTTCTTTTATAGAAGTTTTGATAGGCATATTACTATTTTCGTCTTTTACATTCACATAAATAATTTCTGGTCTTGATAGACCTGGGTATTTTACGCTTACCTTTGCCAATCCTGCTTCTAATGCTTTAAGTTGACCTCTTCCATCTACAGATGCAACATTGCTGCCTTCAATGACCTCATATTTCATATAAGCTGTTTCATCATCTGAATTACTTCTTCTATCTGGTGTATCTACTGCAATAATTTGATGCGTATCCCCTTTTTTCATTTCTAAATTATTTGTATTTAATATAATCCCTGAACCTTCTCTTAATTTTATTTTTAAATTCACATTATATTTTTCTACTGCCTTATTTCCTGAAAGGTCTGTTGCTTCAATAACAATTTCATTTTTACCTTCCTCTAAAATAGTCTTATAGTTTCCTGCTTCTTCCTTTATAACTTGTCCATTAACTTTTACAATAGGTATAATTCCATTATCTACATTGTCTGAAACTACAACTTTAAATTGATATGTTGATGTTTCAACTGTACTATCATTTTCAATAGTCGTAGAAATACTTGGTTTTACTCCGTCTTCTTCAGCAGTTTCTCTTACATTAAAATTAATCTCTGGTAAAATTGAGAAATCCTTCTGTAATGACCCTTCTGGTCCTCCAACTGCTCCATCTACTGAAATACCACCAAACCAAGACTGCCATACTCTTCCGCTTGTTAATTTATAAGTTCCTGGCTTTGCATCACTTGGTATAGTAAAAGTTATTTTATTTAAAACTTCTCTTTCTACATTTGAATATTTACCTGTTCTTTCTGATTCCACTACTTCTAATCCACTTAAATTAGTGTTGTATCTTGTGTGCGCTCCATTAGGGTTTACTCTTCCTGATTCCTTTTGTACACTTTCCTCTATTCCACTAAGTTGAACTTCCACCTTAGAACCTGGAGTAATTTTATTTTTATTTAATACGTCATAACTTACTTTTTTTACTGTTAATTCTTTTTCTTTGCCATCTACTGACACTTTATTTTGCCCTAGTGATAATTCAAATACATATTTTCCACCAATTGGATTTACTACTTCTGAATTTACTTTTACGTCTCTTTTTTCTTCTATATCACTTAATTTAATCTGAATTTTATCTTCTAATATAAAAACTTTATCATAGTTACTCCACTTTTCAAATTCTATTTCTTTAGCTTTTGATGTATCAACACCCTTTGTTATATTAAGTTTTATTTCTGGTAATTTTGAAAAATATCCGTGTGTATACCCACCTAACGATACTCCAAACCAATCTTGATAAATGGTACCATTTTTTAAAGTATACTCTCCTATTTCAGTTTCTTTAGGAATTGTAAAAGTTAATTTTGATAACTTTTCTAAATCAACTGTGCTACCATTTATTATTTCAGATTCTATTTTCTTTAATCCCACAATGTCTGAACTATATTCTAAATTTGTTCTTTCCAATTCATAGTTTCCCTGAACATGCTTAATTGGCACATCTAATCCATCAAATTTTATTGTTATTGTTTCTCCTGGATGCACATTACCGATTACTTGATACGATATTTTTCTAACTGTTATTGTTGTTACATATTCTGATCCCCATCTTGTTACACCTAACTTATTTATACCTTGATTTAATTTAACTACATATTTACCATTTACAGGTTCTACTTTTTCTCCATTAAGTTTTAAATTATGTGCTTCAGTCATCTTTTTAAGTAAAATATTTTTTGTTTCTTCATCCTTATTTAAGTAAATAGTATTAAAGTCATTTTCCGACCATGGTCCACTAAATATATCTATTTCAAAATCCGGCTTTAACTCCGGCTGTTCAGGTCTTTTTTGCAAATTATTTACTTTCTCTACTAAAGAACTATACAAATCTTCCATCTCTTTTTTATAAGTATATGTGTTACAATCTCCTTTGCCTAAAGTAACTGACATCATTTCACCAATTTCTTTATCCGTAGGTATCTTGGTATTTGTTTGCTCTATAACTTTTTTTAATTCCCCAAAACTTTCTGTTGTATATTCACTTTCATTAAGCTTTTTAATTTCTTCTAATTTTTCTCTTATTTCAAAAATTTTATCTACTATCTCTATGTCTTTTCCCATATCCTTAGCAGTATATACTATTCTTACTACATCACCAGCATTAAATTTATAATCTGATAATCCTACACTTGGAAAAATTCCATTTACACTATATTTCCATCCACTTACAGCCCCATGTCCAAACTCTTCTAATTTCTCCCCTTCATTTATTTCAATACTAGAAATATAAAAATTTTTCTCCAAGGTTCCTGTATTTTCATATTTTAAATTCAGTTCCTTCATTAATTTATCAAAAGTTACTGATGCTTGTTCTTCAACATTTATACTTTTAACAGTAGGTCCTACTATGTCGCTCTTTCCTAAAACTCTCTGTTCTACTGAAAATGTTATTGTATTATTAGTTTTATTTTCTATGGCTAACACAATA
Source organism: Clostridium sp. (assembly GCF_051650885.1). GTDB lineage: Bacteria > Bacillota > Clostridia > Clostridiales > Clostridiaceae > Clostridium. Next base: position 29,786 of record NZ_JBOFRG010000141.1, read on the forward strand.
ATAGGATTAAAAAAATCTATTAATATTACGATTAAGGTAGCTATAGCTAGCATTCTTTGTTTTTTTATTTTTTTCATTATTATTTCTCCTTACCTTAAAATTAAAAATAGATATTCATATTCATGAATATCTATCTACTGAGAAAATGCAAGCTTTATAAAATCACACTAAAATTTCATTTTAATATAATCCCATTATTTCATTAACTTAAAACTTTATCACTTGCCCCTTTCTCCCAGAAAGATAGTAATTTCAGAAATAGGCAGGTCTCCTGGCTCATAACTATATCTATTAAACCCTTCCCATAGACATCTACAGTGGCATTTTTTAATAGAAGTTATTTACAGTTGCTGGGGCAGCTTTAGCTTTGCACTAAATTCCCTTTTAAATACATTTTATATACCTACTTCCTATGATTTACTTTTTATTCTATGCTTGGCTTGCCCAATCTGCTGGATACGTTACATATAAATATCTTGCATAGTCTTTAACTGAAAACTCTATTTTAGAACCCTTTGGTATTAAATATAATTCCCCTGGTCCTATAGAAACTTTTCTATCATCTATTAGAATATCTAGATTCCCCTCAATAACATAACCAACTTCATCATAATTTAATGTCCATTCAAAAGTTGTAGCTTTCATCTCCATGATTCCAGCTCCCATTCTTGGACTTTCTTCTAAAGTGAATATATCTTTTGTATATACTACATCTCCATTTTTCCCTGTATCCATTCTGTTAGTTTCATCAACTTTTACAGTTGGTAATTTTACTGACATTACTCCACTAACATCTTTTTGTCTTTCAAAATCAACTGCACTATTTTGTGATACACCTGATATTTTTTCCTCAATTATTTGTCTTACTAATTTCTCTAATAAAGCTCTATCCATATTTTCCATAATTATTTAACCTCTTTTTTTCCTAATGTTTTATTTGCAATAAGCATAGCTAATAGAACTGCTGTTATTCCACCTACTAATTTTGCAACTATCATTGGGAATATCATCGCCTCATTTACTCCTGCAGTAAATCCTAGATGGTCTCCAAATACAAATGATGCTGATACTGCAAATGCTATATTTATTATTTTCCCTCTATTATCCATATCCTTTAACATTCCAAACATCGGAATGTTGTTAGCTAAACTTGCTACCATTCCAGCCGCTGCTACTTCATTCATTCCTAATACTTTTCCTAATCCCATTAAAGGCTTTTTGAATACTTTAGTAATTATAAATACTAATGGGAATGCTCCTGCTAAAACTATTGCAATACTTCCTACAACTGATATACCTTCAGTTATTGGTGCCATTCCTGGAATAATAACTATTCCTGTTAATGCTTCAACAATTGCTGCTGCTAATCCTAGAGTTATTATTATTACTACACCTTTTCCAAAAATTGCAAATCCTTTAATCATTGCATTTTCAGCTTTCCATAATCCAATGGCAATTATTACTGCAAATAGTATAATTGGAACTAAGTTTTTTAATACCATCACAACTGGGAATCCTGCTACTACTCCTCCAACAAAAGCTCCAACTGGAATAGTAATTATCCCTGCTAAAATTCCTGTTGCTAAAAATTTATGATCTTCTTTTTCTATAATTCCTAATGATACTGGAATAGTAAATACTATTGTTGCTCCCATCATTGCTCCAATTATTAATCCACTAAATAATCCAGCTTGTGGGTCTTGTGCTAAACTAGCTGCAAGAGATGCTCCTCCCATATCATTTGCTAAGATTGAACCTGCAAACATAGCTGGATCTGCTCCTAATGCATTGAATACTGGTGTTACTATTGGACCTAATACTGATGCAATAACTGGTGCTAGACAAATAACTCCAATCATTGCAACTGCTAATGATCCCATTGCCATTATTCCTTCTTCAAACTGCTCTCCAATTCCAAATTTATTTCCTAAACATTTATCTATTGCACCTAATACCATACATGCAACCATTATATAGATAATAATTTCATTTATACTCATCGCTTTTACCTCTCTAATATCTAATTAATCCTTTTAATATACTTTCATGAACTACTGGCATAATTGATTTCCCTATAATACCTTTATTATTTAAAAATCTTTCGCTTTCATTAATTCCATATTCGATATCAGATAATTCACCTGAAATTATATAAACAAGCTTTCCACCAATTCCAAATCCAATCTTCAAACTAATTAATTCTACACTACTACTCTTTAAAGTTTTATCTAAAGCTACTAACCCTCTTGATACTTTACTAACTTCCAATATTCCAACGGCTGCATATCCAATATCATTTTTCTTAACAGTTCCTTTTAATGCCTCTAATATATTTTTGTGTACATTATTTATTTGAAATTGTTCCATCAAAACTGCTTCTCCTAGTTCTCCACCTAACTTAATAGCTTCCGTTATTTCACCCTCATCGCCATTTGCAATGAAAACAAATTTCCCAGGACAAGTACTTCTAAAATATAAAATTTCTATATTCACTTTTTTAATAATCTCATTTGAAATCTCAATACCTTTAGCTATAGTTTTAAACTCTAATATACAAATGCTCCTATTTTCTTTACACATCAATAGAATCCACTATTCCAACTATTGTTGCATCTACTGGAACCTCATGTTTTTCAATAGAACACCTAGCTGCGCTTCCCTTAGTTATTAAAACTATATCTCCAACTCCTGCACCAGCGTTATCTGCTGCTACAAACAGTTCATCTTTAAGTTCATTTTTATTGATAAAAATCTTTACAACTAAAAACTTCTGTCCATTTAATTTTTCATCTTTTCTCGTAGCCCATACATTCCCAATAACCTTACCTAATACCATAACTTCCTCCTAAGAAAATTTAATATTTATGTTATTTATACGTATATAATCTTTTGCTAATGGTGTTATTATCGTTTTTTTATTGATAATAATATCCCTTACTCCATTTATATATGGTTTTCTTAAATCACTTTCTGAAATTAGTTTTTTAGTTAAAGTGATTTGCTTTTCTTCACTACTAGCTTTTTCAGTCGTATAATTTTTCTCTTTTTCTATTTCTGTGGAATGATTAATTAATTTTACTCCATAGCTTACTAGGCTTTCTTCATCTTCAACATACTTTCTATATAAAAGCTTTGGAGCTGTTTTTTTATACTCTTTATATTCCATTCCATCACTTAATACGTAAACGTCTCTTCCTGACATAATATATTTTAAAATATATTCTTCTATCTCAGAACTAGCCATACCTAAAGATAAATTGCTTAATTCTCTTATACTTAAATTTGTTAGAAATAATGCTTCTGCCATTTCCATATTAGCTTCATACTTCACAACAGAATATTTTTCTTCAAACTCTTTAAGTTTTTCACACTCTCTATTTCCTATGACTATCATTCTTTCCTTGATTGGTTCCTTAGAATTTATTTTTAGATATATTTCATCAACTAACACTTTAATTAACTGATTATAGTCCATTCTAGTTCCCCCTCTAATCTTGATTTTTAATTATCCTTGCCATAGTATCTTTAGCAAATCCACATGCATTTGCTTCATCATAGTCAATATGCATAAAAGTTCTATACTTATCACTAACCCTTACAACTACATCATCAAATATTAAAGGTCTCTCTCCAAAAACTTTTACTTTGACAACTTCATTATTTAAAACTTCAAATTTTTCAGCATCTTCTGCACTAACATGTATGTGCCTTTGAGCTACAATTAATCCTTTATCTAATATAATTGATGTATTATCAGTTGATACAATCAATCCATCAGTTCCAAATAAATCACCACTCTGTTTAATAGATGGTTTTTCTCCTAAAACTGCTGAATCTGTCATTGAAATTTCTACTTGTGTTTCTTCTCTAACTGGTCCTAATACAATTACATTTTTAATGCTTCCTTTTTTTCCTGTAAGAGTAACTCTTTCCTTGCAGGCATATTGTCCCGGTTGTGATAAGTCCTTAATTTTAGTTAATTCATATCCTTTTCCAAATAGTTCATCAATATGTTTTTGACTTAAATGAATATGTCTTCCTGATGCTTCTACTTTAATAAAGGCTTTTTCTTTAACTCTTCTAATTACTTCATCTACAATATCATTTAATAGATTTTTCATCTTTTCCTCCTAATCACTGCTTGTATTCTTCAGTTCTAACTTTAAAAATCATAATCCAAAATACTGAGGATAATCTATTTAATGCTGTTATTAAATCTTCTCTTGTTACTGCTCCATACTCACTTTTAAAAGCTTCATATGCAGCTAACTCAACCTCTCTAGTCTTCGTTCTCAAGCTATTAAGTCCAACAACAACTTCACCCATATCATATTTAGGCATTTCATGCCCTATTCCAAAATATTTCTGAGGATTATGTGATTTTTCCCTTAACTCACTTTCAGTCATTCCTTGAATATTAAAACTTTCTAGTTTTTCATCTAAAACTTCACATCTCAATATTTTTCTAACAAATTCTAATATCTCTTGTAAATCATCAACTAATTTATTCATTCCTAATTTAAAACAAATAATCTGAACCTCTAGTATTTTTGCTTCAAGAGAGTCTACTTTCCCTCTAAAAATAATTCTTTTGTGATCTTTAAATACAAGTAAATTCCCTACTAAGTGTGTCATATGTTCTGGTTTTATTTCTAATTCAGCACCAAAAACAGTGTTATATTTATATACTTTTTCTTTTTGTACTTCTACAATTTTGATTTCTTCTTTAATCTCTTCTTTTTCTACATCTTTATCTACATAAACCAACTTTATACTATGTTCTGCTAAATAGGATTTTGCTGAAGGAGTTATAATATCTCCTCTTTTTATCTTGAATTCTTTTAACTGCTTTAAGTTTTCACGCCCTAATAAACTTCTTATACTACTCTCTGTTAAAACACTCATATTCACCCTCCCCTATTAGATGTATAAAATGTGCTATCCATTTTAGATAGCACATTTATGCAAAGTATTATTATTCAGCTTTAGCTGATGGTAATATAGCATCAACTTCAAAATGTGGTCTTGGAATTACATGTACTGACACTAACTCCCCAACTCTTTCTGCTGCTGCAGCTCCAGCATCAGTTGCAGCTTTAACCGCTCCGACATCTCCTCTAACCATTACAGTTACTAATCCTCCACCAACTTGTTCTTTTCCTACTAATTGAACATTTGCAGCTTTAACCATTGCATCTGCTGCTTCTATTGCCCCTACTAATCCTTTAGTTTCAATCATTCCTAATGCGTTTGCGTTTGCCATAATAAATTCCTCCTAAAATATCTCTTTAATTTTTATCTATAATTAATTTTAATTATTGACTATCTTAACTCTTTTACAATTTTTTGTACTAATAAATTGATTAATTCTTCTTTCTCTGAAAGGTCTATTCCACTTACTGTACTTATATTTTGATTTGCAACTTTTTTTATATCCTCAAGTTCTTTTGTTCCATAAGCTATGTTTCTTACATTCATTAAATCCATTGGACCTATATTGTTTGAAGTTGAACTTCCACCAATTGCTCCACATCCTAACGTAAGTGCTGGCACTATGTTATTTACTGCTCCTATTCCAGCTAAAGCAGATGGTGAATTTACAACCATTCTTGATACTGGCATTTCTAATGCAAATCTTTTTACTAAACTTTCATCATTAGCATGCATACTAAATGTATGTCCTGCTCCTTCATTTAGTAATATTGATCTACATTTCTCTAATACTTCATCAATATTTTTTTCAACATAGAATGTTAAAATAGTTGTTAACTTCTCTCTTGAGAATGGATAGCTATGCCCTACTTTTGTTTCTCTAGGTATTAATACTCTAGCTGTACTTGGTACATTTTCAAGACCTGCTAATTTAGCAATATCTTGTGGACTTTTTCCAACAATTTGTGGATTCATAGTTCCATTAGCTCTCATTACAAACTTTGATAGTTTTTTAGCCTCACACTCTGATAAGAAGTATGCTCCTTGACTCTCTAACTCTCTTACCACTTCTGCTTCAATACTTTCTTCTACAACTACTGATTGCTCTGATGCACAAATAGTTCCATTATCAAATGTTTTAGAATCTAAAATTCTTTTTACTGCTAACTTTATATCTGCACTCTTATCAATAAATGCTGGTCCATTTCCTGGTCCAACTCCTATTGCAGGTGTTCCTGATGAATATGCAGCTCTAACCATTGCTTCTCCACCAGTTGCTAAAATTAATGATGTATTTTTATTAGTCATTAATTCGTTTGTTCCTTGCATTGATGGTGTATTTATACAAGCTATTGCTCCTTTTGGACATCCAGCCTTTTCAGCAGCTTCAATTATTAAGTTTGCAGTTTCAATTATTGATTTCTTAGCACTCGGATGTGGTGAAACAACTATTGAATTTCTTGATTTTATTGAAATCATAATTTTATAAATAGTTGTTGATGTTGGGTTAGTTGATGGAATTAATCCAGCCACAACTCCTACTGGTACCATTACTTTTAAAGTTTGTTTTGCAGTATCTTCTTCAACAATTCCAACTGTCTTTATATCTTTAATTGACTCATAAACACTTTGAGATGCAAAAATATTTTTTAATACTTTGTCTTCCCACTTCCCAAAACCTGTTTCCTCATGTGCCATTTTTGCAAGCTTTTCTGCGTTGTTAAAAGCAACATCTGAAATTACCTTAACAATCTTATTAATTTCTTCTTGATTAAGGTTTTCTAATTCTTTTTGTGCCATTTTAGCATTATTTATTAATAACCTTGTTTCTTGTATTGAAACTAGATCTTTATCTAAAAGTCCCACTAATTTTCACCTTCTTTGTAATATTTAAATAGTATATCTACTAACTCATTTTTCTTAAGGTACTTTAATTTACCTGCTTCAACTTTTACCTTTAAAGTTCTCGCTTTTTTTCTTAAGTCTTTTACACTCATTTCATTTAAGCTTTTTTTATATAACTCATCTTCAGTATTAATTAGCTTCTTTTCTATTTCTGAAATTTCTTTTTTAGGCTCTTCCACTATCTCTTCAATAATTTCTTTTTGCTTCGTTTCTATCTCTTCAATAGTCTCTCTCACTAAAATACTTTCTCTCTCTAGTTGTTCTTCATTTATTTCATCAACTAACATTTTATTAACTTCATCATCAATCCTTGCAATTACATGCGCTGCTCTAAGATTTCTAGCTCTTCCAATCGAATTTTCAGCACACTCTACGGCTGCTTGTACTGCATCTACTTCGCCTGTTAATTTAACAGTTACAATCCCACCTGTTACTTTTTCTATTCCCATTAATTCAACATTTGCTGCTTTTAAAGCATCATCTGCTGCACATACTGCTGGCACATATCCTATAAATTCGATTAAGCCTAATGCTTTTCCCATAACTTACTAAAAGCCTAACGGATTATTAGCTACTGATGCTATTGCCTCTGCAAAAGCATCACACGCTGCTTTACATGCTGATTGTGAACCTGTAAGTAATGCTCCTCCAAAGTTTGTTTCTGTTGGTGGTGCAAAGAAATCACACATTTCTACATCAGCAGCTTTTAATGCTGCATCTAATCCATAGATAGCTTCTAATGGTGGAGCTACTAAATATGCAATAGCTTCTCCTTCTCTTACTCCCGCAACTTTTGAAAGATAAGTTCCAGTTCTTGAAATACATTGTGCATAATAAACTATTGTATTATCTTCATTTGCGCTTATAAATCCAACTCCACTATTGATAAAATCTAAAGTTGCATTTAATCCACTTCTAACTTCTGCTGGACTTGGTCCTGCTAAAATCCCAATAACTTCTCCAGCTAATTTAGTTGATGCATTTCCTGCACCTGCATACATTGACTTTGCATAAACAACATCAACTTCTGCCGCTTTTGTAGCTTCATCTAACGCTGTATATGTTACATCATCACAGTCTGCTGTTATAATTCCTAAGCTTTTGTGGTGTGGTTCTAAATCAAATTTTTTAGCCATCTCTGGACTAACATTTGATATAATTTTCACACCTAAAACTGTTGTGCTAAGTACTTCATTCCTCATTTCTTAATCCTCCAAACTTTTATTTTAAATCTATTCCTGATGCTTTTTTATCTAACATCTCTTTAATTAATTCTGCTATATGTGCTCCAGCTTCAACTGCTGTAGTTCCACCATTGTGGATGTTTGAAATTACAGTTCTTTTTGCTTCTGGCATTCCAACTGTTGGCTTATAAGCTATATATGCCGACATTGATTCTGCTGTAACTAATCCTGGTCTTTCTCCAACTAATAGACAAACTACATCTGCTCCAGTTGCTTCTCCCACTGCATCCATTGAAGGAACCCTACAATATTTGACAAAAAGTATTGGTCCTGCTTCTAATCCATACATTTTTAATCCTTGCTTTATAGCTGGAACTACATTTTCTAAATTAGCCTCTATCGCTGCTGAACTTAATCCATCTCCAACCATAATTTGAACCTTTGGTGCTTTATCACATCTGTTTTTAATTACTTCTATAGTTTCTAGTTCAAACTTTCTTCCTAAATCAGGACGAGTAACATACTCATCTTTGTCAGTACAAGCTGTTTTAACTGCTACTAAATTATTCTTAACTATAAACTCTTCTGCAACATCTGAGAAAACAGAGTCTTGTGCTGCCGCATGGTCTGCTCTAACTCTTAATGCTGTTATAGTTTTGTATCTAGTTCCTGCTCGTCCACACCCTAGTCTAGCTGGTGTTTTAGCTTTCATTTCTAAATAAGCTTCTGCATCTACAGGATTTTTAACTAGTAATTGCTTTTTTATATCTATTTCTGTAATATCTGGTATTATTTCATCACTATTTGTATTTAATTTAGCTCCCGCCATTTCTTTTACAATTTTCTCTATTGATTCTGTATCAATATCGTCAACCATTTTACTTACTAGTCCTTCAACTAGTGATTTTAAATCTTTCTCATTCATTTCTATCTCTCCCTCCTATTTTAAAAGTACTGATGCATCTCCAGCTTTTTCAGTAAGCTTACCATTTTCATCAATGAATCCCATTTCAATCATCCAGTCATTAAATTCTTTAATTGCTGTTAATTTAAACATCTCTCTTAAAGAAGCTGTTTCATGATATCCAGTTGTTTGGTAATTAAGCATTACATCGTCTCCATGAGGAATTCCCATAAAATAAGTACATCCTGCTGCACTTAACAGCACTGCTAAATTCTCTATATCATTTTGATCTGCTTTCATATGGTTTGTATAACAAGCATCACATCCCATTGGAATTCCTGTTAATTTACCCATAAAGTGATCTTCTAATCCAGCTCTTATAACTTGCTTTGAATCATATAAATACTCAGGACCTATAAATCCAACAACCGTGTTAACTAAGAATGGTTGGAATCTCTTTGCAAATCCATAACATCTTGCTTCCATTGTTACTTGGTCTACATCATAATGTGCATCTGATGATAATTCCGAACCTTGTCCTGTTTCAAAATACATAACATTTGGTCCTGTTGCAGTTCCGTGCTTTAAAGCTAATTGTCTAGCTTCTTCAATTGTTTCTGCATTAAATCCAAATGCTTCATTTCCTTTTTCTGAACCTGCAATAGATTGGAATATAAGGTCAGTTGGTGCTCCTTGTCTTATAGCTTCCATTTGAGTTGTAACATGTGCTAATACACAAGTTTGTGTTGGTATTTTAAACTTTTGTTTAACTTCTTCAAATCGTTTTAATACCTTAGTAACACTCTCAACTGAATCATCAACTGGATTTAATCCTAATACTGCATCTCCAATACCAAAAGTTAAACCTTCTAATAATGAAGCCATTATTCCATCTGGATCATCTGTTGGATGGTTTGGTTGTAATCTTGCTGATAATGTTCCCGGTTCACCTATTGTTGTATTACAATGTGCTAAAACAACAATTTTTTTAGCTCCTGTAATTAAGTCCATGTTAGACATTAACTTAGTAACAGCTGCTACCATTTCAGAAGTTAAACCTCTTGATACTCTTCTAATATCTCTTCCTGTAGTGTTTTCATCTAAAATCCACTCTCTAAACTCTGATACATTCCAATCTTTTATCTCATCATAAATTTTTTCATTTACATCATCTTGAATTATTCTTGTAACCTCATCCATTTCATATGGAACTGCTGGGTTCTCCCTTAACTCTTTCAAAGTAATATGTGATAATACCACCTTTGCTGCTACTCTCTCTTCTGATGACTCAGCAGCTAATCCTGCTAATCTATCACCTGACTTTTCTTCATTTGCTTTTGCCATAACTTCATTTAAAGTTTTGAATTCATAAATTTTCCCAAATAGTTTAGTTTTTAAAATCATTTCTTTACCCCTTTCAATTAATTGAAAACCAACGTTTTTATAACTACCGGTAACACCTTGCCATCAGCTATTGGTGCACCTAAATCTATATAATCTCCATCCTCAACCTTAATTCCATCAATACATACTATCTTTCTTTTAAAGTTGAATCTTGAGCATATTGCTTGTCCTAATACTTTAGCCATATCATTTTCTACAATAATAACTAATTGGTCATCTATTTTTACTAACTCTTCCATACCTGCAACTATTCCAGTTGCATACTCTTGAATATTATCAAAAGTTGGATTCTTTATCCCATCAACTGCTATTGCAATATTTTGAACTTCATTATCCACTTTAAACCATTCAATTTTCTTTTTTATAGTGTTTCCTAAATGAGCACTTCCTAGAATTTCATCTTTATTATTAATTTTTAGCACCGGAAGATTTTTAATCGGAAACTTATCTTCAGTATAAGTTATCGTACTTCCACTTATTTCAGTAGTATGAGACCCTGCTCCTACTACAGTTGCTCTTATAGTTTCTAATGCTTCTACTACGCCTAAACTATTGCAAAGCTTTGAATCTTTAATTGCTCTTCCTAAAAGAATTCCTATGTCTCCATATTTAAACCAATCCTCTTCTTCTTCATTACCATAAATGTAATCTGCTACTCCACCAGAAAAAGAAATATTCTTTATCTCTACACCTAACCCTATAGTTTTATTAGTTATTAGATATTCAAAATATTTCCCCTTTTCTCTTAATCCAATACTTTCCTCTAAAGCCTTTACCATAATATCAATAATCGGGGATAACGCTTCAGTATTTGCTATATCTCCTACTTTAATATCAAACTTTTCTTCTTCAATAATTTTTTTAATCTTCTTTGAAATATAAGTTATTCTTTTGGTTTCTTTGTCTATTTTAATTAATCTTCCACCAATATCCATACAACCTGTTTCCTTAACATCACCTCTTAGAAATAAAGCTAAGTTGCTAGTTCCACCACCGATGTCAATATTAACTACACTAGTAGAATGTTCTTTTGCATAAATATGTGCTCCTGCACCTTTTCCAGCTATAATACTTTCAAGGTCTGGTCCTGCTGTTGCCACTACAAAATCTCCTGCAAATCCACTTAACGTATGTAAAACTTCATTTGCATTTTCTTTTCTTGCAGTCTCACCGGTTATAATTATTGCTCCAATTTGAATTTCATCTTTTTGTATTCCTGATTTCTTATATTCAATTTCTATGATTTCTTTTATTTTTTCTCCATCTATTTCTTGATTTGAAACCAATGGTGTAAAAAATACATTACTTCTATAAACAACTTCTTTTCCTACTATACTTATTCTCGGTACAGTAAATGCTGATGCCTCATTTTCTACTATAAGTTTTGAAAATATAAGCTGCGTTGTGCTTGTTCCTATATCGATTCCTACACTTATCAACTCTTCTCTCACATTTTCCCCTCCTCTCTAAACTATAAAAACTAAAAAGGCTTAAAGTTACAGATGCAAACCAAACATAATGTTTAGTCTTTTTTCCACAACCTTAAGCCTCATTGCTTAATTCAAACCACTACAGCGCGGTCCATAGTTTTTAATCTATTCTAAATTTCAATATTGTTTGAGTACCTTTTTCATTGGATATAACTTCAAAATTTCCTTTTAAGCTATCTATCATATAGCTTTTAATTATCTTTAGTCCTAAGCTATTTTTTTCTTTAGCACCCTCTATATTGTATCCGTTTCCATCATCAACCACAGCAATAGTTTTTTCTTCTTCATTACTTTGAATAAGTATTCTAATTGTGCCATTCTCTTTGTCTTTGAATGCATGGTCATAACAATTCTGTATAACTTCATTTATAACTAAAAGCAAACTACTTAACTTCTGCCCTGTAATATAAAAATTATCACCATTGATATATATATTACTTTCTTTATTGCTAATGCTCTTATTTATATTCTCAACTAAAATTCCAATAGCTTCTTTAACTTTTACTTTTTCACCTTCTGATTTAGCTAATAAATCATGAGTCGTTGATACTGCAAATATTCTATCTACAGCCTCTTTTAAATATTTTTTTGCCTCATTACTTTCGCTTTTTCTACTTTGGCTTCTAAGTAATGATGCTACTGTCTGTAAACTATTTTTTATTCTATGATGGGCTTCTTTTATAGCAACTGACCTTAAAATTAATTCTATTTCATTTTGTTTCATTTCAGTAATGTCTTCTAGAATTTCTATTACTCTCACTTTTGCGCTATAAAAAATTATTCTACTTATTTTAAAATATAGATTTCCTCTTCTTACTTCTACTATTTCTTTTTCTTTCATTTTAGTTACTTCTGTAAAAGTTTTATTCCCCAATGATATCTCATTAAAATGTTGTCTATCATTAATAACATTTCCAAGTTTCTCATATATTTTACTAGCTTTGTTATTATTAATGATAAGTGTTCCTTTTTCATCATAAACTAAAATTGCTTCATGAAGATTATCAGTAATAATATTACTATCTTTTATTAATTCTAAGAAGTCTTTTGAGTTTTTATCTTTTAAACTCATATCAACTTTGAATTCGCTTTCTAATTCTTCACTTATATCTTTTTCTACAATCACTACTCCAACTACTTTATTACCATTTAAAATTGGTTGTATATTTTGCCTAACTAATTTCTCTTCCTGAGTAAGTGCTTTAATATCACGCTTAACGTTACCAATTTTTAATGTTTCTAAAACTGCTGGCTCATTCTGTTCTAATGCAACTTTTCCAACAACCTTATCTATATACAAACTTTCTACTTTATCTGGCTTTGCATGTGCTATAACCATTGCATTATTATTATCCTTGCATAACACATCTATAAACACATCACTTTCATAAAAGTTTGCCATAATTTTTAGTGATTTTGATATCTCTTGTATTTTAATTATGTCATCTTCATTTAAGTCTGTATAGCTTCCACATAACACCTCTATCATTGATTTATCCCTCATACCCAATAATAATAATTTTAGCTATTTCAACCATAGTTGTGCGCTTGTCCATACTTAATTTTCTAATACTATCAAAAGCTTCTTTTTCACCTATATCTAGTTTTTTTATAAGAATCCCTTTTGCTTTTTCTATTAATTTTCTATCGTTTAATTTATTATTTAACTTATCAAATTCTTTTCTTAACTTTTCAAATTCTATAACTTTTGATAGGCACATTTCAATAGTTGGAATTAACACCTTTTCATTTATCGGTTTTATTACATATCCATATGCTCCAACTTCCTTCGCCATATCCCTATACTTTTTGTCTTCAAAAGCAGTTAATAAAACAACTCCACCAGCCAAATTTTCTTTTATTATTACTTTACTAGCCTTAATCCCATCTAAAAGTGGCATATCTACATCCATCACCACTAAATTTGGTTTATATTTTTTACAAATATCTATTGCCTCAAACCCATCAGAAGCCTCTGCTACCACTTCGTATCCCTCTGCTTCTAACATTTCTACAGTGTCTATTCTTATAATAGGTTCATCATCGACAACTACTATAGTCTTTTTCATCTTGTCCACCTCGATTAATTTTCCTCTAGGTAATCAAACAATTCTTTTATTCCAATTTCATCCACTGTATCTACTTTAAATATTTTTTCTGCTCCAGTTAAAGCTAATCTCTCTTCAGCTATTTCAACTTTCTTATTACTATCAACTTTATTAATCTTTGTTATGATTCCAATAACTTTTTTACAGAATGCACTTGCAAATCCTGGTGCTATATAATTTTCATCCGACGTACAATCGTATACAAACGCTATTATATCTGCATCTACAGCTGTTACTATTAATGCATTATAAAAACCTCTATTTTCTATATACTCCCCTGGCGTATCTATCGCTTTATCATATACCTCTATTGCTTGTGTTTTTTTATATTTAATTTCCAACTTATCTAATGCTTGGCACAAAGTTGTTTTACCACAACCTGTTTTTCCCATAAAAATTACTTTTCCCATTTTTATGTCCTCGTTATTGTAGTAGATGAAAAATTAAGAAGATTTCCTAAAACATCTACTGCCTCATCTAATGCTGATTCTACAGAACTTATATCTCCAGTTATTACAACTGACCCACTAAATCTATCTATAAATCCTAATGCTACTCCTGAAGCTTTTGTAGCTACATCTGCTGCTATTATCGACGCTTCACTTGGTGTTATAGTCATTATTCCTATAGCATCTCTATGCTCACTAACTAAACCTAATTTTTTATAAATATCTTCACTAGGATTAGCTATTATATGTGCAAGGGTTACCTGTTTACCTGGTACATATTCCTGTATAATTCTTTGTTTTGAATCATCACTCATATTACCCCTCTTTTCTTTATATAATTTAATAAAAAAACTCCTTAAAGGTTCAATTATAAAAATTATGAAAACCTTTAAGAAGCATCGTTGCTTGAATCAAATCACTCCGTTGTGATAATTTAATTATAAAAAAATAGTCTTAAATTGTCAACTTTTTTTAAATTTTATTTCTTTTTATTTAATTTTTTATTTTATCTTATTCAAAATATTCCTTATATCCTGTTCTTTAGCTTCTCTTGGATTCGTAGCTGTACAAGCATCAAGCATTGCTAACTCTGCTATAGATGCACTTTCTTTATCAACATCCTTCTTGTCTACTTTACACATAGTTAAAGTTGTTGGCATATTCATTAATTTTTGTAATTCTCTAATTCTATCTATAAGCTTTTTAACTAACACCCTAGTGTTATTTCCTTCTAACCCTATTAATTTAGCTAATTTCGCATATTTTTGTGCAGCTCTTGAATACTCTCTAGCTGTGTATCCTTGTATATCTGCATTAAACTCAATTATATGTGGTAATAGTAATGCATTTGTCCTACCATGAGGTATATGAAATTTCCCACCAATAACATGAGCTATTCCATGATTTAATCCTAATGAAGTTTTATTAAATGCAAGCCCTGCTAAACAAGATGCATTATGCATTTTTTCTCTAGCTTCAATGTTATTTCCATTTTTATAAGCTTCTAATAAATACGCAAATGCTAATTCAACTGCTTTTTCTGCTAGAGCATCACTAAAATCATCTGCTTTAATTGAAACATATGCCTCAATAGCATGGGTTAATACGTCCATTCCCGTATCAGCCGTTATAAAGTTTGGTACTGTCCTTACTAATTCTGGCTCTAATAATGCTATATCTGGCAATAAGGAGTCTGCTACTAGTGGATATTTAACTCCTTTTTCTTTATCTGTTATTACTGCAAAAGATGTTACTTCTGAACCTGTTCCACTAGTTGTTGGAATCGCTATCATTTTAACGTCTTCTAAATTCATTATTTTCTTTGAAAAATCCATTATTGCTTTAGTTGCATCAATTGCAGATCCTCCACCTAATGCAATAATTACTTCTGGTTTAAATTTTTTAATTTTTTCTATTCCTAATACAACTACATCTATTGGTGGATCTGGGACTATTCCATCAAAAACATATATCTCTTTTCCAATTAAATAACTTTTAATTTTATCTACTCCACCACTTTTGACCATAAATGGGTCTGTAACTAAAAATATTTTTTTACTTTCTAGTGTTTCTAAATATGCTAATGACCCTTCACCAAACACTACTTCTGTTTTAATTTTGAATGTATCCATAATTTCTCCCTTCCTTATTATAAAAAAAGAAGCTCCATAGTTTTACTATGGAGCTTCTTTGCTCTATTTACACCACATTGTGTATTTAAAATATACTACAATATTCTATAAATTGTCAATTCTTTTATAAATCATCTATTAATGTTGCAGCCTTTGCATAAGCTGTTGATTTTGCTTCAAAGAAGTCAGTTTTTACTGAGTTTGCATCTGATTGTCTATCAACCCACTCTGCAGGATTATTTTCATATCCTCTATATAATTTTTGAAGCCCTATAGCTTCTAATCTCATATTTCCAAGGTATTTTATATAATCTTCGATAAGCTTTTTATTTATCCCTTGAACTCTGTCACCAATTACGTAGTGTCCCCATTCAATTTCATTATCTACACCAGTTTTCATCATTTGTCTTAGTTCTTCTTTTAATTCTTCTGTAAATAATTCTGGTTCTTCTTTTTGAAGCTCTCTTATAATACTTCTAAATAACCAAAGGTGCGTATTCTCATCTCTGTTTATATATCTTATCTCTTGTGCTGAACCTGGCATTTTACCATTTCTCTCTAGGTTATAGAAGAACATAAATCCTGAATAGAAGTATATTCCTTCTAATATATAGTTTGCCATTATAGTTTTCACAAGGTTTTGTTTATTTGGAGTCTCTAAGAAATTATTGTAAAGCTCTCCTATAAACTTATTTCTATTTAAAAGAATTTGGTCATCTTTCCATTGGTAAAGAATTTCATTTCTTTTTTCTGGCGAACAAATTGTATCAAGCATATAACTATAACTTTGTGAGTGTACTGCCTCTTGGAATGCTTGTATTGTAAGACAAAGATTTACTTCACTTGCTGTTATATAATTGTTTATATTTCCTAAGTTAGCTGTTTGTATTGAATCTAGGAATATTAAAAATGAAAGTATCTTGTCATATGCCATTCTTTCTTCGTCAGTTAATCTTTTATAATCTTTTAAATCTTGTGCTAGATTTATTTCTTCTGGTATCCAGAAATTATTCATTCCTTGTCTGTACCAATCCGATACCGATACGAAAAATACATACATTTCTATCTAAATGTAGACATTTATACTGTGATACAACTTATGCTTTAGTTTTTCTCCAAAGCTTTTCGTATTATATCTTCCTGTTTCACCGAGTCTGATTTTGTGATGAATTAAATA
>NZ_JBOFRG010000142.1:0-8037 GCF_051650885.1 Clostridium sp.
CAGGAAAACTAAAAGACGGGTATATGACTAGAGAAACCTTAATAGAAAATAAAATAATATCAGAATATATATTAGAAAAATCATCAAAACTAATAGAAAAAAAAGAAAAATACAACAATGAAGAAATACTATATCTAATAGTATTCAACGAAATCCTAAACGAAGGTACACTAGGCATAAAAGAAAGTCTAGAAATAATAGAAAAAATAAAGCAAATATATAAAGAACTACGAGAGGAAGAAACCCTAATAATAAGAAAAAAAGAAAACACAATATTCTACTATCTATCAGGAAGAAAAGAAGAAATACTAAAAGACAACTCAGAACTACTAATAAAAATAAACCTCAACGGAATAAAACAAAAAATAATTCAATTAATTAATTAAAATTTTAAAGAAAAAACTTCAATCAGAACCCCGTGGCCAGGACCAGCTTTCGTAGAAAGCTAGTCCTCACCCGGGGTTCTTGAAAAACTTACCAAAAAGAAAATGAGCCAATCCCAAAAGTAAAATATGATATAATAAGAATAAAAAAAATAGAATAGGACACAATAAAAATAAAAAATGAAACAAAGGTAGAACTAATGGATAAAAAAGAAAAAGTGAAATTAGACCAAGTTTTAAAGTTCCTATTCACCACATCTAATAGAGTTTTAATAAAATTATTAAATGGGTTATTCAACGAAAATTTCAATGAAGATGAAGTAAACATAAGCATTAGTGGAAATGAATTTATAGAAGATAACCTAGATACAATCAAAGGGGATATGTTCTACACTGCATTAAAGAAAAATAATGAAAAAATAAATTATCATATAGAATTTCAAACAAAAAATGATTCAAGTATGGTTATAAGAACCTTTGAATATGGTTTTAAAAAAGCAAAAGAAGAATCTATAAATGAAAAGAAAATGAAAACAATATATTTTCCAAAGCAAAAAGTCATCTTTTTTGAGGAAAATAAAAATATTGAAGATAGCTTGAAAATGAGAATAGTATTTCCAAATGAAAAAGAATATATTTACGAAGTAGAAGTAATGAAATACTGGGAATATACAACAGAAGATTTAATAGCGAAAAAGTTATATCCCTTAATACCATTACAGTTATTTAACCTAAGAAAAGAGTTAAATAAATTAGAAAAAGAAAATAAAGATGAGGACATAAAGAATCTTTCAGAGAAAGCAAAAAGGTTAGCAAAAACCTTAGCAGAAGCATCAAATAAATTATTAAAAGAAGAAGAAATTTATGGAGAAGATTTTCATAAATTATTATTAGGAATACAGAATTTAATAGAATATTTAAATAGAGCATACTTTAAAAGTAAAAAGTTAGAAAAGGAAGTGGAAATAATGACAAAAACTTTATATGATCCTGAAGTAGAAGAAAGAGGGAAAGAAAGTGGTATAGAACTTGCAAAAAAAGTATTTAAATTATTCAATCAAAAGCAAACACTAGAAACAATAGCAAAAGAATGTAACATTACAGTAGAAAAAGTTAAAAAAATATTAGAATAAAAAATACGTGGTAAATCTTAATTGCTGATTTACCACGTATTTTTTGCATTTAACTTTAGCACTATGAAATTTAAGTTCAAAATATAGGAAAAACCAATAAAAATAAAATTAAATTTCATTTAAAAAATAAATAATGAAAACTATTGCAATAAAATTTCTTTAATGTTAATATATGTATATAAAGTAATTAAGTAGAAAAAAGAAAAAGGGAGAGGGAATTATGAATGGAATTATAAAGTTTATTGAGGAGAAAATGGTACCACCATTAATGAAGTTTTCAAGATTGAGATATTTACAGATTTTACAGAAAACTTTCGTATCTACAATGTCATTATTACTTATTGGGTCATTATTTTTATTAGTTGCAGAGTTTCCAGTGGATGCATGGAAAGAGTTTTTAGGACCAGACAAAATTGCATTAATTAAGAAAGCATCAGGTGTAGGAACACAAGTATTTGCGATTTATGTTGCAATTGCAACAGCTTATTATGCAATTATGTATTATAACGATAGGGATGGAGAAACTAAAAAGCTAGATCCAATGCCTATTGTATTATTAACAGCATCAGCATTTTTATTATTATTTCCTATAGAAGCTATGGAAACTGGATCATTTATAAATGTAGGATTTTTAGGAGCAAAATCAGCATTTACAGCAATATTAGTTGCAGCAGGGACAGTAGAAATTTTTAGATTTGTAGTTAAAAGAAATTTAGTTATAAAAATGCCAGAAGGTGTTCCACCAATGATAGTACAAGCATTTATTGCCTTAATACCTTCAACAGTAGTTATACTTTTCTGGTGGTCAGTAAGATGGCTATTTAATATTGATCTACCAAGCATTATATTACAAATGTTTACACCACTTGTATCCGTTAGTGATAGTTTATTTGGAGTAATTTTAATTCCTTTCTTAAATAGAGGGTTATGGTTTGTAGGAATTCATGGAGGAAATGTTGTAGGTTCTATAGCAGATCCAATTTTAAGATCAATGGATGCAACAAACTTAACAGCTGCACAAGCAGGGGAAGCTTTACCACATATTGCAACATTTACTTTCTTTGATCAATATATTTGGATAGGACTTGTACCACTTGCAGTAGCATTAATTCTTTGTAAATCAAAACATTTAAAAGCAATTGGATGGCTAGCATTACCAGCAGCATTATTTAATATAGGAGAGCCATTAAATTTTGGAGTTCCTGTAGTGTTAAATCCATTATTAATGATTCCTAGTATATTAGCATTTGTAGTCATTGCAATAATTGCTTATGGGCTTACAGTAGTAGGAATGATACCGATACCATATATAGGTATACCATGGACAGTGCCAGCACCAATAAAAGCATTTTTAGGAGCTAATGGAAGTTTCACAGCTTTACTATGGGTACTTGCCGCCTGGGTAATTATGTTTATGATTTTCTATCCATTTGTAAAAGCATTAGATAAAAATCATAAAAAAGAAGAAGAAAAAGAAAAAATAGGACAAGAAACAGTGAAAAGTGTTTAATGAGGAGAGCGAAATGTTAGGAATATCAGTTTATTTTCAAGATTTAGATTTAGAGTATATTGAAGAAGTTGCAAAGATTGGTGTAAAAAATATATTCACATCAGTTCAAGTTATAGAGGAAGATTATTCAGATTTTGATGAAAAAATGGAGAAACTTTTAAAGGTGATAGAAAAGTATGAAATGACATTAATTCCAGACATTTCTCCATCAGCTTGTGAAAAGTTGAAAATAGATAATATCTATGAATTGAAAGATAAGGGATTTAAAGCAATTAGAGTGGATGGAGGATTTGAGAAAGTTCAAGAAATAAAAGAATTAGTAGAAAAATTTCTTGTATATCTTAACGCAAGTGATGTAAAGCCTGAATTTTTAAATGAATTAAGAGAAAGTGGATGTGATATGGAACGAATATGTGTTATGCACAATTTTTATCCAAGATATTATACTGGCCTTAATAAAGAGCACATGATTTCAATAAATAAAGGGTTTAAAAAGCAAGGTGTTAAAATAGCTGCATTTGTACAAGGGGATCTAAAACTTAGAGGACCAGTATTTGAAGGACTTCCAACTCTTGAAAAGCATAGAGGTGTAAATCCATATGTTGCAGGAGTAGAGCTTTTAAATTCATATGTTGATCACGTTTATATTGGTGATAATAAAGGAACGCTTGAAAGTTTAAAAAAGTTAAAGTGTTATATGGAAGAAAAGATTTTAACTGTAAAAGTGCACTTGAATGATGAGTATAAAAATTTAGAAAAATTAGAATCACCAATAAGAGGGGATATCCTAGATCATATAATAAGATTGAGATATGGACGAGGAGATATAAAAGAAAATAAAGTATTGAATCCAGTAAAAAGATATAAAGGCGCAATTACAATGGATAATACTTTAAGTGGAAGATATGAAGGTGAAATAAATATATGTAAAGAAAATCTTCAATCAGATGGAAAGATAAATATTATTGGGCACATAAATCCAGAATACTTAGATGTATTAGATTATGTAAAGAGAGATAGTATAATAAGATTTTCTAATTAAGAAAGGAGGGACAAATGAATAAGGTAAATATTGAAGTTTTAGATACGGAAAAGATAAACAGAAATACTGAAAATATAGATATATGTGAGACAAAAGAAATTGTAAGGCTTATGAATGAAGAAGATAAAATGGTAGCCCTAGCAGTAGAAAGAGAAATAGATAATATAACAAAAGCAATTGATCTTGTAGTTGAGGCACTAAGGCTTGATGGAAGAATTATTTATATAGGTGCTGGAAATTCAGGGCGGCTTGCATTTGGAGATGCTTGTGAATGTGTTCCAACTTTTGGAGTAGAGAAGGGTAAGGTAACTTGTGTTTTAGCTGGAGGAACAAATGCTTTAGTTAATGCAAGTGAAGGGGCTGAAGACAATTCAGAGCAAGGAATTTTAGATTTAAAAGAAATAAGTTTAAATGAAAATGATGTATTAATAGGTCTTTCAGCATCAGGAAGAACACCATATGTAAAAAGTGCATTGGAATATGGGAAAAATGTAGTGAAGTGTAGAACTATCTCTATAAGTTGTACCAAGGGTTCAGAAATAGGAGAAAAGACAGAGGTGAAAATAGAAGCAGTCACCGGAGCTGAAGCTATAAATGGTTCTACAAGACTTAAAGCAGGAACAGCTCAAAAAATGATTTTAAATATGATTTCAACAGGTTCCATGATAAAAATAGGAAAAGTATATAAAAATTATATGGTGGACCTTAGCATAAAAAATGAAAAATTAGAGCAAAGAGGAATAAAGATAATTAAAGAAACAACAGGAATAGAAGAAGATAAAGCAAAAGAAATTTTGAAAATATGTAATGGAAAAGTTAAAACAGCAATAGTAATGATTTTAACTAATAAAGGATTTGAAGAATGCACTAAAATGCTAGAAAAAAGCCCTTATGTTAGAGATTATTTATAAGATAAAGGAGCTACATTTTTTGTAGTTCCTTTTTAAGAAGGAGAGAAGATGAAAGTTATTGAAGTAATAAAAGTAAAATATGATAAATTTACAAATAGTGAAAAAAGAATAGGTGATTATATTTTAAAAAATTATAGAGAGTTTATAGAACTTTCAAGCAAAGAAATAGGTGAAAAGACAGATACATCAGGAGCAACTGTAGTTAGATTTTGCAAAAAAATAGAATTAGATGGATTGGATAAATTAAAAATTGAACTTGCAAAAGAAATAGAAAATGAAAGTGAAATTGAAGAAATAGACCCGATTTTACACGAAGATGATTCAGTAAAAGATATTGTAAAGAAAGTATACTCTAATGTTGATATTGCTTTAAAAAGAACATTAGAGCTAATAGATATAGATAATCTAGAGAAAATATTAAAAGAAATAAGAAGAGCAGAAAATATATATATTTATGCAATTGGAGCTTCATCATTATCTGCATATGATTTATATCACAAATTTAATAGAGTAAATAAAAGATGCTTTTTCAATTTCGATGCAAACATGAATTTAGAATTTTCAGCACATACAAATCAGAATGATATAGCTATTGCAATTTCATACAGTGGACAATCTAAAGAGGTGAACTTAGCAGTTGAAAATGTAAAGAAAAATAACACAAAAGTAATTTCAATCGTAAAAGAAGGTGATAGCAAACTTAAAAGTCTAAGCGACTATACCTTAAATATACCTAACAATGAAAAAAGAATAAGAGTAGGGGCAGTATCTTCAAAGTTCTCACAAATGTTCTATGCAGATTTATTATACCTAGGTTCAATAAAAACAGATTTAGATTTGATTTTCAATTATTTAAAAGAAACAAACATTGCAACTAATGATTTAAAGGAGTAAAAATGATATTTTTTTGGATAGCACTAATAGCAACAACAGTTGGAGCACTTGCAGGAATTGGTGGAGGGGTAATTATAAAACCTATTTTAGATTTTGTTGGGGGATATGATGTACAAACAATAAGCTTTCTATCAGCAGTAACAGTATTTTCAATGGCAACTGTTTCCTGTATAAAATATAAAAAAAACAATGAAAAAATAAATAAAAATCAAGCAATATTTTTAGGGATAGGAGGAGTTCTAGGAGGAATTGTAGGAGAGAAAGTTTTAAATGTTTTAATTGCACATATGGAAGAAGCAAGAATAATAGTACTTCAAAATTTAATACTATTAATTCTTATGGTAGGAACATTTTATTATATGAATAATAAAAATAAATTTAAAAGCTATAAAGTAGAAAATATAACAGGATTTTTAATTGTAGGTATAGTACTTGGAGGAGTGTCATCAATGCTAAGCATAGGTGGAGGTCCTATAAATATATGTGTTCTAGCAATGATGTTTTCAATGAGCACAAAGGAAGCTGCAATAAATTCAATAATAATAATTTTATTTTCACAAACAGCTAAACTAGCAACAATAATCATAGAAGGCAAAATTCCAGAAGTAAATTACAACATATTGATACTTATGGTACTCGGAGGCATACTTGGAGGGATATTTGGAAGTACTCTAAATAAAAACCTAAAAGAAAATAAAGTGCTACTAGTATTCAATGGAACATTAATATTTTTAATATGTATAAACTTACTAAACATATACAATTCAATGCCAGTATTAAAAGATTTAAATAAGATTTAAGCAAAAGAAAAAACTAAATTAGAACCCTGTGGTCAGGACCAGCACTTGTAGAAAGTCGGTTCTGACTACAGGCTTTTTAAAAAGACTTAGAAAAAGGAAAATGAGTGAATTTAAATTTTCTTAGCAACTGTAATAAATAAAGAATAAGGTACATTATCTTTCTCTTTAATACCCTTATAAAAAGTATAATGCTCAAGAACTTTAAAATTAGCAGATTCCACAAACTGCAAAAAGTCATCAGTACTAAAGCCATTATGACCATGAAAGTCAGACTCATGACTATGAAAACTTCCATTATCTTTATTAAGATCAACAATACATAAAAAGCCATCTTTACTAAGAAGTTTATTAAACTTAGATAAAATTAATTTAACATCAGAAACATGATGCATAGCCATAGAAGTATAAATAAAATCAACATTAACATCAAGATCATTACAAGTTAAATCTAAACATAAAGGATGAAGATTAGAAACTGGAAAAGCATCAATTTTCTTCTTAACTACATCAATCATTCCCTCAGAAGAATCCACAAGATAAACATCCTTAAATAAAGAACATAAATTAAAAGTCAAAAGACCAGTACCACAACCAAACTCCATAGCAGTACTCAAACTAGAACAATTAACATTCTTCAAAATTTCATCAGCAATAATCTTAGCACGCTCTATTCGTCCATCAGTGTCCCATTCGTTAGCAACCAAATCAAAATTCATAAAAAAACTCCTTTAAAATTAATATTTAAACATAGTATAGCATTTAAATGTTAATAAAATACAAAAATTACATATTCAATTTCTAGTTAAATTAAGAGAAAAGACTTTAATCAGAACCGATACGAAAAATATATACATTTCTATCTAAATGTAGACATTTATACTGTGATACAACTTATATCCTAAGACTTTCGTTTTATATCTTCCTTCTTCAATCTATCTGATTTCGTAATGATAAATCACATACTACTTTCATTTGTTATGATAGTCCAAAGGCTTAAATTCCCCAGTATCGTTAGGTACATATTTAGAATCTATTTTAAGTTAGATATTCTAAATTGAATAACTTGCTAAGTTAATACTTGCATTTAAATCTCTATCAATTTTAAGACCACAAGAACATTTATACACTCTATCTTTAAGTCGTAAATCTTTTTTGATATTTCCACAACAAGAACATTTTTTTGATGAAGGATACCATTTATCTGCTTCTACAAACTCTATTCCGTACTTTTTGCACTTATACTGAATTTGTCTTTTAAACTCATATAAGCATTGCTCTGCAATAGCTTTCGCTAGGTGTTTATTCTTCATCATATTTTTGATATTAAGAGTTTCCATTACAATTTTGCTAGGCTTGGTTTTCAC
>NZ_JBOFRG010000143.1:0-2760 GCF_051650885.1 Clostridium sp.
GAATAGGTAGTCTTTTTATTGTCAAATGAATGAAAAGTAAACAATTGTTTGTATCAAAGATACACACACGCACACACAGATCAAAGTTATAGAATCTTCGTGTGACAATCCATGTGACATCACTGTGATGTCAGAACAACTGTTTTAAGTACATATCAAACTCAGAATTCTGACTTTAAACTCAGAATTCTAACTCAGGTGCACAAGGTCACAAGATTAAAAAGTAGATTATTTATCATTTTACAAGACAGTGATGTTACATTGTGCCAACACAATGGAAAAATACTGGCAGTGGAGGCATTCCAGACTCCAAGAAAAATATAAGAAAGAAAGGGAATTCTGGTCAAATGACTGCATTCATAACAGCCAGAAAGTACAGAGCCTGGAAGATAAAGTCCAGGCTCTCCAAGCAGAGCTGAAAACTGCAAAGGAGAGTGAGAGTGAACTAATGAAGGAGCTAAAAATCTGCAAAGATAACAATAAGAAGCTTGTCCAGAACAAGGCTGCCTTGGAAGAATCTATAGAGATAAACAATGGAAAAAATAAACAGATTAAGTTGAGACTCGAACAGAAGCTAGCTAAAACTGAGGAAGACCACGAGAAAATGGTAACACAACTGAAACAGAAGTTCAAGGAAACTGCATTAAGCAAGCAAGCAGCCTTTGACAACAGGCTGTCACAGAATTGTGAAGAAACAGAGAGTCTAATTAAAGAGCAGGAACAAAGATATCAGCGTAAGTTAGAGGAATGTGAAAAACAGTACCATAAGAAGGAGCAGGAGTACAAAAGAGAAGTTGAGAACTTAAAAAAACAGATGTTAGAAAGTGAAGAAGCAAGAGGAAGATATGACGAAGAAGAAAGGAAAAAAAAGGAAGCTTTTAGATATGAAACTTTCCTCAAACGCAAAAGCCTTGAAACGAAGATACAGGCGTTACAAATGACAATTAAAGAGATGAAGAATAAGGAAGACATAAATCAGAAGGCTTCTGTTCTACAGAACATTGTCCAACATAAAATCCAAATAATTGAAAACAAAAATATCGAGTTAACTTCTTTAAAGAAGGATAAGCAACAACTACAAGACAGTTTGTGCAGAAAAAGTGACAAAAATGCAATCCTGGTGGTTAAATTAAACAATGCGAAGGACACTTGCAAGCGTCTAGAGGAAGAAAAAAGAGAAGAACACTCCAAACTCAAAGAAACAAAAGCAGAGCTAAATAAGGCCAACAGAGCAAAGCTCGACCTGAATGACACTGTCGCACGTCTAAAATATAAAGTGAAGGCCAGCGAGCCAGAAATTAGTAAGCTGAGAGCCAAAATCAGCAAACTGGAGACCGATAAGCTGCGTTTTAAGGCGGATCTAGAGGCACTGTCTATGATCACTGAGACCAAGAAATTAAATAGCAGAATCATTACTCTCAAAAGACGCTACATAGACGACAATGAGCAAGTGGGGATGAATGAATGCACTGAAGCAGCATATCAACAGCAAGTTGTCTTCCTTAAGAAAAGCCTGGATTGCTGTTTAAGGGCCCAGCAGAATAATTCCAGGTCAGTTAAAAGGGAGAAGGAGTATCTTGAGAACAAAGCTGAGCATTTAGACAAGACCACTAGCTATTACATCAGATTATTAAACGAAAAGATTGTGGAGGTGCAAAATTTAAAAAAAGAACTAAAAGACACTAATCTGCAGCTTCAAAAGGCAACAAAGCCGGCACAGGAGAGAGTAAGATCTTGGATTAATAAAAAAGTCCGAAGTCGAATTGCCCAAGTTGCCCCAGAGGTTGCAGAGGAAACACCATCTCTTTACCCCGATGACTGGCAGCCACCAGGCCTCCCAGATGAAACCATCACATCTGTCCATTCCTGCTCGGATGGCATGGTATCAGCATCCTTGCAGCCACATCCTTGTACGGATGCCAGTATCGTACTTGTGAAGCCGTTTGATGGGCTCCCACCAGCCGACATCTAAAACTCCCCTAAAATTGTAAACCACCTCCAGTCAAGAAAATCACCATTCTCCTCCCGTGACCCATGACACCATGAAAATGAAAACCTCCTCCTCAGGACAGCAGCACCATGTCTTTGCTCAGTGCTGTAAACGCCTGAGCGGCGTGGTGCAGCATGTCAGGGCGACATGGTGGCTCAGTGGTTAGCACTGTGGCCTCACAGAAGGTCCTGGGTTCAGCCCACTTGTTTCTGTGTGGAGTCTTCACGTTCTTCCTGTGTCTGCGTGGGTTTACTCCGAGTACTTCGGTTTCCTCCCACACTCCAAAGACATGATGTCTGGACAAATTGGAAACTCTAAATTGGCGACAAAAAATAGGCCAAAACAAAACTAATAATAAATAATAATAAAAAAAGAAATAAAGTTGAAGCTTGAAGTTATTTCCTGTATATGCACTACCTTTAAGATTATGACTTCCTTCTTTGATGGGTGTCATATTCTGCAGTGCTAATAATTCATGAATTAACTGCTGCCACTTTGTGTCTCATAATAAGGTACACTACAAGTAATATCGTTATTATAGAGAACAGTGGTTTTCCACTGAGACCAGGTAAATATGAGGAGTTGTTAAGTGATTAACGATATAGGAGAAGAAGAAAAAAACATTTTTGCTACACAAAATTATATATATATATATATATTTTTTTTTTTTTTTTTTCCTCAAATTGTTTGAAATGTTTTACCTCCTCGAAACGCTGTTCCCTTCACACATTGTTTCATGGCAATTAAAACAAATGACTTACATGAAACAA
>NZ_JBOFRG010000144.1:0-2601 GCF_051650885.1 Clostridium sp.
TACACACACATACCTTCATGCTCCCACATATACTGACAGCACATACACATGTACATTCACTCTCTTGTGTGACTAAATAAAACATATTTATTAAGTTATTTATTAATTTCTTTATGGAAAGACATAAAACAACTGAAGAGGGAAAACATTGAAAAATAATTTAAATGAAGTTATGTTTTAAAGTGCAAAAATGCTATGAGATGAGAGACAGGTTGGGTTCTGGCAGCAACGTCACATGACTCTGTTGATGGAGTTGCTGCATGTTTTTCAGGAACAATGAAATGTTTTCAGGAATTTCCGTTAACCATTTGTCAGCTGCAGGTTGAACTACAGACTCTGCTACCTGCTGATTTCTCAAACGCTGGTGGGAAACGAAAGTGTTTATCTCAGGTTTCACTGCGTGTGTGTGAATGTGTGCTGACAGGTTCTGCAGGATTCCAGTTAAAGCTGGATAATTAAGATGATGCTCTCGATCCTTTTCTACTTTACAACAGATTTATTTTACTGTAGTCCACTCGTTAAACACAGCTGATTCTTTATATTTGATTCTCAGTGCAAATGTTTTCCTAATCCAAGATTTTGTTTGTATTTTACCACAAAAAAAACTGTCAGTTTGGACTTTTCCACTTGACTTTGACTTTAATTTAAAAGACACCTTTATTTTTTGCATCTATTTGCAGACGTTAGGTTCAAAGCAACAGAACTTTATTTCAAACTCTAGCGGGGATCCTAAAGTTTCCAAAGACACCAAATATGTCAGGCTGAATTGAAATGATGCACAAGACATCCAGAATCCATTTGATTGAATGATGCCGCCATGAAAAACAGAGTTAATTAGGAAAAATGTCTTTCCATCTAACTCCAGTGGTGTGTAGCCATTTGCATAAAGTTTCAGTGTCATGTGCCGAGATTTATCGGCCTCTGAGTCTTCAGCCTCCACCCAGTGATAGTTTTATTGTGCTCAAACAGCTGGTTGTATTTCCAGAAACAAGTTGCTTTTGATAAACCTCAGACAGCTGTAATAGTTTTCAGTAGCACAAAAAAAGTTGATCTGAAATCAGTTAATCTCCTACTGTTTCAGAGGATAATGTCTTAAAACACTGGCACACAACTGCAAACTATCTGAATGGCTGGATTCCACTTTTTTGTAACTTTGGGTTAACAGACCTTTTAAGTTTTACTGTAAAAAGATCTTCATTTGTTATGTTTCCTGGTATTCTTGCTGTCTCTGGTGAAAGTAACCATGACAACAAAATGTACCAAGTTTAAACATGTCTGTGATTTCTATTTAGACTGGAATAAGATCAGACGGGCTGTGAACGCCTCACTCACCTGCTCTTGTGAGACTCCGCAGAAAGGTCAGGACCACCACAAACACAACGCACTTGATCCCAGTCATCCTCATGTTAAACTTCCTCTGACACTGTTCAGTGTCCTGGACTGAAGTAACTCCACTGTGGTAGTGACGGTGACATCAAGGCCGGCCGACTGGTCTGACGAGTTGAAAGTATGAAAGTATGACGAGTTGAAAGTATGAAAGTAGGAAAGTATGAAGTGTCACTATGCGGAAATCATGTCTGTGCCATCTGGGATTAAGGTTCAATGTTTAAGATTCAAGAAGCTTTATTGCCATTATACAGACTGATCTTAAGCTTCAAAACATAGTAACCCTGAACGATTTTAAAGCCATGGTGAAATCCATTGAGTCCAAGTTGTCTGTGTGCAAATGTTTTATCTGATCATTTTAATGTTACTCAAATCGATGTGCTTTCCTGTGAATTTACTGTTGAAACTCTGCGTTGCTGCTATACTTGGCCAGGTCTCCCTTGTAAAAGAGATTCTTGATCTCAGTGGGACAAACCTGGTTAAATACAGGCTAAAATCTTTCTTTTAAATACAGTGCAGGTTTGCTCAGTGAAATGCAGTTATAGCCTCCTCCATGCTACACACAGAGAAAATGTTTAAACAAATATTCAAATATTTTAAATTAGAATAGAATGAAACAGTAAAAAACCGTAGCACTAAAGGAAGAAATAAAAAAGGAAAACTAAATTATATTTACAAGAAAGATATACAGTTACATATACTGTATATCTACACATATAATCTGTCCTTTAGTATCCTTTGATCCGCAGACACCTCACCGACATCACTGTTGCTCGGTGGGTTGTTCTCTGTGCACCGCTCTGCAAGACTGTTGATTTCCTCACTCACCCACTCAGTCAGGGATCACCCACGCTGGTGATCAATAAAGGTTTATCTTATTTTATTTTCCTTGTCACCTGACACAGAATCAACACATTTGCTGCTGTATGATGTGACTGATGATGCATATTCCTTTAGGTTGGTGAGTTTCTCGTGGGTGGCGGCATCTCTGAACAAATGCCTGAAATACTTGAAATGCTTGGCTCCCTGTTGAAGCTTGGGTGCAGACGGAAACAGGCTGATAAACCTGCCCTTTTACAATCCTTAATCATAATAACAAATACTTTTCTAAGCCCCAAGTGAATAAAATCATAAATGCACTGCCATCCACCTACAAATCTCTTCAATTAAATACAAAACAAAAAAGACATTAACACAGAATCTGAAATATGTTTT
>NZ_JBOFRG010000145.1:0-5269 GCF_051650885.1 Clostridium sp.
CCCACCTGTTGCTTTCATACTAATAGCATTATTATTTTTCTCATTAACTACATCAAATCCAGACCCTGTATTTCCCACATTAACGTAATCACTATCAATATATCCAACTTGACCTTCATAACTTACTTTAGTCCATCCATTAGCTTGTCCAATTATATTAACCTTTTGTCCATCTATAAAATATCCTAAAACATTTGAGTCTACTGTAGGTGCACTTCTGAATCTAAGATTACTTTCTATATTTATAATAGTTCCTACTTTCGCTTCTGAATTATTGTTAGAATTATTTTTATTTAAATTTTCTATATAGTCACTGTAAACATATCCTATAGTTCCATTTACACTAATCTTATAAAAATTATTACTTTTTCCTAATATATTAACTATATCTCCATTTTTAAGATATCCTACTACAGGAGTATTTGTTGAAGCTCCTTCTCTTACTCTTAAACTTGAAGTTATATTTATTACTTTCCCTCTATTAGTACTTATATTTTCATTTTTTATATTATTCTTTGAACCATTTAAAGTATCTGCATGTGCAGTTATAGCATTTTTAGCAAGTACTACTGTAGCACTTGTTGACGCTGCTAACACCAAAGCCACTGCTTTCTTTTTTTTCATTTGTTTACATCTCCTAAAACTCTTTTTCTTATATTTTAACGTATTTTGTCGAATTCTTAAAGAATTTTTTTAACTTTTTTGTAATCTTTACGGTAAAATAATAATTTCTTAATAAATTTTGGTAAAATTTTAGTTACAATACGGTTACATTTTAAAATGATAATATGTCTTTTAACTCATCGACCTCCCTATAAATATCTCCAATAACGCCATGCTTTCCTTTATTTTCATCCAACCTATGAAAATCACTTCCTGCTGAATACTTTATCTTCTTTTCTTTTGCTAGACCTTTAAAATATTTCACATCTTCTTTTGTATGTCTTGGATGAATTGCCTCTATCCCATTTACTTTAAACTTCAATATTTCTATTAAAGCTTCTTTTTTTATTTTTCCAGGATGTGCAATAAATACAACTGCTCCAAACATTCTCAAAAACTTTATTCCATTCTCTACATCTAATCTTTTTTTATTTTTCTGAATTTTTATTTTTCCTTTAAATAAGGAATTAAATCTACCAAGTTTCTTTTTTTTAATCATTTCAAGTGCTTCTAAAAACTTTTTATCTTCATATCCTCTTCCTTTAAAATATCCTAAAAGATGTACTTGTTTTCCTTTATATCTTGTAGATAATTCAATTCCCGGTATTACTCTTATTCCTATCTTTTCGCCTTCCTCTATCCCTTCCTTTAGCCCGTCAATAGAGTTATGATCTGTTATGCTTATATATGATAAACCTTTCACTTTTGCCATAGACACTATCTGAGTCGGTGTAAATTTACCATCTGAACCTGTTGAATGTATATGCAAATCTATTTTTTTCATTTTTCCCTCCAAAATAAAGTGTTAATCTATTTTATTCAATTAACACTTTATTTGATATATAAATTTAAAAAGAAGAGGTCTTATAAGACCTCTCCTCTATTGTAGTTCCGCTTTTTCTTCAGCTTTTTCTTCAGTTTTTGGCGCTTCTACTTTTTTTTCATTTTCTTTTGCTTTAGGTGCTTCTACTTTTTTTTCACTTTCTTTCTCTTTTTCTTCTACTTTTGCTGAATTATTTGATTCAACTTTTTCTTCTCTTTTGCATTTACCTTCTGATTTGCTTACAAATATTTTTTTTGCTGTTGCTTGTGGTGGGATAGATTTAGTCATTTTACCATCTAATTCAATACATACTGTATCTCCTTCTTTGATTTCTAAATCTTTAGCTTTTTTGTTACATGAATCTTTAACTTCTGTATCTTTGTTACAGATAACTACCATTTGAGTTTTTGTTATTTCACATCCTTTTAAATAACCACAAACTAATAATTTCATTTCTTTTGTGTTTTCACATTTTTGCACCTTTACAACCTCTCCCATAAAACCAGTATGTTTTAATGGATTAGCAAAGGCTGTTACACCAAATACTCCTAAAAATAATAATAGTGCAATAAAGCTTTTTTTGATTTGTTTGTTCATTTCTTATTCCTCCTTAAGTATCATACAAAAGTTATTTTCTCTTAAACACTGTATTTTTATTCATATTTATTATGTGTAATTTATTCCAATTACATATATATCTTTATTTTCTTCTTTTCAAATTCATATAAATATATTTGCATACAAAAAAGCACCCCAGATTCAGGGTGCTTTTACTTTAGTTTTCTTCTTCTTTTTTTACATTTATAGCTATTCCAAGCTCTTCTAATTGCTTTTCATCTGCTATATTTGGAGCTTCACTTAAGTAACAATATGCATTTTGGTTTTTAGGGAATGCAATTACATCCTTAATGTTATCAGTTCCAGCTAAGAACATTATCATTCTGTCAAGACCAAATGCTAATCCTCCGTGTGGTGGTGGACCAAATTTAAATGCGTCTATTAAGAATCCAAATCTCTCTTGTGCTGATTCTTCTGTAAATCCAAGTGCCTTAAACATTCTCTCTTGAAGTTTAGCATCATGTATTCTTATAGAACCTCCACCAAGCTCTTCTCCATTTAAAACTAAGTCATATGCCTTAGATCTAACTTTACCTGGTTCTGTTTCGATCATTTCTAAATCTTCATCCATTGGTGCTGTGAATGGATGGTGACATGCTGTGTATCTCTCTTCTTCTTCTGAGTACTCAAATAATGGGAACTCTGTAATCCATGTAAAGTTAAATTCATTTTTATCTTTTATTAAATCTAACTTTTTAGAAAGTTCTAATCTTAATGCACCTAAGCTTTGGAATACTACAGAGTCTTTATCTGCAACAATTAAAACTAAGTCTCCTTTTTTAGCATTACAAGTATTTAAAAGTTCTTCCATTTCTTCTTCTTTAAAGAATTTAGCTATTGGTGATTGAATTCCATCTTCTTTGTTTTTAATCCAAGCTAACCCTTTAGCCTTATAAGTTTTAACAAACTCACCTAATCTATCTATATCTTTTCTTCCCATTTCTGATCCATTTTCAACTACTAAGCATCTTACTGAACCACCATTCTCTATAGCATCATTAAATACTTTAAAGTCTACACCTTTAACTGCTTCAGTTAAATTTTGAATCTTCATTCCAAATCTTAAATCTGGTTTATCTGAACCATAGCTTTCCATAGCTTCTTTAAATGTCATTCTCTTAATAGGTAATTTAACATCATGATTTAAAACAGTTTTAAATACATGCTTAATTAACCCTTCATTTAATTCCATTATATCTTCTTGCTCAACAAAGCTCATTTCTAAGTCCACTTGAGTAAATTCAGGTTGTCTATTAGCTCTTAAATCTTCATCTCTAAAACATTTTACTATTTGATAGTATTTATCAAATCCTGATACCATTAATAGTTGCTTAAATATTTGTGGAGATTGTGGTAATGCATAAAACATTCCTGGATAGTTTCTTGATGGTACTAAATAGTCTCTAGCCCCTTCTGGTGTACTTTTTGTAAGCATTGGAGTTTCAACTTCTAAGAAACCATTATTATCTAAGTAATCTCTTATTGCTTTAGATGCTCTATTTCTTATCATAAAGATATTTTGCATATCTGGTCTTCTAAGATCTAAATATCTATATTTAAGTCTTATATTTTCAGCTGCATCTAAGTTTTCTTTTATATATATTGGTGGTGTTTCTGATTCTGAAAGAATTTTTATGTCTTCACATTTTAATTCTACCATTCCTGTTTCTAAATCTTTGTTTGGAGCTGATCTTAAAACTATTGTTCCTGTTACAGCTACACAATATTCAGGTCTAACACCTTTTGCTTTTTCAAATATTTCTTCTTCTACATCATCACCAAACACAACTTGCATTATTCCAGTTCTATCTCTTAAATCAATAAACTGTAATCCTCCAAGTTTTCTATTTCTTTGAACCCATCCCATAAGTGTAACTTTATTTCCTTCATGAGATTCTCTAGGTTCACCACACATCATTGTTCTTTTTAATCCATTTAACGCTTCTGCCATGTGACGTCGTCCTCCATATCTATATTAAAATTAAATTATTTTTGGCTCTTTATAATATTTTTGATTTCTTCAAGATTATCTAAGCTTATTTCAAACTCTTCTCTATCTTTCATTCTCTTTACTTTTGCCTTTTTAGAAGTAAGCTCTTCTTCACCTATTACTAGGTTAAATAAAGCACCTATCTTATTTGCAAATTTCATTTCTGCTTTAAAGCTTCTTCCTGCATGATTAATTTCAGTATTAACCCCTACTTCTCTTAACTTATGTGCTAATTCAAAAGCATACATTTTACCTTCATCACCTCTAGCTGAAATGTAAAGCTCTATGTAGTCTTCTCTAGGAATTTCTATATTTTCATCATCAATAGTTGCAATTAGTCTTTCGATTCCCATACCAAAACCTACTGCTGGCATACTTGGTCCACCAATTTCTTCAATTAGCTTATCATATCTTCCGCCACCACAAACTGTATAATCATCATTTAAGATTTCAAATATAGTTTTTGTATAGTAATCTAATCCTCTAACTATTCCAGGATCAACTGCATAAGGAATGTTTAAAATTTCTAAATACTTTTTAACATCAGCAAAGTGCTCATTACAACTTTCACAAGTATAATCTAAAATTATAGGAGCATTCTTTGTTATTTCTTTGCAAGACTTTTCTTTACAATCTAAAATTCTCATTGGATTTTTCTCAAATCTTGTTTTACATGTATCACAAAGAGAATCATAATTTTCTTCTAAGAATTTTTTTAATGCTTCATTATATTTAGGTCTACACTCAGGACACCCTAAATTATTTATGTTTAATTTTAAGCTTTTTAAACCTACTTTTTTAAGTACTCCCATAGCTAACGCCATAACTTCTGCATCCATTGAAGGTTCTTTTGAACCAAACATTTCAACTCCAAATTGATGGAACTGTCTATATCTACCTTTTTGTGCTTTTTCATATCTAAAGCATGGAGTTATATAGTAAAGTTTTGTTGGTTGCGCTTCATTAAATAATCTACTTTCAACAAAAGCTCTAACTGCTGGTGCTGTTCCTTCTGGCTTTAATGTTATACTTCTATCACCTTTATCTTTAAAAGTATACATTTCCTTTTGAACTATATCAGTAGTTTCTCCAACACCTCTTAAGAATAACTCTGTATGTTCAAATGCAGGTGTTCTTATTTCTTTAATACCAAAATTCTTTGATATTTCTCTAAA
>NZ_JBOFRG010000146.1:0-17211 GCF_051650885.1 Clostridium sp.
GTTGAAGGTTATCCATATCTTTTAAAGACTTAGGACATTCCCTGCTAAACACCCATTATAAAAGCCCTTAGTGCCTAACGTATTCTATGTGTCACGATTATCCATTCATAAAACCTAATTAGATTTTACTTCAACTTAGACTATCCTTATTATTTTTTCTGCTTTCGCACCGTTACGCTTACCATTTCTAGTTTCGCTTTGGTCATAAGGCTTTAGGGTTAAAAGCATTTAACTCCGAGTCTGCACCTATCACTAGATACAGAGGGCTTTCTGTTTTAACTCTATACTTCTATACATATTTGTATAGTTTTGTTTAAATTTGTTGTAACAGTTTAGTTACCCCGTGGCCAGGACCAGCTTTCGTAGAAAGCTAGTCCTCACCCGGGGTTCTTGAAAAACTTACCAAAAGGAAAATGAGCCAATTCTAAAAATTGACTCGGATTAATAAGTGTATGCGAATTAAGAGAGGTAAAAAGGAGCATGGAAAAATCAAAGAAAAAAGAAAATTTATACAGAAGAAATATGAACTAATTTTTAGTTAATATAATCCAGTATGTAATTAAAAAATTAAAAATAAATAACTGGAAAGGCTTTAAAATAGAGGGTTGACAGATAAAATGAAGAATATTATAATTAGCTTTAAACAAGAGGTCTTACTTTTATAAATAGATATATTTATTATATTGAAAAGTAATATGATTAGTTGAAAAATGAATAAAGGAGTATGTGTATGGAAGTTTTAAAAGAGCTAAAAGGCTTAATAGAACTTTTATTGATAATTTCAAAGTTAAAGTTATTTTTAATTATTGTAATATTATTTTTTATTACAATAATTTTAAAATTAGTTTTGATTATTTTATTAATAAAAGGATAAAGGGCTAATATATCAAAAGTTACATAAATGTATAATTACATAGATGTAGCGCTCTTTCAAAAGTTAAATAATTTAAAATAACTTTTAAAAACTTTTATATATGATAAATAGATAGAAGCCGTGTATAAAACTACTATACACGGCTTATTTATATTTGAAAATTTCATAAATTAAAGGAAAATTCAACTTAAAGGAATAAAAATAGATATATTGGATGAGAATTATGTAAAAATAAATAATTTAAAATAAATGTTAATAGTATTTTAAAAGAAGAAGTTTTAGTCAGAATTGAGTTTTCAAGAAGATAATCAATAGGGAGATTTTTTTAAAAGGAAAGAAGTTCGTTTAAGTGAAGTATTAGCATTATAAAAAGCTAGTATTTAATTTGTAATAAAAGAAAGGAAAAGAGTTATATAGTGGCATTGGCAAACTTATAAGCATTTAGTTGCGAATATGGACGAAAAGAATAATCGTAGTAACAAGCAAAAAGTACTAAAAAAGTGTAGGAAAGAAAAAATGATACAAATGATCAAGAGGGATATTATATATCTAAATAAGGAGAAAAATGAAGTGAAATAAAAAACAAAAACAAGTAAACTAGTTGACAAAAAATAAAAAAAATCATACAATAAGTTCCATAAATAAAAAGGAGTGGTTATATGGTAGATGATAAAAAAGAAATTGAAAAAATAAGAGGAGAAATAAGAGAAAAGCTTTCTAATGAAAGCATACAAAAAGAATTAGTTAGATCTTTTAAGGTTGGACTAGCTAAGTACGCTAATAATAGAAAAGCAGAAGGCATAGATGTTATGGAAAGCTATGTATCTTCAAAAGGGATAGAGAGAGTTGGAAAAATTGGGAATGAAATTTGTAATAATAAGAACTTTGAAACAATTGGAGTTAAAGTTGATGTGATATTAACGTGTAAAATACCTTCAATAAAAATAGATAATATAATGTTAACAATTAAATCATTAGAAAAACCGGAAAATATAGTGAAAAAAACATCAAAGTATATTAAAGAGTACAGTGCTCTTAACAGAGCGTTAGATCCACAATTAGATATGCTTGATACTATTGATGAGAATATAAGAAATACTACGACTTACTATGGAATAATATTATATCATGTATCGAGTGCAAATATCTTAGAATATATGAAGTTTGTATTTTTAGATGCTGAGGCAAAAAGAATATTATTTGAAGTTAAGGTAAATGATAGTGTTATTAATTCAGAGAATAAAATTAATCATAAAGATTTAAGAGTGGTATCAGAAGATAGTATAAAAGGAAAGTCATTAAAAGGTTTATTAAAAATAAAATAAAATGACTTAGTTTTAGTTATCTTTTTAAGGAGGAAATTATGTTTAAGAATATAAATGGAGAACGAATAAAGCAAGCTAGAATTTATAGAGGTATGTCACAAGCACAATTAGCAAAAGAACTAGAGGTAACTAAGCAAGCAATTTCAAAATATGAAGCTAATAAAATGAATTTAAGTATTAATGTAATATCAGCACTACCTAAAGTTTTGGAATTCCCACTAAGTTTTTTTGGAAAAGAAACTTATAAGATTGATGAAAAAAATGAAGGAATAGTTTTTTTTAGAACAAAAAATATTCCGCAAAAGACACAAGCTATGTTATCAGAAAAAATAAAAATTATGGAAGAAGAAATTTTAGAGTATTTTGAAAAATATATAGAGTTTCCAAGTTTGAATCTTCCAAATTTAGAGAATGAACTAGGAAGTGAAACGCACAATTATAATAGGGAAAGAATTATTAAAGTTTGTGAAAAGCTAAGAGAACATTGGGGATTAGGTAAAAAGCCTATTGATAATTTAATGTATATTCTCCAAAAAAATGGTTTTATAGTTAATAAACAATTAATAGATCAGGATAAAACGGATGGATTTTCGCAGAAATTAAATGAAAAGAATATAATCTTTGTTAGTGCAAACAAAGAATCAGCTGTTAGAACAAGATTTGATTTGGCACATGAGCTAGGACACTTAATATTACATAATAAAATAGAGAAAGAGGATTATGGCGAAAAAATTATAGAATTGGATGCTGACTTTTTTGCATCAGAATTTTTATATCCAGTAGAGAGTTTTATAGAAGAAATTAAGGATAGGCCATTAAACTTTGAAACTTTTATTATATTGAAAGAAAAATGGAAGATATCAATGCAAGCAATAATTAGAAAATGTAAAGATTTTGATTTGATTTCGGATGATAAATATATGTATTTTCAGAAAAGATTAAGTTTTAATAGGTGGAGAAAGAAAGAACCTTTGGATGATAGAATTGTAAGTGAAGAACCAAGGCTATTAAAAGATATAATAGAGGTTTTAATAGAAAATAAGATAGTTGATAAAAAGCAATTATTAATGGATATAGAGTTAGAGAAAAATCAAATAATAGAGTTTTGCAATTTATCAGAAGATTTTTTTGATGATACATTTGGAAATATAATAAAATTATATAAGTAAAAATAAGAGCTTTTAGAAATAAGAGCTCTATTTTTATATTTTTTTATTGGAAACTAAAAGCAGAAAGCTAATCCTCACTCAGAATTCTTAGAAAGCTTACCAAAAAGAAAATGAATAGATTCTAAAATGGCAATGTACACATAGAAAGTGTAAATAAATTAGGGTAACAAAATAAAAATCATGCTAATACATAGAGAAAATGTCAACAAAATAAAAAAAGACATCAAGAAAGAAAGGTAGACAGACGTTAACAAAAATACATATTATCGATAGAGAAAATTGACAATGAAAACTTAGTAAAATAAAGGCTTAAGACAACTATGTTAACAAAGGAAACAATAAATTGAGAAAATACAGAAATAAAGTTAAAAGTTTTATATACAGTATAAAAGATGCTACATACTATACGAAATACAACTGTAACTATACTTAAGAGAAAATAAAGAAAAGATTGTTGACAGTATACAAAAATAATGGAAAGAGTCAACAATCTTTTTAGAAAAGGGCTATCGCTAAAGGATTTTATTTCCACTAAAGCGATAGCCGCATAGGTTTAGGTTTTAATTTACATGTATTTACTAATATAAGTCTCATTGTAAAAAAACTTAACCTAGATTTGTTATAATAATTCCCAAAAGACTAATTTATTGAAATTAAATAAATTCTTATTGGAATAACTAAAAGGTGTGTAAATAAAGTATTAATTGAAATCAAAGCGATATCTATTTCCACATATGTGGGAACCCGTTATATTATTTCCTCCATAGTTAATTAAGTCAGACATTGTAATTTGATGAGTAGCGGAAACGTTAAGTCGTTGCCTTAAATAAAATCCAAGAATTGATTTATCCCCTAATGAGGAGATTTGTTTTGGATAGATTGTGCCATTGAGAGATTGAGTTCCTTCAAGTAAACATTCTATAATGGTATCATCATCCCATTCATTAATAATTGTACTTCCTTGAGAAGGAAAAAATTAGGATGTAATCTAAAAAAATTAGATGTTAAAGCTATGTAGGCATCAGCTAGACAGGTGTGGTCAACTGAAAATCCCCAATTTAAACCGGCTTGAAGTTGTACAATATTATCTCTAGTACTATATAATTCTAAATTTGGCATAGTATTCACCTCCTACATTTATAATTACAAAAAAATGGGTAAAAATGTAAATGTATCAGAACAGTCAAATTGTTAAGGTAATTGAGGCTTGCTAAGTAGCTAGCATATTATTGTAGTTAATAGGTAAGGTTACTTTTATAAAAGTTTTAAAAGTGCTAATGAAATTAATAGAACTTTTACTGATAATTTTAAAGTTATTTTGTAAGCTAAAGGGAATTTGCTGTGGTGAATATAATACTAGAATAGAAAAAATGAAAATAGGGGGTTATGAAGTTTTTTGAAATTGTATAAATCGCATTAAGTGAAGGCATATAGAGATATGAAAAAAAAGGTAACGTTAAAATAATTGTCGTGAATATTGATTTAATGTCGATAAATCAATATAATGTATTATTAAGAGGAGATGTGTTATATTGAAAGGTGGTAAAAGAGAAGGTAGTGGTAGAAAAAATATTAAAGGAAAAGAATATAGATTAAAAATAGAAGATGAAGTAGTAAAAGAGATATCCATACAGTTTTTGGGAAATAATGTGCATGATAGGATAAGAGAATGCATATCGTATGGATTGGAAAAAATAAAGGAGAGAAAACAAGTGGTGAACATAGATAAGAAATTAACAGTTTTAGATTTATTCTCAGGAGCAGGAGGTTTATCAAGAGGATTTTTAGATGCCGGATATGATGTTGTGTTAGGAGTAGATTTTGATGATATGGCATTAAAAACATTTAAAGAAAATCATGGAAATGCAGAAGCGATGAAATTAGATTTATTTAATCATGAGAATATTAATCAAATAATTGAATATTTGAACAATAGAGGGACTCAATTAGATGTTTTAGTAGGGGGACCACCTTGTCAAGGTTTTTCATTAGCAGGACCAAGAAATAAAGATGATAAAAGAAATACATTATATACAGCAATGGTAAAAACAGCAGAAATATTAAAGCCAAGAGCAGTAGTTTTAGAAAATGTGCCAGGATTACTTACGTTATATGGAGGAATAGCAGCACAAAGAATAATAGAAGATTTCAGTAGATTAGGATATAAAGTGAAACCACAGATTTTATATGCACCTGAATATGGAATACCACAAATTAGAAAGAGAGTCTTTTTTGTGGCGTTATTAAATGGCGAGGAAGAATTTCAATTTCCTGAACCAGTACTAACAGAGGATAAATTTATAACTTGCGAGGAAGCAATCGGCGAATTAGATGGATTAGAGGACAATATGGGAGCATTTGAACAAGAGTATATGTCAGAGCCGATTACAGAATATCAGAAAAAAATGAGAAAAAATAGTAGCAAGTTATATAACCATATGGCAACTAAACATACAGAAAAAACAGTAAAATTAATTTCAATGGTACCAGAAGGGAAAAATTATAAAGCATTACCAGAAGAATATAGAGGGCAATTCAATTTTAATGAAGCATTAACAAGATATCATAGTAAAAAACCATCAAGGACTATAGATACAGGTCATAGAACGCATTTTCATTATAAATATAATAGAATTCCGTCAGTGAGAGAAAATGCAAGATTACAAAGTTTTCCAGATGACTTTGTATTCTATGGAAATAAACAGCAACAATATAAACAGGTAGGTAATGCTGTGCCACCATTACTAGGATATCATTTAGCAAAACAAATAAGAATGTACCTAGAAAAAGAGAGGGGAAAAGATGAGTAAAATTAGAGTTATGGATTTATTTGCAGGATGTGGTGGATTATTAGAAGGATTTATGCAAAGTGAAAAATATGAGCCAGTTGCATCGGTGGAATGGCAAAAACATCAAGTAAATACATTAAGAAATAGACTGAAAACAAAATGGAACATATTAGATGCTGATGAAACTGTAATGCAATTTGATATACAACGAGAAGATTTATTTAAAGGATGGAAAAATGATCCGATTTATGGAAGTAGCGTTGGACTAGATGCGTTAGTACAGAAAAAAGGTGGAGTTGATATAATAATAGGTGGACCACCATGTCAAGCATACTCTGTTGCAGGTCGTATTAGAGATAAAGAGGGAATGAAAGGCGACTATAGAAATTATTTGTTTGAGCATTATATTGAAGTTGTTGAAAGATATAAGCCTAAATTATTTGTGTTTGAAAATGTTCCAGGGATGTTAAGTGCAATGCCAGATGGAACGCCAATACCGGATTTAATAAAGAGAGATGCAGGGGAAATAGGGTATGAAATAATTGATAATATAAAAGGGCTAGCACAAATAGATATTAGTGATTATGGAGTACCACAAGTTAGGAAAAGAGTAATATTGATTGGATTAAATACGGAGTATTTTCCTAATTATAAAGAAGTTTTAGAGGAATTTTATACAAAAATATTACCAACGTATAGATTGGGAAGAAAAATATCAGTTGCAGAGGCAATTGGTGATTTAGCAAACATTAGTCCATTAGGCGAAGTAGATATTAAAAAAAGGAAATCTCATACAATTCCTACAGAAGAGATAAGCTGGCATACACCTAGATATCATAATTTAAAAGATATACAAGTGTTTCGTGAATTAGCATTGGACCTTGAAAGTGGAGAGGAAAAATTAACTAATGCAAAAGAATTAAATAAAATATATGAAAAGGTTACAGGTAAAAAAACATCAGTACATAAATATCATGTTCTAAGAAAAGATTTGCCTAGTACTACGATATTGGCACATCTGTATAAAGATGGCTTAAGGTTTATTCATTATGATTCAAAACAGGCTAGAAGTATAACTGTAAGAGAGGCGGCAAGACTACAGTCATTTCCAGATGATTTTGAGTTTTTAGGACCACAAGGTGCAGCATATCAGATGATAGGAAATGCTGTACCACCTAAATTTGCAAAAATACTAGCAGAAGCAGTTGAAAAAATATTATAATAAAGTTAGCTAAATTTTTTAGCTAACTTTTAAAATTTAGGGGGAAATTATATGACGATAGCAAATCATGAAACATTATATTTTGACAAAATAGAAAGAACGAGTAAATTACAAACATTAGTAGCAATAGCTAACGCAGCAGTTAATTTAAGAGAAAAAGATAAAGTGATGAAAGCATTGGCGGCAGCACTAGATATATATAAGGAACCTAAAGGTGAAAAATTAGGATCGGGATCATATGTAGGGACGGTCAAACAATGGAGTAGTAAATATACATTAAGTAGAGATCTAGGACTAGTGGAAGAGAGTAAAGAGGAAGTTATTTTAAGCGAGTTTGGAGTGCGACTTGCAAAAGGAGAGATTTCGGCTAAGTACTTTATGAGTGTGGTTATGTTAAATTATATTCAAATAATAAATGAAAAAATAGTTAATCCTGTTTATTCAATATTGAATGAATTGAATAAGAATAATACATTGGGTATAAAAAAAGATGAAATAAAAAAAATTAGAGATTTTAATATCAAGGATAATGATGAAGATGGGTATGTTAATGGACTAGTAGATATATTAAAAGACACATATTTCTTTAAATTAGAAAATAAAAATACATTAGAGATAAACAGCACTTTATTTACAGTTGAAAATTTATTGGATATAGTAAATACAACACAATTACAGAGAAATTTATCAGAAATTGAAAAAGAATATGGAGTAACTGGACAAAAACAATGGTGCAAGTATTTATCATTAGAGAACAATGAACTTATATTATTATTAGCTAAAGGAAAAGAAAATAGTGATACTATATTGAAGAAAGAAACTAATAGTACATTAAAAAAATTAGATGAAGAAACAAAAGAAAAATTACAATGGAATAGGATAATTTTTGGAGCTCCAGGGACAGGGAAAAGTTATACTTTAAATAAAGAAAAAGATGTTTTTGGAAATCAGTATGAGAGAGTAACATTCCATCCAAATTATTCATATGGACAGTTTGTGGGGGTATA
The DNA here is from genome assembly GCF_051650885.1 of Clostridium sp. GTDB lineage: Bacteria > Bacillota > Clostridia > Clostridiales > Clostridiaceae > Clostridium. The sequence goes on from NZ_JBOFRG010000146.1 coordinate 8,387, forward strand.
TAAGCCGGTATCAGCAGAAGATGGAGTAGGCTATAAATATGTACCAGGTCCATTTATGAGAGTATTAACAAAAGCTATGGCAAGCAATCAAAGAAATGATGGTGGTGCATATTTATTAATTGTTGAAGAAATCAATAGAGCAAATGTAGCAAGTGTATTTGGAGATGTGTTCCAATTACTAGATAGAAATTCTAACGGTGAAAGTGAATATGAAATTGAAACAAGCGAGGAAATGAGAAAATATCTATATGATGAATTAGGTGGAGATATAAGTGAATATGAGAAGATAAAGATTCCTAATAATATGTATATTTGGGCAACTATGAATAGTGCAGACCAAGGGGTTTTCCCAATGGATACAGCTTTCAAAAGAAGATGGGATTTTGAATATTTAGGAGTAGATGATAATCAAGACAAAATTAAGGATATAAGAGTTCAATTAGGATATGACAAACATGAAGTCAAATGGAATGATTTAAGAGTAGCAATAAATGAAAAGTTATTAAATGAATGTAAAGCTAATGAAGATAAATTATTAGGACCATATTTCTTATCAAATTCTATATTGGAAGCTGATGATGATAACTTAATTAAAGACAATGAGAAGTTCTTAAAAGCTTTTAAAAATAAAGTTATTATGTATTTATTTGAGGATGCAGTTGGAAGACAGAAAAGAAATAGTTTCTTTGAAGAATGTGGGGATTCTATTATGTATTCAAAAATTTGTTCGAAATTTGATGAAATTGGAGAAGGTATTTTTGGATTAAGTTTAGGCATGAAAAATAATTTGGCAGAGGATGAGTAGGTAGCGTTATGATACTAGTATATTGTAGGGAGCTAGAGAAGTACTCATTTAAAGAATTATTAAAAAAGTTTAATATAATAGATGAAAAAAAGGGAATTGAATTAATAAAAAAATTAAAGTCATATGGAATAATGAAAGTAACTCAAGTTAATTCAAAGGAAATAAATTTAGATGAGTTAAATGATGATGAAATTGAGATTTTTGATGAAAATATTAATGGAAAAGAAAAAAGATATTCTTTTAAATATGTAGGAATAGTAACATTACCAGAGCATATTATTATTTGCTATCCTAAATATATAAAATCAAATGAAGAGCCTAAAAGAGAAATGAAGCAAATATTAAAAGTTATAAAAAAGTATGATTCAAGTCAGCAACAAACAATGAATTTATATAATGAAGGCTTGGACGAGAAAAACTTTAATTATTTGGCAATGATAATATATTTGATAAATGATTATTATGAGAATGGATTATATGCAAAAGAAGAGCAAATAATAGAACTAAATGGAGAAGGGGAAATACTTTGGGAAAAAACAATAAATGAAACATATGCATATATTGTCAATGAAAGACCCCATTATTTAGATTTATATACAATGAATTCAACAAATAATGACGAAGACTATTTTACAAAGTTACACAGAGCTATATTAACAAAGTGTTCTGAAAAGTTAATAGAAATAGAGATAAGTGAATTACTAGATATTGGAGAAGTTGAATTAAGTGATTTAGAGTTAGAGGAATTTGGAGATGTTGAACATATTTTATATAGATTAGAAAGAGAAATGAATGAGCAATATATGACTAAAAAGCAAAATATGTTAAAAGCTATGTATGCATATATTGCGAATTCAAGGAAGAATTTCGATGGATTAGAAATATGTTTTTATGGGACAAGACATTTCAATCTTGTTTGGGAAAAAGTATGTGCGGAAGCATTAAATAATAAAATAGATAGCAACTTAGGAATTCTTCCTTTAAATGGGTTTGAAAATAAAACGGAAATGAAATTAAAAGAAATTATAGAAAAGCCTAAATGGATGATGTATGAGGATAAAAAAGATAGGATAGCTAAAAAAACACTTATTCCAGATTTAATTAGTATATATAAAAAGAATGAGGGATATGGAATAGCTATATTAGATGCGAAATATTATGATATCAAAGTAAAAAATAATAGCATCAAGGATCAGCCTGGAATAGAGGATGTATCAAAACAATATTTATATCAACTTGCATACCAAGAGTTTATAAAAAAGAGTGGGTATGAATTTATAGCAAATGCATTTTTAGTACCTACTGAAGGAGAGACTCAAAATATAGGACAAGCTAGAATTGACATGTTATACAACATACCGGAAAAAGGCTTGAAAAATATTGAAATTATTAAGTTAAATGCTCAGGATATGTATGAGGCATATATAAACGGAAAAATTATTAAGGATGAGAAGATACTGAAAATATTAGAGGATAATATAGAAGAGAGAGACTATAAAAGAGAGTTAAAAAATAGCATCGGGGCTAGAATAATTTTAGATACAATAAAAAGGCTAAGTATAGAAAATGTATTAGAAATTAAGGGAATTGAAGATGAAGTTTTAGAGACACAAGAACAACTACAAGAAGATGATGAAATTTACGAAACTTTTGATATGCTAAAAATAGCAGTTGAAGTTGATATTTTATTTAGAGAAAATAAAGAAATAACTCTAGAGCAAATTGAAATGCTAATTGAAAGTTTAGAACTAAATGATAAAAATAGTATACCAGAAGGACTATTTAAGAAGTTAGAATGTGATTTTAAAGAATGCCATTCGAGAATGTATTGGTTAGATTAACTTAGGAATTTGAATATTTTTATATGTGAGATTGCAGATGGGGAAATAAATTTAAGTGCTAGTTTTCTCTCATTAAAAATTAAAAAAGTGTCTGAATCATATACTTTTGGTATGTCTATCCACAACCCCCGGGCAAGCGGACAAGCCTCTAATGGAGGCGTGTCCGTGCCGCGGAGGTTGGATTTTAGATTGTATGATAATTTTTAATTTACATAGAAGAAGAGCTAGCAATTTCACGTGCTAGCTCTTTAATAATCAACATTTTCAAAGGACAATTAATTATGATTATAGTACATAGTATATAAATATCAGGAGAGTGTTACAATAAAAAATTAGCTTTGCTAAGTATCAGAAAAATAAATATAAAATATTAATAGTTGTTTAAATAATTATGTCTAAAAGGTGGAATAATAAAAATAATCTTTTACTCTTTTAAATACTAAGTCAATAATGTAAAGTTTGGGTAAAGGTGCTATGAGTTATATTTTATATAAGGTATACTTGTCATTATATATCAAAATTTGGAGGTGCTTTAATGAAGTTTTTTTGTATTTTAGAGGGAATCCTTTTAGGAATAATAGGATTGATATTTTTATTAAATCCTTTTAGTTCAATTTTAAGCTTTACATTATTTATAGGTATTATATTTGTTGTCTATGGAATTATAAAATTCTTTAGATTATGGAAGGATGAGCATAAGATTTTACATATTATTATGTGTATAATTGATATCTTATTTGGTTTAATCTTGATGTTTACACCAATTAATGCAATTGCAAGTTTAATTCTTTTATTTGGAATTTGGGCAATTATCAGAGGAATATATGCATTGATATATAGTGTGAAGGTTCATACTTTTGGATTTAATTTTCCTACTGTATACAGCGTAATAATTATTATATGGGGTATTTTTATTATTGCATATCCTATAACAGGTTTAGTATTATTAAGTATAATTCCATTTATTTTAGGAATTTACTTCATAGTGATTGCTATTTCTGAAATTTATTTAGGGTTTAAACTTTAATATTAAAAATACTGTGTTATCATAAAAGATAATACAGTATTTTTTTATGGGGGTTTTTAGATGAAGAAGGCGATTTTTTTAGATATTGATGGAACGTTGTTGGATTGTTTGAATGGAATTACTGAGATTACAGACACCGTTAAGACTGTAATTAAGGGAATTCAAGAAAAGGGAGATTATGTTTTTATTGCAACTGGAAGACCTTATGCATTTTTGAGTAAAAGTATTTTGGATTTTGGTTTTGATGGGTTTGTCTTAGCTAATGGTGCCCATGTTATTGTGAATGGACAAACCATATATAGTGATTACATAAAGAAGGACAACCTTCAGGCTATGATATCTATTTTTGATAGGGAAAAGATTCAGTATATTCTTCAAAGTGATAAGTATAGTTATATGAAGAGGGAGTTTAAGGAATTTTATGATTTTTATGAGTCAGTAGGAGTTTCTAAAAGACTTATTAAGGATGAGTATAATTTAGATGATTTAAATATATTTAAGGTTGAAATGCTTTGTTTAAATGAAGAATCATATAATTTATGTTTAAATCTTATAAAGGAACATGAGCAATATAATTATGTTAGTAGCTTAGATGTAAAGGCTCTTGAATTTTATATGAAGAAGGATACTAAGGCTACTGGAATTTATAAGGCGCTTCAATTTTTAAATGTAGATATTAAAGATAGTTATGCCTTTGGTGATGGAAGAAATGACATAGAGATGCTTCAGGCAGTAAATTGTGGAATAGCTATGGGTAATGCATCAGATGAGGTAAAGGGATATGCAAATAAAGTTACTGATACTGTTCAAAATGATGGTGTAGCATCAGGAATTTTAAAATATGTAATATAAAAAGGACTTCTTAGCGAAGTTCTTTTTGCTTTATAAAAGAACGTTTAATAAAAAAACACATATGGATATAATAAAAAGGTAAAAAGGAGAAGAGGGTGAAGTTTTTAGTAAAGATATTAGAAAATCCAATTACATTGCTTTGTTTAATAGGTATATCACATTTGTTTGAAAATTTTGATATGCAGATACTAAGAGTGATAGCTGCAATAATGATGGTTATTAGTGTGTTTTTTATAAGTAAAAAACATTTTAGAAAGTGATTTATTTAAATGGAAGTTAGAAAAAACTAACTTCTATTTTTTTACCTTTAATATATTTACAAATATTTCCTATTGTGCAATCATATAGTTAAAGATTAGTAGAAAAATTGTATGAAGGGGAGAAGGATATGGATAAATGGGGTGTTTTAGGGATTGAAAAAACTAAGGATAAGGATGAAGTAAGAGAGGGGTATATGAAGAAGCTGCCTTTAGTTCATCCAGAGGAAGACCCAGAAGGATTTAAGTTACTTAGGAATGCTTATGAAGAGGCATTAAAGTTTTGTGAGGAAGAGGAAGATGACGAGAGTGAGTTAGATTTATGGATGAAGGAAGTTGATAGGATATATAAAGATTTTTCTAAAAGAGTGGTTTTAGAAAACTGGAAAGAAGTATTAGATAATCCTTTATGTATATCTTTAGAAAGCTCTGAAGAGGCTAGAAATAAATTACTTAATAGATTTTTATCAGATTATTATGTTCCACAAGAGGTTCTGATTTGTATTGATGAAGTTTTTAATATAAGAGAAAAAAAGGAAGAATTATATGAATTATTTCCAGAGGGCTTTGTAGATTTTATTATTAATGAAATTGTTTATGGTGGTGTAATTGATTATTCTTTATTTAAAATTGAAGAAAATAAAGATTATGATAAGTTTTTAGATTTATATTTTGAAATAAGAAGAAATATAAATTCTAGAGAGTTAGAAAATATAGAAGAAAAGTTTGAGGAGATTAAAGCTTTAGATATTTATCATCCATATTTAGAAATGCAAGAGGCTAGAAGGTTTTTAGTAGTAAATGAGATTGAAAAAGCAAGTGGGATTTGTGATAGGTTAGTAGAGCTTTTACCAGATGATATACAAGTTATTTCAACTGTTGCTGAATGGTATTGGGAAAAAAAGGACTATGAAAATGCTTTAGAGTATTATAGAAAAGGAATAGAAATAAATAGCAATAATTATAATATGCAGTCAGGTGTTGCAGATTGTCTTTTAGAATTAGAGGAATATGATAATGCTAAAACTATGTATAGAGAGCTTAATAGAATAAACCCTTATGATGATTATATTAGAAATAAAATTTATGTTGTAAATGAGAAAATTATAGAAAAGAGAAAGGCTGATTATTTAAATCTTAATTATGATGAAAGGTTTAATTTAGCTTGGCTTTTATTTGAAAATTATAGATATGATGAAACTTTAGAGGTGGACTTTACACCAAAGGAAGAAGATAAGTGTGAGTATTATGATTTAATAGGAAGAGCATATTTAGGCTTAGAAAATTATAGTAAAGCATTGGATTCATTTAACTTATGGATAGAAAAAATAGAAAAGGATAAAAAGGTTAAAGAATTAGATGAAAATGAGTATAGAGTAGGCTATGCATATGTTCAAAAAGGAAAAGCACTAGAAAAGTTAGAGAGATTAGAAGAAGCTTTAAAGGCTTATGAAGAGGCTATATTAGAGGATGAGGAAGAAAAAAGTTATTTGAATTATAAATGTTCTGTTTTAAATAAGTTAGAAAGATATGAGGAAACTATTGAAATTAGCAGTAGAGCTTTAGAAGAAGATAAAGATTTAATTGCAGCATATATAAATCGTGGAGTGGCTTTTTCTAAATTAGGATATGATAGAGAAGCTTTAGATGATGCAGAAATTACTATAGGCATATATCCATATATTTTAGAAGCATATCTAATAAATATGAGAGTGTTTGAGAAGTATAGCAGATATGAAGAAGTTTTAAATTGGGTTAAAAGAGCAGAGGAACTTGGAATTGATAATGATGAAGTAAAGTTATATAGAATGAAGAGTGTTTGTTTTTTAGGAGAAATTGAAGAGGCTTATACCTTAGGAAATGAATTGTTAGAAAAGGCTAAAAAAAGAGAAGTTGATGAAGATATTATTCCAGAAGTTAATTTTGAGATGGCTATTGTTATGATGTATAAAAACTTCAATGGAAAAGCAATGGCATATATAGATAAGGCTATAAAATTAGAAAAGGAAAATTGTAAGTATATAAACTATAAGGCTTATATTTGTAGAACACAAGAGAAGTATAAAGAGGCAATAGAAATATATGAAAGATTGATAGAGCTTGATTTTGAAAATTCATATCCTTATGTTCAAATTGGATATATTTATGATATGAATGGACATTTAGAGGAAGCCATAAAATGGTATGAAAAAGGGATAGAAGTAAATGTAGAAGATGAAAATGCATATATTTATCTTTGTGAGGTTTATGAGAAATTAGAGGATTTTGATAAATGCCTTTATTATGCTAACAAGCAAATTGAAGTATTTAATGGGGAAAATGATTTTATATATAGAGGTGCATTATATGCATCAAATGGAATGATTGAAGAAGCATTAGAAGATTATTTTAAAGCATTAGAAATAAATGAAAATAATGAACATGCATACAATAATATTGGATGTATTTATAAAGACAATAAGGATTATATCCAGGCTATAAAATACTTTAAGCTAGCAATTGAAAAAAGAGAAGATAAAAGTAATATTAGACCATTTAATAACATTGCAAGATGTTATATAGCTATTGAAAATTTTGAGAAAGCGTTAAAATATTATGACTTAGCAATCCAAACTAGTGATGAGTTTAGTGAATTACATTATTCTAAGGGAATGCTTCTTAAAAGGATGAGGAAATATGAAGGGGCATTTGAGTGTTTTAATGAATCTCTTAGAATAGATGAAAAGTATATAGATTCAGTAGTAGAAATTTGTGAAATATATATTTTCAAGGAAGAATATGAAAAAGCTATTGAATATGCAAAGAAAATATTAAAGTTAGAGCCAGAGCATGAGTATGGTATAAAGCTATTACTAGATTTATATCTTGTATTAAAAAATTACAAAGATGCTATTATTTTTGCAAGAAAAATGTTTGAAAAAACTAAAAATCCTATGTGTCAAATGTATATAGGTAGAATACAGTTAGAGCAAAATAAAAAAATCTTAGGAACTATGGCAATGAGAAGAGCTATTAGAGAATATGAAAAAGAAAGGGGAGACAAAAAATGTACTTATAAGTATATTGGTGAATGTTATGCTCTTTTAGGTGAATATGACAAGGCTATTAAGAATTTAGATATTGCATTAAATGATGAAAGTAAACATTGTATTGATAGATATGGTAAATGTATGGAGGCATATATTGAATATGGAAAAATATATTTAGATAAAGGGGATATAGAAAAAGCTATGGAATATTTAAACAAGGCTGAAGAGATGAAAGGCGAAGAGGATGTTGAAATATTCTTAGTTAAAAAAAGGGTTAGGGAGATGATGAGAGTTTGATTATTGGAATCGACTTAGGAACAACAAATAGTTTAGTAGCTTATTTTACAGAGGAAGGACCGGTTACTATTCCTAATAAATTTAAGGAAAAGCTTACTCCATCTATTGTAAGTATAGATGAAAAGGGAGAGATTTTTGTAGGTAAGGTTGCAAAGGAAAGAAGGATAACTAATCCAAGTTCTACTAAGGAATTATTTAAAAGAAATATGGGTAACTAAACTGTTACAACAAATTTAAACAAAACTATACAAATATGTATAGAAGTATAGATTTAAAACAGAAAGCCCTCTGTATCTAGCGATAGGTGCAGACTCGGAGTTAATTGCTTTTAACCCCTAAAGCCTTATGACCAAAGCGAAACTAGAAATGGTAAGCGTAACGGTGCGAAAGCAGAAAAAACAATAAGGATAGCCTAAGTTGAAATAAAATCTAATTAGGTCTTATAAATGGATAATCGTGACATATAAGATACGTTAGGCACTAAGGGTTTTTATAATGGGTGTTTAGCAGGGAATATCCTAAGTCTTTAAAAAGATATGGATAACCTCCAACGACTATCTCCTTGAGGGAGAGTAAAACCACAAGCTAAGGGTGGAAGAAAAATACCGTATCTCAAAGTTTTGAGATAAAGATATAGTCTACGCTTATGTGAAAGCATAAGAGGTCTACCAAAGTATATGGAAAGACTGCTATAATGTTGCGAATTATAGTGAATGA
>NZ_JBOFRG010000147.1:0-9217 GCF_051650885.1 Clostridium sp.
TCTTTTGCACAAATAAAACAAGATATGGGCTTCAGGAGATTTTTATCGAAAGGTAAACAAAATGTGCTTGCTGAAAGTGTTTTACTTGCTATTGGACATAATATTAAAAAGTTACATAATAAAATTCAAGGAAATCGTACTGGAACGCATCTATTTAAAACAGACTTAATAGCTTAAGCTAAATTAAATTTTTTTAATTTTCTTATTAAGCTTGTTAAAGTGCGTCAATTTTTAATGATTTTACAAATTTAAAGACATCTAAAAATTTAAAATATAAATTATAAATATTATTTAGAAAAAGGGCTATCGCTAACGGATTTTATTTCCGCTAAAGCGACAGCCCCTTTCTTTTATTGTATTCCTGTAACTATTTCTACTCTCTTTATATTTATATCTTTCTCTTCTGTTACAACACACTTTTTCAAATACTTTATAAATATTTTCTTTGTATCTTTTACAAAGAACTCATTTAAATCAAATTCAAATTCTTGAGTTGCTCCTTCTATTGGACAGAAGTAGATAACCTCATCTGAATAGTTTTCACTCATATATTCAACTATCTTTTCATCTAATATAGTTGAAACAACTACATATCCAGCCTCTAAATTTTTCTTTTTATTTGTTAATGAATACATAGCAATTTCTAAGCTTTCATCATCAATTTCTTCTTCTTCTAAATTATATTTTTTCTCATAGAATTCCACAATGGCTTTTGTTTTTGCTTCAAATGAATTTCCATCAAATTTTTCTAATCTAAATTTAACATTTTCATTATATTCTTCTATTATTCTAACCATATCTTCATATTCAATTTCTGCACCATTTAACTTTTTAATGTCAAATTCTTTTTCTTTAATAATAACTTCTTTTCCAAAGCTTATTTTTTGTGATTTAGGTTCTTTCTTTATATTTTCTTCTTTCTTTATAATAGGCTCTTTAACTATTGGTGTATTTTCTATTTCAACAGTTGCTGCAGCTTTTTCTTTTACTTCATTCTTAATATTTGTTTCTCTTACATCCCCTGTTTCAATATCTTCTAATTTCTTTTTAAGCTCCTCTTCATAAATTTCCTCATAAGTTTTAATTCTTACATACTCGCCTTCAAATTTAAATTTATTTGATTCTCTTAATACTCTAAGTATTTCTTCTTTATCTAAACTTGGGAACCATAGTCCTAGCATATTTATATTCATTTTTTGAAGCTTAGACAACATTACCTCAAGCTTTCTTGATACTTCTTCCATATAAACCCATCCTTCCCTCATAATATTCTTATTTATTATCGTACATTTTTTTTATTTTTTTATATTTAATGCAAACTTTTCCAAATATTTTTATATTTTTTTAAAAGCTTCTTTAAAATCTTTAATTATATCTTCAATATCTTCAATTCCAACAGACACTCTAAGCATATCCTTAGTTACTCCACTTTCAACTTGCGCTTTTTCATCAAGCTGATTGTGAGTAGTTGTGGCTGGATGTAGTATAGATGTTCTAGCATCTCCTAAATGGACAACTAGTGCTGTTAATTTTAATCCTTTCATAAAAGCTTTTGCCTCTGAAATTCCACCTTTTATTCCAAAGTTTAAAATTCCACTTGCTCCACCTTTAAGATACTTTTGTGCTTTCTCATACTCATTATTTCCTTCTAAAAATGGATAATTAACAAAGCTTACCTTTGGATTTTCTTTTAACCACTTTGCAAGTTCTAAGGCATTCTTAGAATGTCTTTCCATTCTTAGATGCAAAGTCTCTAATCCTAAATTAGTTAAATAAGCATTAAATGGACTTAATGTATTTCCTAAATCTCTAATTAAGGTTACTCTTAATTTCACACTATATGCAGCAGCCTTAAATACCTCTACATATTTCATTCCATGGTAGCTTGGATCTCCTTCTACCAACTCTTTAAACTTTCCATTATCCCAGTTAAAGTTTCCTCCATCTACTACCATTCCTCCAATAGCTTGTGCATGTCCATCAGAATATTTTGTTGTTGAATGTATAACTACATTTGCACCAAACTCTATTGGATTACAATGCATTGGTGTTGCTACTGTATTGTCTACTACTAATGGAATCTCTAATGCTTTTCCTACTCTTGCGAATTTTTCTAAATCTAATATATTTAAACTTGGATTTCCAATAGTTTCTCCATATATAAGCTTTGTATTTTCATCTGCTTTTTTTATAATATCTTCTTCACTATCTTCTGGGTTTATAAACCTTACTTCAATCCCCATATTTTTCAAGTGAACTGTAAATAAATTTACTGTTCCTCCATAAAGAGTACATGCTGAAATTACATTATCTCCGGCTTTACATATATTTAGAATTGCATTTAAAATTGCTGCCTGCCCTGATGCTGTAGCAACTGCTGCTACTCCACCTTCAAGCTCTGCATACTTCTTTTCTAATGCTTCTACAGTTGGATTTGAAATTCTTGTGTATAAATGTCCCTCAGCCTCTAAATTAAATAACTTTTCTAAATGATCTGGATCATCATACTTATATGTTGTACTCTGATAAATCGGTAATACTCTAGCTTCTCCTATCTTTGGTTCATATCCACCTTGTATACATAACGTTCCTTTTTTATAATTTTTCATCAATACCCTCCTATCCCTTATTTAAATTCTCACTATTCTTTTCTCTGTAATTAAATAATCATATTTTATATCATGCTCTTCCATTGGAATTTCATTTAAAATTTGAAGTTCATAAGATAATGCTATTTTCAATATATCTTTATTATCTAAATATCTATCATAATAGCCTCCACCATATCCTATTCTTCCTCCATTTAAGTCAAATGCTAATCCAGGTAAAACTAATAATTCAATTTTTTCTACTTTTTCAGTAAATTCTTTTTTCGGCTCTAAAATTCCAATTTTATTTTTTTCAAGTTCTTCTATAGAGTCTATCTTTATAAACTCCATCTCCCTATTTTTCTTTATTCTTGGAACAAATACCGACTTCTCTTCATCTAATGCTTTTTCAATGATTTTCTTTGTATTTATTTCTGAACCATAATTTACATAAATACATATATTGTTAGCCTTTTTATAATTCTCTAAATTTAAAAAAGCCTCTATTATTCTTTCATCAAAAACACTCTTTTCTTCTGCACTTATTAAGTTGCGTTTGTATAACATACTTTTTCTCAATTCTGCCTTATCCAAACAACATCACCATTCCTTAACTTAAGTATATCTATCCTATTTATACTATATCACACTTCTTTTTAATTTTTAACATTATTATATATTTTTTCCAAATTTTTATATACTTTCTATATTTATTTCATATATTAGTATATTAAAAAAAGAAGCTAAAAAGCTTCCTCTGTTGTATTGATAGAATTTAGTTTTATAAATATGCTATTACTTCAACTTCACATAACACATCTTTTGGTAATTCTTTTACTGCTACACATGATCTTGCAGGTGCATTTTTTATATATTTTGAATACACTTCATTGAACTGTGCAAAGTCCGTCATATCTTTTAAGAAACAAGTTGTTTTTACAACATGATCAAAGTTTACTCCTGCCTCTTCTAATACTGCATTTAAGTTTTGCATAACTCTCTCTGCTTGCTCTTTAACATCTGTTCCTACTATTTCCATAGTTTCTGGATCTAATGGAATTTGCCCTGATGTAAATAACATATTGTTAACCTTAACTGCTTGTGAATATGGTCCTATTGCCTTAGGTGCTTTTTCTGTGTTTATTTTTTCTAACATTTCATTTCCTCCCATGAATACCATTATTTATATACTTTCACATTCAATTATAAAAGGAATATTTTTGTTAGTCAAATTTTGCCTATTTAATTGATTCTTCTAAATCTGATATTACCATGTCTAATAATTCTATTTTAGCTTTTGCACCATAATTATCTGGCAATTCTTTTAATCCTTCTTCTAAGCATTCCTGTGTTCCTTTATACTCTTCAATAAGATTTAATATTTTCTCTGTCATCTTCAATTTCCTCCTAGCTTTTGTTCTCCTCTCTTATATTATTAATCTTATCACTCATTTTATTCATATTATTCCATTTTTTTTAAATTTAATAAAATATTTCTTATTTGTTAACTCCCACTTCTATATTTCTTATTAAACTTAGCGTATCAAACTTTAAAGGAGGTTTTTTATGAATAATAATAAAATCGATATTTCAGATATTATTTTATTTTTAAGACAACGATTCGGGAAAAATATAAGCTCTGAACCTAAGAAGGCAAAGTTTAGCGGATTTTTAAAATTACTTATTCCTCTATGTCTTATTTATTGGCTTATCTTAGCCTTAAATAATGACTTTATTTTAAACATTAAACTAGGTCTTTTTACTTTTTTACTGCCTGTTATGGTTTCTTTAATTATTTATGGAGTTCTTAGACTAAATAAAAAATATATTTTTACTGGTATTGGTATTTTAATTTTTTATCTTATTCTTGTAATTATATTTAGTCCATTAATTTCAACTAAAGCACAAAGAAATTTAATAGGTTCTGTTTCAGAAGTTAATTTTTCTGATCAGATACAACCAGTTGATTTAAATCAATTACCTGTTGTTGACCAAGCCTTAGCTCAAACTTTAGCTGATAAAAAGCTTGGTAGTATTCAAGGTCTTGGAAGCCAAGTAACTGTTGGTACAATGACTCTTCAAAGCGTTAATGGTAAATTAGTTTATGTTGGTGCTTTAGAGCCATCTTCATTTATTAAATGGTTATTTAATGATGGTACCCCAGGTTATGTAGTTGTTAGTGCTACAAATCCTAATGATACTAAGCTTGTAACAGAGCTTAATGGAAAACCACTTAAATTAAAATATCTTCAATCAGGATATATTTTAGATAATATTCAAAGATGGGCATACCTTAAAGATCCAACTTGTGGTCATATGGATTTTACATTTGAGCTTGATGATAGTGGTGTTCCTTACTGGGTTGTCACTAGATATACCGCTGCTATTGGTATTGATGAACAAAAGGTTATTGGTACTGAAATTATTAATGCTGAAACTGGTGAAACTAAAGTTTATAATGTCCAAGATACACCTAAATGGGTAGATAGAATTCAGCCTAAAGATATCATAACTAGGCATTTAAATAAGTGGGGTGAACTGGTTCATGGTATTTTCAACTTTAGTGGTAGAGACAAATTAAAAACAACTGATGGTATGAGCATGATTTATAATAATGGAGAATGTTATTTCTATACTGGCCTTACATCTGTTGGTTCTGATCAAAGTTTAGTTGGATTTACTTTAACTAATACTAGAACAGGAAAAACTATAATGTATAAAACTTCTGGTGCCACTGAAGAAGCAGCTATGAAATCTGCTGAAGGTAAAGTTCAACAGTTTGGATACAAAGCTACGTTCCCATATTTAATTAATATTCAAAATCAACCAACATATTTTATGACATTACAAGATAATACTGGTCTTGTTAAACAGTATGCTATGGTTAATGTTAAGAATTATAGTACCGTTGCTGTAGGAACTACTCTTCAACAAACTTTAAATTCTTATCTTGAAGATATCTCTAATAATAATATGAGTTTACAAGGTAGTGATAAAGGTCATTCAACAATTTCTGGTGATATTTCTAGAATAGGTTTAGTAGTTTCAAATGGAAATAGCACTTATGAAGTAAAACTTAATAACTCTGATAAAGTCTTCTCTGTCCCAACTTCAACTTCTAAAGATGTTGCTATAACTAACGTTGGTGATAAAGTTAAGATAGATTATATTAATATTGGAGACAATAGATATATGCTTGTTAATGGCTTCTTAAATGAAACATTAACTCCTAATGCAAAATTAAAAGTAAAAAAAGATCAACCTTCATAGGGTTGATCTTTTTTCTATTATTTAACTACTTTTCCTGGATTTAAAATTCCTTTTGGATCTAATGCCATTTTTATGCCTTTCATAGCTAAATAGCTCGCCTCTCCAATTGAATCTCTCATAAAGTCTATCTTATCATATCCAATTCCATGCTCTCCTGATACTTGACCTTTCATATCTTTAGCCATTTTATACATATCATTCATAGCACTTCTCATTCTTTTTTCCCACTCTTCTTCATTTAATTCATCTCTCAAAATATAAATATGAAGATTTCCGTCACCTGCATGACCAAATGATCTTATTCTTATATCATGTTTCTTTTCTAACTCATGAGTGTAATTTACGAATTCTGCAATTCTATTTCTTGGAACAACTACATCAACCTCATCCATTTGAGTTGTTGATGCTTTTATAGCTTCTAAGAAAGCTCCTCTAGCTGACCAAATTGAAGCATTTCTTTCTGCTGTATCTGATACTAATACATCTATTGCACCTTCAGCTAAACAGATTTCTGCTGCTTCTTCATAATTTTTTTCTATCTCTTCTTTTGTAGCTCCATCAAAAGAAAGAATTAAATATGCATCTGATTTACTATCAGGGAATTTCTTTCCTAAAAATTCTTCTGATGCAGTTATTGCTGCTCTTTGCATAAATTCTATAGCAGTTGGAATAGTTCTTGATTTTATTATTTTAGGAACTGTTCCTATTGCTTTCTCTAAGTCTGGAAATGGTACTAAAAGACTTATTGTTTTTACTGGTAATGGAAGTAATTTTAATATAGCCTTAGTTATTATTCCAAGTGTTCCTTCTGAACCTATCATTAAATCTTTTAATGAATAACCAGTACTATTCTTAACTACTTTTCCTCCAAGTTCTACAATTTCACCATTTGGCATTACAACTTCAAGACCTCTTACATAATCTCTTGTAACTCCATATTTAACAGCTCTCATTCCACCTGCATTAGTTGCAATATTTCCACCTATTGTTGCTGTCTTTTCTCCTGGGTCTGGTGGGTAAAAAAGATTATTATCTTCAACTGCTTTAGTTAAATCCATTAATAAAACTCCAGTTTCAACTGTTACAGTTAAGTTTTCTTCATCTATCTCAATAATCTTATTCATTGTAGACATATCTAATAGAATTCCTTTATATATAGGAACTGCTGCTCCAACTAATCCTGTTCCTGTTCCTCTTGGTGTTACTGGAATATTATTTTCATAAGCATATTTCATAACTTTTGAAACTTCCTCTGTTGTATTTATTTTAAGTACAACTTCTGGATATGCTTGTATTCCACATAACTCATCGTGGCTATATTCTTCTCTTATATTTCCTTCTAAGAAAATTCTTTTTTCATCATTTATTATATCTTTTAAAGCTTGTATATCATTTATATCAATAACTTTATATTCCATAATTATTTTTCCTCTTTTTCATTTTTTATATTTTCTATTAATTTAGGTAAAACCTCATATAGGTCTCCTACTATTCCGTAATTTGCAATATCAAATATAGGTGCATCTTTATCATTATTTATAGCAAAGATGTATTTTGATTTATCTATTCCTGCTGAGAATTGAACATCTCCTGATATTCCACAAGTTATTATAAGGTTTGGTCTAACCATTCTTCCACTTATTCCAATTTGTAGTTTTTCTTCAGCCCATCCTTTTTCTATTAAAGGTCTTGTTACACCAACTTGCCCACCTAAAAGTTCTGCAAGTTCATATATCATTTTCATATCTTCTTCGTTTCTAACACCTCTACCTGCTACAATTATAACATCAGCTTCAGTTAAGTCATTTTTATTATCTTCTTTTTTAACATCTAAAACTTTTATTTTTGAGTCATAACTCGTAAGTTCATGGTTATAAATCTCACCATACTTCTCTTCTTTTCTTTCCATAGCAGTTAAGGCTTTATATCTTACTGTTACCATTTGTGGTCTATGATTTGGTGTTAGCATATCCGCCATTATATTTCCACCAAAAGCAGGTCTAGTTTGAACTAAATCACCATCTTCATTTACATTAAGAATAGTACAGTTTGCTGTTAATCCTGTTTTAAATCTTGATGCAATTGTTGGTGCTAAAGATAATCCAACTGCTGTTGCAGGTGTTAATATTATTGAAGGCTTTAATTTTTCAATAACATCTACTGCTGCATTTTCATAATTTTCTATTTTAAAGCTTTCTAATTCTTTATTATCATAAACATGAACTTCATCTACTCCATAATGAAGTAACTCTTCACTTTTCTCTTTTAAATCATTTCCTATCATTAAACAGTATAACTTTTCATTTAACTTATCTGCAAGTTCTCTTCCTTTTCCTATAAGTTCAAAAGTTACTGGATGTATTTTATCTTCTAAATAATCAACATATACTAATACGCCTTTCCAAAGGCTTTTATCTATCTTACTCATTTCTTACTCTCCTAAATAAATTTTAATTCTTTTAACTTATTTGAAAACTTATCTCCAAGCTCTTCACCTACGCCTGTCCATAATTCTTTTTCTTTTTCAGTAACTGAATTAAAAATCTTATTAACCTTTGTTGGAGAACCTTCTAATCCATAGTTCTCTTCATTTTTATCTTCTAATTCATTCATAGTGAAAACTTCAATATTTCTCTCACGGCTAGCTTTCATTTTTAAGTATGATGGAAGTCTTGGCTGTGACGCTTCCTTATCTATAGTTAAAAGACAAGGTAATGCTATTTCCACAACTTCAGTTCCGTTATCTTTTTCTCTTTCAACAACTACTTTTTTATCAGTAGCTTCGATTATTTTTTTAACAGCTATAATATGTGGAATTTTTAGCATAGTTGCAAGAGTTGGTCCTACTTGTGCTGTATCTCCATCTACTGTTAATTTTCCACAAAGTATTAAATCAATTTCTCCCATTTTTTTAATACCTTCTGCAAGTGTATGACTTGTTGCTAAAACGTCAGCTCCTGCAAATTTTCTATCTGATAAAAGATATCCTTTATCTGCTCCCATTCCATAAGCTTCTTTTATTATATCTTTTGCTTGTGGTGGTCCCATTGTTATTACTGAAAGTTCTCCACCTAAATTTTCTTTTATATTAATCCCTGCCTCTAATGCATGAAGGTCTAATGGGTTCATTTTGCTTTCTAAATTGTCTCTAATTAAAATACCTTTTTCAGTATCAACTTTAACATTTTCACTACCTGGTACTTGTTTTATACATACTGCTATTTTCAAAGTATTGTCCTCCTAATCTCTCGTTCACTTTTCAAACTATAATCTATTATATGTTCTTTCTATGTAAGATGAAAGAACCACTAAACATCATATTTATGAGATTAGTGGTTCTTCTTTATTCTATCAAATTT
>NZ_JBOFRG010000148.1:0-1805 GCF_051650885.1 Clostridium sp.
CTAGAAGTATTTACGGCATAGAGACAATTTTAATGAATAGAGGATTTTTTATAATTTTAATATTAGGAATGCTCTATTATATAGTTAAAAAGAATAATTAGAATTTAAAAAAGCATCTCTATTACTTAAAAGATAGAGGTGCTTTTTCACTAAATTCTTTTTTCTTATATTATGCTTTTTTTAATTCATTTGTTAGTTTATTAAACAGTGCTTTAAATCTGTCCTCAACTTCTTTAAATGGTTCAAAACTAAAGTTTGGTTTTGATTTTAAATCTGTATCTTTGAAGTCTAACTTTTCATCCATAAAGATTAATAATTCATGATAAAGTATTGCATCATCTACTATTCCTAGTTTTTCACTTTCTTCTTTTGTTAAATCAGAGCCTAGATATTTTTTATAAATAGTGTTTTGTAGTTTATCTTCAACCTCTAGGTAAAAGGTAAGGCTCTTTTTAACAGGTCTTGTTATATCTGCAAGGTATGCTTCACTTCCATCGTGTAGTAAAAGTGCTAGTGCTATTCTTTTTGAGTAGCCACGGGCTATTGCTTCTTCTGTACAACAAATGCTATGTTGGGCTACTGAGAAGAATTCAGATACATGTCCATTTGCTCTACACATAAGTGATAGTGAATGTGCTATGTCATCTATTAATATTAAATCTGGATTTGGATTTAATGGATTTATTTTTATTTTTGAATATGTTTTTATACTGTTTGGCATAAAAAGGCCTCCTTCGTGTCTATCATATAATTTAAAGATATCAGGATATGAAGGCTTGGTCAATTAAAAGATGAATAGTTATGAAAACTTCACATTTAAAGGAAGAGTATTTACTCTTCAAATGTTATTACTTTAAAGCGTTCTAAAGTAAAGTCTTCCTTATCATCTAGTCCTGCCATTTTTTCTACAAGATTTACTTGTTCAAAGGTATTTCGTATACCAATTGGATTTGGAAGAAGTGAGGCACTTTTGCCATTTCCCTGAATCCTAACACCATAGATAAAGTAGTCTAAATGAATAAAAGGAACTTCTTCTATGCTTGTTACGATATAAATTGATATCTTACATGATAGAAGCTCGCTAAAGGTTAGCTTTGGAAATCTATTGTCTTTAAAAGCAGCATCAAATGTTACTTTTATTATTTCAGATTTTAAATTGCCTGTCTGTGGGTCCACATCTCCTGCATACCCTCTTAAAGCACCATCTAAATATATTGCCACAAATACACCAAGGTTTGCAGTGCTAATGCCACTAACATCTATGGAGCTAGGTTTTGGAATATTCCCATATTTAAAATAGTACACTAAGGATTTTCTTGAAAGTGTTGTATATGGGTTTTTGTATAGAAGATTATTTAAATGATTTTCTTTTGCTATTTCTAAAAAGTAGTCTAGAAGCCCAGAGCAATTACCTGGGGTAAATCTTGAAATTAGATGTGATTTATTAAAGGGGGATTCATAGCTATAAATCTCTACTTTAGAGTCAAGTGTATTCATTATTCCAAGAAGAATTGCCAGGGGCTTATAAGTACATTTACTGCTTGACACAAGAGTTTCATTTATAGAAAGAGCATTTACCATATCACCTTTTTTAAAATCATCAATAAGTGTTTTATCAAATAAAAGATTTTCTTTATCTAAAACAGATTTATTCCCTATATATGAAAGGTTCATTGTACAAATTGCTACTACATTTCTAGAAAGATTATCAATAGCATCACGAATTGCATTTCCAAAACGTATATGATCTATTTTTGAAAGTAAACTATATGTTATATACACAAGCTTTGTATTTTTCTTATTTT
>NZ_JBOFRG010000149.1:0-1191 GCF_051650885.1 Clostridium sp.
ATGTTGGAGGGCTTTCATCATATTTAAATAAGATGCGTATGAAACCTAAGTATAACATGATAAAAAAAGAAGTAAAGACAAAATTAAGCGGAACTGAACTTGGAGAGAGTTTAGCCTTAAAATTAACGAGAGTTAAAGACAGTATAAAACAATTAGTAGTCCCATCAATGTTATTTGAAGATATGGGAATAAAGTATTTAGGGCCAATTGACGGACATGATATAGTGAAGTTAAAAGAGGTTATAAATAATGCAAAAATGATGAATGGGCCTGTAATTATACATACAATTACAACTAAAGGAAAAGGCTACGGACTTGCTGAAAAAAGTCCATGTAAATATCATGGAATATCTCCATTTGATAAGAAAAGTGGAGAAGTAGTTGGAGCAAAAGGAAAAGAAAATTACTCTGGAGCATTTGGAAAAGCACTTGTGAAAATTGCAGAAAAAGATAAAAATGTTGTAGCGATAACTGCAGCAATGCCAGATGGAACAGGTTTAAATAGTTTTAGAAAGAAATTTGAAAATAGATTTTTTGATGTAGGTATAGCAGAACAACACGCAGTTACTATGGCAGCTGGAATGGCTTGTTCAGGACTGAAGCCAGTTTTTGCAGTATACTCAACATTTTTACAAAGAGGTGTTGATCAAGTATTACATGATGTATGTATCCAAAACTTACCGGTAGTTTTTGCAATTGATAGAGCAGGAATTGTTGGAGAAGATGGAGAGACACATCAAGGGATTTTTGATATCTCATATTTATCAATGATTCCAAATATGACAATAATTGCACCAAAATGCTTAGAAGAGGTAGAATTACTGTTAGATTGGGCGATAGAAAAAAATGGACCAGTTGCTATAAGATATCCAAGAGGTGGGGACAGTTGTGATAATATGAAACCTCTTACAGATGTGAAATTTGGAAAGTGGGAAGTTATGAATTCTAAAGAAAATAAAATTTCTATCATAGCAACAGGAAAAATGGTATCTACTGGAGTTATTGCGAAGAAAATGTTAGACGAGACAGGAATTAATATAAATTTAATCAATGCAACATTTATAAAGCCACTAGATGATGACTTGTTAGAAAACCTTTCAAAGACCCAAGATATTATAATATCAATTGAAGATAATGTAATAAATGGTGGATTAGGATCAAGTATAAATTTAAAATTAAATGAATTCGGTT
>NZ_JBOFRG010000150.1:0-18432 GCF_051650885.1 Clostridium sp.
GCACTAGGTAGAACTTTATTTGAAGATGTTTACTCTCCAATAAATAATCCACCATTTCCTAAGTCACCTTTAGATGGATATGCTATACGTGGAGAAGAACTTGAAGGACTTGAAGGTTATAGAGAGTTTAAAGTTGTAGATAAGATTTTTGCAGGAGAAGTATCTACAAAAGAAGTGAAGTATGGAGAATGTATAAGAATTATGACAGGAGCTAAGATTCCAGAAGGTTTAAATTGTATAGTTAAACAAGAGGACACAGAAGAGAAAGATGGAATAGTTAAAATTTTTAAAGAGCATAAAGCTTATGATAACTATATTTATGAAGGTGAAGATTTTAAGAAAGGAGATAAAATTTTAGAAAAAGGAAAAAAGGTAACTTCGTCAGAAATGATGGCACTTGCGGCACTTGGTTTAAACAACATAAAGGTTTATAAAAAAGCTAGAGTTGGATTAATAAATACAGGTGATGAAATACAAAATCCAGGTGAAGAATTAAAAGATGGAAAAGTATTTAACTGTAATGGAGCTTTTTTAATTTCTAGAATAAAAGAATTGAATTTAGATGGAATTTTATATAATAATCTTTTAGATAATGAAAAAAGCTTAAGAAATGGGATAATGGAGTTAGAAAAGGTGACTGATATTATAATATCAACAGGTGGAGTATCTGTAGGAGAAAAGGATATTGTTCAAAAGGTTGTACATGACTTAGGTTATGAAATTCTTTTTTGGAAGGTTGATATAAAACCAGGTTCTCCATTATTTGTAGGAAAAAAAGGCGAAAGGCTTTATATAGGCTTATCAGGGACACCTGTTGCAAGTGCAACTACTTTTGAACTTTTATGTAGAGACGCTCTTTTAAAAATGATACACTGCAAAGAAGATATGTTAAAGTATGAAAAGGCAACGTTAAAAGATAGCTTTGAGAAAAAAGGAAAGAAAAGAAGATTTTTAAGAGCATATAAAGATAATGAGGGATATGTGTCTATAAACAACGTGTACCAAAGTCCAGGGCAAGTACATACTATGATAAATAGTAATTGCATTTTAGAAGTGAAGCCTGGTGAAATCTTAAAATCTGGTGAAGAGGTTTATATAATAAGATGATAGAATGCATAGCAGTTATTTTAGCAGGGGGAGAGAGTTCAAGGATGAACTATTCTCCAAAGGCTCTTCTAAAGTATGAAGATAAGTTGTTTATAGATAGAGAAATTGAAGCTTTAAAAGATTTTAAAGAAATTTTAGTATCCTGCAATGATGAAAAAATAAAAGAAAAGATACAAGGATATAAAATAATTGAAGATAAAATAAAAAATATTGGGCCAATAGGAGGCTTATATTCAGTTTTATCGGAAGTGGATGATGAAAAAGTATTAGTTGTTTCTTGTGATATGCCTTTTTTAAAAAAAGAAATCTTAAATAAGCTTGGAAGTATAGATTTTAAAGAGGAGTGTCTTATTCCTACTGTAAATGGAAAGATAGAACCTTTTTGTGGAGTATATAAAAAAGAAATATTAGGTAAAATAAAAAAAAGTATAGAAGAAGAAAAATATGGATTAATAAGATTTATAAAAGGGTTAAATGTTAAATTTATTGAAATAAATGATGAAAATAATTTTATAAATATAAATACAGTAGAAGAATATGATAAGTTAGTTATAGGTGAGTAAAATGGTAAGAATAATAAATGTAATGGGTGAATGTTCAAATGTTGGTAAAACTACTCTTATAGTGGGGGTTATAAAGGAACTTAAAGAACGTGGATTTAGTGTAGGAACTATAAAACATCATAGCCACTCAATTGATTTAGATAAAAAGGGGAAAGATACATACAGGCATAGGGAAGCTGGTGCTAGTGAAATTTGTATGGTGGCTAAAGGTAGAACTATAATGACAATAGAAAAAGAGCTCAGTTTAGAAGAGGCTATAAAGCTTTTTAGTGATAAGGACTTTATTATAGTTGAAGGCTATAAAAAAAGTGACCTTTATAAAATAGAAGTGTTTAATTCAAAATTAAGTACAAAAATAATTAGTGAAAAAGAAAAGCTTATTTGTGTAGCATCAGATATAGAGATTAAGATAGATGATATAGATGTAGTAAATAGAAATGACTACGAAAAAATAACAGAAAAAATATTAAATTTTAAGGAGGCTTAAAGAATGTATACTTTAGGAATAATCACAAGCAGTGATTCAGGATACGAAGGTAAAAGAGAAGATTTAAGTGGAAAGGTTATAGAGGAGATTGCAAAAGAGCATAACTTTAAAGTAGAAAAATATATTATGCTTCCAGATGATAAGGAAATGCTGAAAAATGAAATGATAAATATGGCAGATAACTTAAAAATAGAGCTTGTATTAACTACAGGTGGTACTGGATTTAGCAAGAGAGATATAACACCAGAAGCTACAAAAGAAGTTATTGAAAGAGAAGCACTTGGAATACCAGAGGCAGTAAGAGCTTATAGTTTAACATTAACTAAAAGAGCTATGCTTTCAAGAGCAACAGCAGGGATAAGGGGAGAAACTTTAATAGTGAATATGCCAGGAAGTCCAAAGGCATGTAGAGAAATTATGGAGTATCTTATAGAAGAATTAAAGCATGGAATAGACATTATGAAAGGAAGAACAGGAGAATGCGCAAGAAAGTAAAATTTCTTATTCCTATAGTAATTCTTACAGGGGTGGTTATAAGTTTAGTTGGATGCAATAAAAAAGAAGAAAATAAAGAAATTACAGTAAGTATTGCAGCAAGCTTAAAAGATCCAATGGAGAAAATAGGGGAAAACTTTACACAAGAAACAGGGGTACAGGTGAAATATAATATTGGTGGTTCAGGAACACTTCAAAAGCAAATTTTAAATGGAGCTAATGTAAATATGTTTTTTTCAGCAAATAAAGAGTATTCAGAAGATTTAGTGAAAAAAGGATATGTATATGAAAAAAGAATAGAAACTGTATTAACTAATTCTTTAGTTATAGTTGGAAATGAGCATTTAAAAAACTTAGATGATTTGAAAAATGCTACAGGAAAAATTGCAATTGGAGAGATAAATACAGTTCCAGCTGGGATGTATGCAAAAGAAAGCTTAGATTATTATAATTTATATAGCAGTGTGAAAGATAAATTAGTGTATGGAAAAAGTGTAAAAAGTGCATTAGAGTATGTAGAAAGTGGAAATGCTGAATATGGCTTTGTATATAAAACTGATGCTTTAAATTTAAAGCATGCAAAAATAGTTTATGAAATAAATAATAGCTCTCACCAAAAAATAGAATATACTTTATCAATTATGAAAGAAAATAATAATTTAGAAGATTCAAAGAAATTTTTAGATTACTTAAAAAGTGCTAAAGCGAAAGAAGTCTTTAAAAGCTATGGATTTAGTGTAAATTAATGATAACTAGTGCTTTCTTTATTTCATTTCAAGTAGTTATAGTATCTCTTATAATAACACTTGTACTTGGAATTGTATTTAATTACTTTTTGATTCATAAAAAGATAAGGGGAAAAAGTTTTTTAGAAACTATAATATTACTTCCAATGTTTATGCCACCATCAGCAGTAGGTTTTTTAGTGCTTATAGCTTTTGGTAAAAGAGGTGTACTTGGAAAGTTTCTTTATGAAAGCTTTGATATTTCGATAATTTTTACAATAGTGGGAGCAATAATAGTTGGAGTTATTGTAGCTATGCCTATAATGTATGGAAGCATAAAAACGAGTCTTTTAGGAGTAAGTGAAGATTTGAAGCTTGCAGCAATGGAAATGGGTGCAAAGGATAGAGTTGTATATAGAAAAATAAGTTTACCCTTATCTAAGAAGGGAATACTTACAGGAACTATTCTTTCAATAGCTAGGATTTTTGGAGAGTTTGGAGCAACTATCTTAGTTGCAGGAAATATACCAGGGGAAACACAAACAGTACCAATGGCGTTGTATTATGCTATTGAAAACAACAATACAGAGGTTGCAAGAACTATTTTAATAATAATAGTTTGTATATCTATCTTTTTAACCCTTGGATATAACTTTATACTTAAGAAATTAAAGTAAGGAGAAGAAAAAATGAAAAAAATAAACGTAAAAGATGCAGTGGGAAACGTTCTTTGTCATGATATAACTAAAATAGTGCCAGGAGAATTTAAAGGAAGAGCCTTTAAAAAAGGTCATATAATAAGAGAAGAAGATGTTGAAGAGCTTTTAAAAATAGGAAAAGAACATATATATGTTTGGGAAGCTAAAGAAGGAATGCTACATGAAAATGATGCAGCAGAAAGAATAAAAGATTTAGTTTGTGGCGAAGGTATAGAGTTTGGTGAAATAAAAGAAGGAAAAATAAACTTTATAGCAAAAAGAGATGGGCTTTTAAAAATAGATAAAGAAAAACTTTTAGATATAAATGATTTAGGAGAGATAATTATAGCAACTATACATAATAATACTCCAGTAAAAAAAGGAGAATTATTAGGAGGAACAAGGGTTATACCTCTTGTAATAGATGAAAAGAAAATTATAGAAGCTGAAAATCTTATAAATGAAAAAATAATAAGTGTAGAAGAAATTAAAGGTAAGAAAACATATATGATAACAACAGGAAGTGAAGTTTATCATGGAAGAATAAAAGATGCCTTTGGTCCTGCTGTAAAAAGAAAGATAGAATATTATGGATGTGAGCTTGTAAATCAAGCCATTGTAGATGATAAAAAAGAAGACATTATAAAAGAAATTCATAAGGCATTAGAAGAAGGTGCAGAATTTATAGTATGTACAGGAGGAATGTCAGTAGACCCAGATGATGTTACACCAACTGCTATAAAGGAAAGTGGTGCAGAGCTTATAACTTATGGAGCACCAGTACTTCCAGGGGCAATGTTTCTTTTAGCATACCATGGAAATACACCAATAGTTGGGCTTCCAGGATGCGTAATGTATTCAAAAAGAACAATATTTGATTTAGTTCTTCCTAGAATATTAGCAGATGAAAAATTAAAAAGAAGAGATATAAGTGCACTTGGACATGGTGGTCAATGTTTAATTGATTGTAAAGTATGTACATTCCCACATTGTTCTTTTGGAAAGGGTGAATAAGATGGATAATGGTTTAACTCACTTTGATAAAAATGGAAATGCTGTAATGGTAGATGTATCTAAAAAGAAAGATACAGAAAGAGTAGCAGTTGCAGTAGGAAAAGTTTTAGTAAGTCCAGAAACTTTAGAGTTAATTAAAAAAGGTGAAATAGGAAAAGGGGATGTTTTAGGAGTTGCAAGAGTTGCTGGAATAATGGGAATGAAAAAGACATCAGACTTAATTCCAATGTGTCATCCTATAATGATAAAGGGATGCTATATAAACTTTTCTATAAATGAAGAGGAATGTGCAATAGATATTGAAGGTATGGCAAAGCTTACAGATAAAACAGGAGTTGAAATGGAAGCTTTAACAGGAGTTTCAATTGCAGCATTAACAATATATGATATGTGTAAAGCTGTAGATAAAAGAATAAAAATAACAGATGTACATTTAAAAAGTAAAAAAGGTGGAAAGAGTGGAGACTTTTTCTATTAAGTAAGAGGTGGGAAATTTGAAAGATAAATTCGGCAGAACAGTTGACTACATTAGAGTATCCTTAACAGATAAATGTAATTTAAGATGTGTTTACTGTATGCCAGCTAAAGGTAATAAATTTTTTGAGGTAGAAGACAAATTAACTAATGATGAAGTTATAGAAGTAATTAAAGCGAGTGCAAAGCTTGGAATCAGAAAAGTAAGATTAACAGGGGGAGAACCTTTAGTTAGAAAAGATATTGAAGGCCTTATTGAAAAGATAAATAAGGTTAATGGAATTGAAGAGATTGCATTAACAACAAATGGTATTCTTTTAGAAGAAAAATTAGACTTCTTTAAAGAACATGGAGTTAAAGCTTTAAATATTAGTTTAGATACATTAAATGAAGAAAAGTTTAAAGAAATAACAAGAGGTGGAGATATTAATAAGGTTTTAAGAAGTATAGATAAAGCTTTAAGAATTGGAATAAAAATTAAGATTAACACAGTTGTTATTGATGAGCTAAACAAAGATGAAATATTAAGTCTTGTAGAGTTTACAAAAAAGAAAGATATAGCTTTAAGATTTATTGAGCTTATGCCAATAGGTGAAGGAAAAAACTTTAAGGGAGTTTCAAATGAAGAAATTTTAAAAGTTTTGAAGGAAAATAAATTAAATGTAGAAGTTATAGAAAGAAATAAAAAAGATGGTCCTGCAAAATATATAAAAATAGAAGATTACACTGGGAAAATTGGATTTATTAGTGCAATAAGTAATTGTTTTTGTGAAGATTGCAACAGAATAAGAATAACTACAGATGGAATGCTTAAACAATGTTTAAACTGGAAAAGTGATATTGACTTAAAAAAGATTTTAAGAAATGAAGATGAAGCGGAGCTTTTAAAAGTAATAGAAAGTGGAATATACAATAAACCAGAAATGTATTTATTCAACAAACAAGATGAAAATGAAGAAGAAAGAAACATGAATGAAATTGGAGGATAAAAAGATGGGAAAAATAAGAGCAATTTGTAAAAGTGAAAAAAAGGGAACTGCTAAAAAGAGAATACCTGAAATTAATCTAGTAGAAGGATTTGGATTAGAAGGAGATGCTCACGGAGGAAACTGGCATAGACAAGTTAGTCTTTTAAATGTAGATAAGATAGATGATTTTAATAAAGAAGGAGGAAATGTTGTATTTGGTGACTTCGGAGAAAACTTAGTTATTGAAGGAATTAGAGTTAATGAATTAGAAATAGGAACAAAATTAAAAGTTGGAGAAGCTATACTTGAAATAACTCAAATAGGGAAAAAATGTCATAATGAATGTGAAATTTTCCATAGAGTTGGAAGATGTATCATGCCTGTTTATGGAACTTTTTCAAAGGTTATAAAAGGTGGTCATATAGTAGAAGGTACAGAAGTAGAAGTATTAAAATAATACATAAATTGAAAAAAAAGTAAATTTAATATATAATCACCTTAAACAAAATTGTTTGGGGGGATTATATGAGTAAAATAAAAATGAATACACCATTAGTTGAGATGGATGGTGATGAAATGACAAGAGTTTTATGGAAGGTTATAAAAGAAGAACTTTTAGAGCCTTTTATAGAACTAAATACTGACTACTATGACTTAGGGCTAGAGTATAGGGAAAAAACAAATGATGAAGTAACGGTAGAAGCTGCAAATGCTATAAAGAAATATGGAGTTGGAGTAAAATGTGCAACAATAACTCCTAACATGCAAAGAGTAGAAGAATATAATTTAAAAGAAATGTGGAAAAGCCCTAATGGAACTATTAGAGCAATTTTAGATGGAACAGTATTCAGAGCACCAATCTTAGTAAATAACGTAAAACCTTACGTAAAAACATGGGACAAACCTATAACTATTGCAAGACATGCTTATGGAGATATTTATAAGGATGTAGAAATGAAAATAGAGGAAGAAGGTCTATGTGAATTAGTATTTACTAATAAAGAAGGAAAAGAAACCAGAGAAACTATTTTTGACTTTAATGAAAAAGGAATAGTTTTAGGAATGCATAATAAATATAAGTCAATAGAAAGCTTTGCTAGAAGTTGTTTTAACTATGCATTAGATAGTAAATTAGATTTATGGTTTTCAACTAAAGATACTATTTCAAAAAAATATGACCATACTTTTAAAGATATATTTGAAGAAATATTTGAAAAAGAATATAAAGAAAAGTTTGATGCTTTAGGAATAGAATATTTTTACACTTTAATAGATGATGCAGTAGCAAGGGTTATAAAATCAGAAGGTGGCTTTATATGGGCCTGTAAAAACTATGATGGTGATGTAATGAGTGATATGATAGCAACAGCTTTTGGTTCACTTGCGATGATGACATCAGTTTTAGTATCACCAGAAGGATATTATGAATATGAAGCAGCACATGGAACTGTTCAAAGACATTATTACAAGCATCTAAAAGGTGAAGAAACTTCAACAAATTCTATTGCAACTATTTTTGCTTGGAGTGGAGCTTTAAAAAAGCGTGGAGAACTTGATAATAATTTAGAATTAAGTAATTTTGCAGAAAAATTAGAAAAAGCTTCTATAAAAGTTATTGAAGATGGAAAAATGACAAAAGATATGGCATTAATAACTGAGTTTAAAAATCCAAAAGTTTTAAATAGTTTTCAGTTTATAAGAGAAATTAGAGAAGAATTAGAAAAAAACATATAAATTTTTAAGATTAGCATAACCTTTAAAGCATTGAGGTTATGCTATTTCTTTTAAAAATATAAAAAATATACTAAAAAAGTTAAAAAATTTCATAAAAATTTCATAAAAATGTTTACATTATCCAAAATTTGTTATAGAATAAGAGTGTAAATAATTACTAAATAATCAAAAACGAGTTAACCAAAGGCATTGAAAATGCTTTTAAGAAAACAAAAAGAAAAAGTAAAATATATACAAAAAAGAAAAAATATGATATATTTATTAAAGAAATTAATAAAATAGTCATAACTTCCATTAAGAAGAATATACTTTTAAAGGAAGTAAAAGAGAAAAGGAGATGTTTTAAATGAGTAAAGTATTAGTATTATCAAAAGGGACAGGACAAGCTAAAGCCTTCGAAAGAGTTGCAGTAGCATACACAGAGAAAAATAACTACCCAGTAGAATGGATCTTTGGAACTGAAGGAACTATGGGGGAAGCTCTTGCAGGAGGAGACGTTGCAGTAGCAATTATAGCACCTGAATTAATGCTAGTAGAAAAGAAAGTTAAAGCTGAATTAGAAGCAGTAAATGTACCACATGTAACTTTAAAACCAGTTGATTTTGGATTAAAGAACATGGAAAAAATAATGCCACAAATAGAACAATACGTAAAGTAGAGGTCTAAAAGTGGGAGATATTATCTTAACTAGACCAGGAAGTCATATGCTAAGACTCTTAGACTACACTGTTTATGTTAACGATGAAAAGGTTACCTTAATAAGTGATGATGCCAGAAAGGTATTAAATCTTAAGGAGGGAACACATAAAATATTTATTAAAGTTTTAGGAGCTAAAAGTAATATTTTAAACATAAATATAGAAAAGAATAAAACTGTTAGGTTAACATGTGAAGTTGGTCTTTCAGGATTTAGAGGATTATTTTCATACTTTCATATTTTTAGCAAAAAATTACTAAAACTAGATTACACTATAATTTAATGGTCAAGAGGTGTAATAGTTAAACTATGGTATGTATAGCTTATATTTTAGAATTATGGCACTTTTTCTAAAATAAAAAGCAATCATATATAAATAAAAGTATATAAGGGGGAACTAAAATGAAATTCATGGACAAATTAGCTGCAGGCTTAGAAAAGTTTCTTATGCCAATAGCTGAAAAATTAGGGCGTCAAAAGCAATTATGTGCTCTAAGAGACGGATTTATAGGAACATTACCAATATTTATGGCAGGATCTTTAGGATCATTATTCTTAAACGTATTTTTTAAAGCGGACTCATTAATAGGTGCAAAATTAAACACAATGGGAGCATATGCTGAATCGGTACAACCATTCATTACTAAGTATATAAACCCAATCGTAAACAACATGTGGTGGGGAACACTAGCATTAACTAGTATTTTCATCGTGTTAACTATAGCTTATGCTTTAGGAAGACAATATGAAGTAGACCCATTAGCTACAGCTTTAACAGCATTAGCTGCATTCTTAACATTAATTCCAGATGCACAACCAATTTCAATAGTTATCGATGAGGCAACTAAAGAAGCAGTTAACGGAAGCGCATGGGGAATGTTAAGTTGGGGTAACTTCAACTCAACAGCTATGTTTACAGCTATGATCGTTGCTTTAGTAGCAGGTCAATTATTTATATTCTTAACTAAAAAAGGATTCACTATCAAAATGCCTGAGCAAGTGCCACCAGCTGTATCAAAAGCATTCGCAGCAGTTATTCCAGCATTAATAGTAATTCTTATTGCAGGTGTTGTATTCTCAGTAAGTTTCGTAGGATTCGGAACTGAATTAAAAGTTATGATTGAAAAAGCTATCCAAGAGCCATTAATGAAACTTGGTGCATCACCAATCACATACATTGTATTAGTAACATTATCACAATTATTATGGTTCTTCGGATTACACGGAATGAACATGGTAGAGCCAGCGTTAAATGCTATGTACTCTCCAACATTAGCTGAAAACTTAGAGTTAATCAACCAAGGTAAAGAAGCTGTTCACGTATTAACAAGAAACTTTGTTGACGTATACGCTATGCCAGGAGGATCAGGAGGAACTTTAGCATTATTAATCGCTATATTCATCTTCTCTAAGAAGCAAGAGTCAAGAGAACTTGCAAAACTTGCTATCGCACCTGGTATCTTCCAAATAAATGAGCCAGTAATATTCGGTTTACCACTTGTATTAAACCCAATTTACTTCATACCATTTATAATAACTCCAGGTATCTGTATTGCAATCGCATATATGGTTACAAATGCAGGTCTTGTTAGTAAGTTATCTATTGCAGGACCATGGGTAACACCACCAATCTTCTCAGCAGTAGTTGGAACTGGTGGAGATATCAAAGCTGGTATCTTAGCAGCAGCATTATTACTTCTTGCAGTATTAATATGGACTCCATTCGTTATCGCTGCAAACAAAGTAGGAAACGAAGATTAATTAGTTTAAATAAGAGAGGTGTGGAATTATCCACACCTCTTTTTAAATAAAATAAAGGTTTTATAATACATAGCTAATAATATAGAAAATATATACAGAAATATGGTAAAATAAAAGTAGATTTATTTTTTAAGAGTTACAGGAGGGAATTATTTTGGGATTTATAAATTCAACAGTAGTAGATTATCCAGTAGAAGAAGTTTTTAAGGTTTTCATAAGAACTGCAAAGAGAGATTTTCCAAAGTTTAATGAAAAGGAACCTATAGGTTGTTATGTAACAAAAAAGGTAGGAACTTATTCAGCAAAATCTGGGACATGCAGAGTAGAAATAACAGATTATAAGACAAATGAACTTTATCAAATAACAAGTGTTAAAGATAAAATGGTATACGTTTCAACTTATTCATTTGAAAGAGATGGAGATGAAAGAACAAAAATAACCTTAGAAGAAACTGAGGATACACCAGGAGCATTCCAGTGGTTTAATACACTTATTCAAAGGATATGTTTTAAAGGAACTGTTAAGAGAAGATTTAGTGTTTTTGCAGATGCCCTTGAAAAAGCTATAGAAGATTATAGAGAAAAGGTTGAAAAAGCAAAACCAAAAAATGAAAAAGAAGTTTCAGTAGATTTAAATAAAGATATTGAAGAAAACGAAGAGTAAAAAAGAGGACTGCTAAAAATATTTTAGCAGTCCTTTTAAAGTTATTTAAAAAGCGAAGTTTCCATTTTCAAATACTTTTATTGAAGTTCCATCATGAGTATATCCAACAATATTTAAATCTTTAGAGCCAATCATAAAATCAACGTGTTTTAAAGAATTATTTGCACCAGCTTTTAATAATTCTTCTTCATTCATTTTTTCACCATCTTTAATACAACTGCTATATGCACGACCTATTGCTAGGTGACATGAAGCATTTTCATCAAATAATGTGTTGTAGAAAAGGATGTTTGAGTTTGAAATTGGTGAATCATAAGGAACAAGTGCAACTTCTCCTAAGTAATGAGAACCTTCATCTGTTTCGATTAAGCTTTTTAAAGCGTCATAACCTTCTTTTGCAGTAAAATCTACAATTCTACCATCTTTAAAAGTTAAGGTAAATTCATCTACTAAAGTTCCATTATAGTTTAATGGCTTAGTTGAATAAACTATTCCATTTACACCATCTCTTTTTGGTAGAGTAAATATTTCTTCAGTTGGCATATTTGCAATAAATTCAACACCACCTGTAGTTACATCAGAACCACCGCACCAAATATGGTTTTCAGGAAGCTCTATTTCTAAATCAGTTCCTATTGAGTTTGTGTATTTTAATTTTTTAAAATTGTATTTTTCGAAGAATTTAATATTTTCTTTTAAGCTTTTTGAATGTTTATCCCATGCATCTACAGGATTTTCTAAATCAACTCTTACTATTTTAAAGATAGCATCCCATAAAGAGTCTACTGCATCTTCTTCATTAAGTTCTGGGAATACTTTTTTAGCCCAAGCTTTTGATGGAACAGAAACTACGCACCAAGCATTTTCGTTATTCATTACTTTTTCATAGTAATCTTTTAAAGCTATACTTCTAGCTTGTGATGAGGCTGCTATTTTATTTCCATCTATCTCTTTTAAAAGTTCAGGATTACTAGCTGATATTGAAAGGAATGAAGCACCATTTCTTTGATAGTACATATATTTTTCAATTTCAAAATCAGGAACTTCTTTTAAACTTTCTAAAGATTCATTTTGTAGTTTTATTTTAGAAAAATTTTCATCACCATAATTGATATAAACATTTTTTGCCCCAACGTTGTAAGCTTTTTCTGAAATTATTCTAGAAAACTCTGCACATTCAATTGGAGAATTTATAAATAAAAGTCCATCCTTTTGAATGTTAAGACCTTTTTTTACTATTAAATCTGCATATTTTTCAAGTATTGTATTTAGGTTTTTAATCATAATCTATACCTCCAAATGTATTTATTATTATTATTTTATCATATGAAAGGTTATTCTTATAAAATAAAGTTTAAATTTATTGAAAACATATTAAGTTGAAATAAAGTGAATTTTTACTGTGATTGTATGGAAACTTAATAAGTAATATAATAGAAGTACTAAAGATTAGGGGACGAGGTGTAAGTTTTGAATAAACTATTAGAAGAATTAGTTGAAAAAAATAGAAAGTATGGAAAGCTTGGAAATGTGGCGTCATATATTCCAGCATTACTTGAAGGCGATAAAAATCATTTAGGAGTAGCCATTGTTAAATTAGATGGAAGAGAATTTAGTGCAGGTGAATGTAATAAGAAGTTTACAATTCAAAGCATATCAAAGGTTGTAAGTCTTATGCTAGCAATTAAAGACAATGGATATAAAAAGGTTTTAGAAAAAGTAAATGTAGAACCTACAGGTGAAGGGTTTAACTCAATTGTAAATTTAGAGACAAAAGATACAAAAAGACCATATAACCCTATGATAAATGCAGGTGCTATAATGACTACTTCTTTAATAAAAGGGAATAATGA
Source organism: Clostridium sp. (assembly GCF_051650885.1). Lineage (GTDB taxonomy): Bacteria > Bacillota > Clostridia > Clostridiales > Clostridiaceae > Clostridium. Next base: position 13,241 of record NZ_JBOFRG010000150.1, read on the forward strand.
AGAAGAAAAATTAAATAGATTATTAGACTTTTTAAAAAAGGGAACTAATAATGAGAACATAAGCATAAATGAAGAAGTGTACATATCAGAAAAAGAAACAGGGGATAGAAATAGAGCCCTTGCATACTATATGAAAGGAAACAAAATTTTAGATGGAAATGTAGAAGAAATCTTATCTCTTTATTTTAAGCAATGTGCCATTGAAGGAACAGCTATGGATTTAGCAAGATTTGGAGCAGTTCTTGCAAATGATGGAATAATTCCATGGAGCAATGAAAGACTTATAGAAAAAGATATTTGTAGAGTAGTAAAAACTATAATGGTTACTTGTGGTATGTATGATGCATCAGGAGAGTTTGCAGTTAAAATAGGTATTCCAGCTAAAAGTGGAGTTGGAGGAGGTATTTTAGGTGCAGTTCCAAAAAGAATGGGAATTGGAGTATATGGACCAGCTTTAGATGAAAAAGGAAACAGTATTGCAGGCATTGAGTTGTTAAGTGATTTATCTAAAGAATTAGATTTAAGCATTTTTTAAAATTAGAAAAAATTACAAGAACTTAATTACTAAAATTAACTATAAAATGATATAATTATTAAAAGAAAAAAGATAACTGGAGGAAGAGATGGAAAGATTATTAATATTAGATTCAAATTCACTTATGAACAGAGCATTTTTTGCAATTCCACAGACCTTAACTAATAGTGAAGGAATACATACAAATGCTATTTATGGTTTTGTAAATATGCTTATAAAAATGAAAGAAGATATAAATCCAAAATATATAATAGCAACATTTGATAAAAAAGCACCAACATTTAGACATAAGGAATATAAAGACTATAAAGCTGGAAGAAAAAAAATGGCTCCAGAATTATATGAGCAATTCCCAATTATGAAGGAGCTTTTAGGATATTTAGGTATTGATTCATATGAACTTGAAGGATATGAAGCAGATGACTTAATTGGAACTATAGCAAAAGAAGCTAGTAGAAATGGAATTGAAGTATTTATAGTAACAGGAGATAAGGATGCTCTTCAATTAGCTGATACTAATATAAATGTAGTAATAACTAAGAAGGGTGTTTCAGAAGTCGCTGTATATGATGAAAAGACATTTATAGAAGAGTTTGGAGTTACACCAACTCAGTTTATAGATGTAAAAGGACTTATGGGAGATAAGAGTGATAACATTCCAGGAGTACCAGGTGTAGGAGAAAAAACTGCATTTAAATTAATAAAAGATTATGGTTCTGTTGAAAATGTTTTAGAGCATATAGATGAATTATCAGGAAAGAAATTAAAAGAAAATCTTGAAGAAAATAAAGAACAAGCAATTTTTAGTAAAAGACTTGCAACAATAGAAGTCAATGCACCAATTACAGGAATAATGGAAGCTATAGAAGGAGAAAAAGAAGATAATCCAGTTATGGCAAAAGAACTGTTATTAAAGCTTGGAATGAATAGAAATACAATAAGTAAATTGGTTGTAGAAGAAGAAAAAGAAGAAGAAGCTATAGAAGTTATAGAGTTAGAAGAAAAAGACTTAAATGAATTTTTAAGTAAAAATAATAAATATTATATAACATATGTAGAAGAGCATACTCCTTTAAACTCAGAAAGAAAAATAAAATATATTCACTTTGGTGAAAAGAAAAAGGTATATAAGCTAGATATGGAGCATATTAATATATCTCTATTAAAAGAATTCTTCCAAAATGAAAAGATTGAAAAAACTATACATGATGGAAAAGCTTTAGTGAAAATATTACTTAATAATGATATTAAAATAGAAGGCTTTAATTTTGATACAGCAATAGGAGCTTATATTATTGATTCATCAAGAGGTGATTATTCAGTTGATAAAGTAGCTTCATTTACTATCTTTGAAGAAATTAAAGGGGATAACAAGGAAAATATCATATTAAATGGTGCAACATATTTAGAAGCTATTGAAAAAGATTTAAAAGATAAAATAAGAAAAGAAAATATGGAAAAATTATATTATGATATAGAGCATCCATTAATGTTTGTTTTAGCTGATATGGAGAATGTAGGATTTAAAATAGATAGAGAAGTTTTAGATTCACTTCAGGTTAAGTTTAAAGGTGAGCTAGATAAGACTGAAGCAGAGATATACGCTTTAGCAGAAGAAAAGTTTAACATAAATTCACCAAAGCAACTTGGAGTTATTCTTTTTGAAAAGCTAGACTTAAGAGTTATTAAGAAAACAAAGACAGGATATTCAACTAACGCAGATGTATTAAATAAGCTTAAAGATGACCATCCTATCATTGAAAAAATAACGTATTACAGACAAATAAGTAAGATATATTCAACTTATGTAGAAGGAATTAAGGCATTAATAGATACTGATGGAAAGATTCATACAAACTTCAATCAGACAGTAACAACAACAGGAAGACTTTCAAGTACTGAGCCAAACCTTCAAAATATTCCTATAAGATATGAAATGGGAAGAGAGATAAGAAAGTTCTTTATTACAGATAATCCTGAAGATACACTTTTATCTTTAGACTATTCTCAAATAGAATTAAGAGTGCTTGCTCATATAAGTAGAGATGAAAATATGATAAATGCTTTTAAAGAGCATAGTGATATTCATACTAAAACAGCAGCAGAAGTATTTAATGTACCTGTTGATGAAGTAACTAGCTTAATGAGATCTAGAGCAAAGGCAGTTAACTTTGGTATAGTATATGGAATGAGTGATTTCTCACTTGCACAAGATTTAAAAATAACTAAAAAAGAAGCAAGTTCATATATGGAAATTTACTTCTCAAGATACCCTAAAATAAAAGAATATCTTGAAAAGGTAGTTGAAGATGCAAAAGAAACAGGAATATGTACTACTATTTTAAATAGAAAAAGATTTATACCAGAAATTAAATCTTCAAATAGAATAGTAAAAGCACTTGGTGAAAGACTTGCCATGAATGCACCAATTCAAGGAAGTGCAGCAGATATTATAAAAATAGCAATGATTAATGTATATAATAGAATACAAAAGGAAAAATTAAGAAGTGAACTGTTATTACAAGTACACGATGAACTTATACTAAATGTTAAAGAAGATGAATTAGAAACTGTTAAGAAACTTGTAAAAGAAGAAATGGAAAATGTTTTAAAACTAGATGTTCCATTAGAAGTAGACTCAAATACAGGTAAAACATGGTATGACATAAAGTAGAAAGGGTGAAATAGTTTGTTAAAGATAGGGCTTACAGGTGGGATTGGGACTGGAAAATCCACTGTATCAAATATATTTAGAGAAGAAAAGATTGATATAATCGATGCAGATGTTATAGGAAGAGAAGTTCTTATAGAATATCCAGAAATATTACAAAAGGTAAGAATAGAATTTGGGGACGGCTTTTTTGATTGGCGTGGAGATTTTAGACGTAAAGAATTTGGAAACCATATATTCAGGTTTCCAAATCAAAGGATAAAATATGAAAATATAATAATGCCATATATAATAAAAAGTATTTATAAAGAAATAGAAAAATTAGAAAAAAAGAAAAAAAAGATAATAATAATAGATGCACCTACATTAATAGAGACAAAGCTACATGAAGAAATGGATTATATTATATTAGTTACAGCAGAAAGTCAAACTCAGATAGGAAGAGTTAAAAGACGTGATGGATTAAATAATCATGATGTAATAAATAGAATTAATGCACAAATGCCACTAGAAAAGAAAAAGGAATTTGCCAATATTATTATAGATAATAATAGAGAGTTAGAAAAAACTAAAGAGCAAGTTTTAGATATAATCACCTTCTTCAATAATAAGATTTAGAAAAAGAGGGAAAAGGATGAAGTTTAAAAAGTTAATAATAGGAATCCTTATTGCAGTAATAATTATAGCTAGTGGATTATTTGTTATAAAAAACTATGTTTTTCCATATGCACATAAAGATATAGTTGATAAATATAGTAAAGAATATGATTTAGACCCATTATTTGTTCTTTCAGTAATGAAAGCAGAAAGTGGATTTAATGAAAATGCTCACTCCCATAAGGATGCAATAGGGTTAATGCAAATCACAAAGTCTACAGGTAAGTGGATATGGGAGCAAATGGGTGGAACAGATTTTAATTCAGATGTACTATATAATGAGGATACAAATATAAAAATGGGGTGTTGGTATTTAGATAATCTATCTAAAGAGTTTAATGGGAATAGGGAACTTGTTTTAGCTGCATATAATGCTGGAAGAGGAAACGTAAATAAGTGGCTAAAAAATTCGGCGTATTCAAAGGATGGGGAAAACTTAGATGTTATACCATTTAAAGAAACTAAGAATTATGTAGATAGAATAAACTTTAATTATGAAGTTTATAAATTCCTATATGGAGAATAGAAGAGGATTGAGAAGGGGGGATTTTTTCTAATGGGTAAAAAGAAAAAATTAACAATGGGAATAACAGTTTTTTTAATACTATCATTAATAACATTAATAATAGTAAAGGTATTAATGCCGTATTTTGTTCCTGTTAAAGTGGTTGAAACATGGGGAAGTAGTCCACCCACAAGTAGGGAAGAGATTTTATATAACTTTATAGAAAATGAAATGACTACTGAAAATGGTGGTATAAAAACAAATTATTTGAATGAAAAAAATGAGGGCGATATTACAAAGGGTGATTCAGTATTATCAGAATCAGAAGGCTTAATGCTTCTTTATTATATAGAAAGAAATGATGAAGAAGGATTTAATAAAACTTTTCAGTATATAAAAGAAAATATGCTTTTAGAAAATGGTCTTATAAGTTGGAGAATTGATGGAAATGAAAAATCAAAGGTTTCTGCAACTATAGATGAACTTAGAATAATAAAAGCATTAATAATTGCAGGAGAAAAGTGGGGAAGTGTAAAAGATAGATATTATGCAATTGAAATTGCAAATGGATTATATAAAAACTTAAAAGAAGGAAATTTATTAGTTGATTTTAATGATGGAACAGGAAATAGTGATAAAGTAACACTTTGTTATATTGATTTACTAGCATTAAAATATTTAACTAATATAGATTTTAAGTGGAAGGGAATTTACACAGAATCAGAAAAAATTCTACAAGGTGGGTTTATTAGTAATGAAGTACCATTATATAGAAAAGTTTATGATATAAAAACCAAAAAATATGATACTGAAAATGTAGATAT
>NZ_JBOFRG010000151.1:0-20108 GCF_051650885.1 Clostridium sp.
TTATTGAGTGAGGTAAGAGTAAGGTTTAGATTTTAAATAGAATATTGTAAAAAAATGTAACATTAAAAAGATATACAAGATTATCCAATTATAATATAATTTTAAAGGACAGTTTTAAAAAAATTTTCAAAAAACTATTTACAACTAATAATAATTATTATATAATAAAAACATACCAAAGAGGTATTGAAAAGATTGAAACTAAATTTTTAAAAGTTAAAATGGTTTTTAAAAATTTAGAGAAATAAATAAAATTTATGTGTGTGAAAATAGAGGAGGAAATTAAAATGAAAAAATTTATTTGTACAGTATGTGGATACATTCATGAGGGAGATATGGCACCAGAAAAATGTCCAGTATGTGGAGTTGGAGCTGATAAATTCAAAGAGCAAGTTGGAGAAATGGCTTGGGCTGACGAACACAGAATCGGAGTTGCACAAGGTGTTGACGAAAGAATAATCGAAGGATTAAGAGCTAACTTCATGGGAGAATGTACAGAAGTTGGAATGTACTTAGCAATGTCAAGACAAGCAGATAGAGAAGGTAAGCCAGAAGTTGCTGAAGCTTACAAAAGAATAGCTTTCGAAGAAGCTGAGCATGCTGCTAAATTTGCAGAAATGTTAGGTGAAGTTGTAGTAGCTGATACAAAAGCTAACTTACAAGCAAGAGTTGACGCTGAGTTTGGTGCATGTCAAGGTAAAAAAGATTTAGCTACTTTAGCTAAACAATTAAACTTAGATGCAATCCACGACACAGTTCACGAAATGTGTAAAGATGAAGCTAGACACGGAAGAGCTTTCAAAGGATTATTAGACAGATATTTCGCTTAATTTTAAGATAGAATTTTAACCTGTAAATCAAATGATTTACAGGTTTTTTTATTTTCTAAAATTATCTTAAAGGAGTATAATCTTTAGTAAAGAACTAAAGAAAAGGAGTGAGCAAAGTGGAAAAAATAAAATTTGCATATCCAGTAGATTTAGCAAAGGAAGTTTATAATTTCTTTTATTTAAGTGGAACTAATTTAAAAGTTACAGTTGAAGAGTTAGAAGCACTTTTTGAAGTAGCTTATTTTGCTAGTTTAAAGACAGAAGAATTACAACCTATTAAAGTAAGACTTACATATATTAATAAAAATATGCCAGATTTTAATCCACCAAAAAGAATAATGAAAAACAGGTGGTCATACATACGATTTAGAGATGATGTGGAGTTAACTATTTCAAATCTTGTAAAAATAGCTAAGGCTGCTGATCCAGAGGTGACAGCTTTAGCAGTTGATTTTATAAATGGAAAATGGATTATATGGGGAATGATAGACCAAGAAGATTCATATCATAACTTTATATTAAACGAAAGTAGTACAGGTCCAGAAAGACCAGGTGTTTTCTATGTGGATATAGAAGAACTTGCAGAGCTTGTTGTATACAGAGGATATAAACAGATAGCAAGTTTAAAGAAAAGTGTTTTAATAAATAATCAGATTGATGTTTTTAAGGATGGAATTGTTATAGAAAAGCTTCAAGAATACATATACGAGTACATAATGAAGGTTGAAGATAGAACTGATGATGAAGTTTATGGAAGTAGAGATAGTTGGAATAATATATTAAAGCAAAAATGGGTATCAATTATATGTAGAATACTTATAAATATAAAAGAATACAGACATGGTGGAGCTATATTAATTGATAATAGTATTTTTGAGGAAGATTTAAATATAAAATATAATATTTTATATGATAGACTAGGAAAACAAATGTTAGAGTATGGGGAAAGTTTAGTTAAGCTAAATTATTTAGAGGATAGAATATTTGATCAGATAATGGGAAACAGTAGGGCTGGAATCTCTAATTTATTAATAAATAAGAAGGATTGCACAGTAATAGATGTTAAAGAGTATGAGAATAGTATAAGTGGAGCAATAAAATACATTTCTTCATTAAGTTGTGTTGATGGATTAGTTTTAATGAATTCAAAATTTGAAGTAAATGGTTTTGGTGTAGAAATATTATGTAATGAAAAACCTCCTAGAATTTATATTGCAAATGATTCAAGGGGAAGATTTTTAAAAGAGGTTCACTATGAGCATTTTGGAACAAGGCATAGATCAATGATGAGATATTGTTATAAGAAACCTAACAGTATAGGATTTGTTATTTCACAGGATGGTGATATTAGAGTTATTATGAATAAAGATAATAATATTATCTTATGGAATAATATAAAAATATTAAATAATAACCATTAAAGATTATATTTTGTAAATATAATCTTTTTTTACGTTACAGTTCGCGATATAATGTAAAATATAAGAAAATAGAGAAGAAAATGGGTGGTGGGAGTGTGAAGTTATCAAAAAGAATAGGAATTGTATATGCTATTTCATTGATAGCAAGTGTCGTTATATGTATCTGCTTTTATATAGGGTTTAAAAGTGGAGCAGATGAAGGGGAAAGATTGAGAGCTAGTGAGATATCGACAGGAGCAGCTCATACATTTGAACGACTATTAGTTAAAAATAGAGAGGAAATAAATTTATATAAAAAAATAGTAGAGAATAACTATACTGAAGATAATGAAGATAAAAAAATTGAAACGAAAGGGGAGCTTAATAAAACAATATTTTTAGTAAATACTAAAAATAGTAATATGATGAAGATAAGTGATGATAGTGAAAAGATTAATAACAATGTGATAAATAGTATAAAGGATGTAATTAATAGAGACTTAGGAAGTAAAAGTGGTATAACTAAGTTTGGAAATGAAGCTTTTTTATTAGCGTATACACCAATTGACATAGGAAATTATAATTATCTAGTATCAGTGACTAAATTTGATAATAAAGTTAAAGAGTATATTGGAAAAAGTACAGATTCAGAAATAAATATATATTTAGAAAAACCACTATTAAAAAGAGAAGTTTATAAAACAAAAGATAAAGAGAGAGAGCATTTATTTTTAGAGGAAGATAGCAAAATATATAGCTTTATAGAAGTTAATGAATTAGGAAATGAAAATAAAATATATATTGAGGTAGTTGTAACTAAGGAAGTTCAAAAAACAATAACTAAAAACTTTGGATTATTTATGGTTTTATTAATGATTGTAACAATAATTATTAATATGTGCTTATATATTTTTATTCAAAAAACAGTTATAAAAAGAGTAGTGGGTTTAAGCAAAAAATTAACAAACGTGGATATTAGAAAGTTAGATTTAGAAGGTCTAAATGAAGATAAATATAAAGATGAAATTTCAAATTTGACTAATGTTATAAAAAATCTTTTAAAAAGTTCAAATCACACAAATAAAGAGTTGAAAGCTTATTCGGAAGAAATGAAATATTTAGCTAACTTTGATGAACTAACATCAGTTTATAATAGAAGAAAATTAACAGAATGTATTGATGACCTTATTAGATGTAATGAGGAATTTTCATTCTATTTTATAGATTTGGATAATTTTAAAAAGGTAAATGACACTGTAGGTCATGATTATGGAGATAGATTATTATTAGAAGTTGCTAATGATTTGATTAAGATATCATCAAAAGATATAAAAATAGGAAGATTTGGTGGAGATGAATTTGCTTTAATTAGAATAGGTAAATTATCAGAAGAAGAAGTTGAAAAGTTTGCAGAGCTTGTAATAAAACAAATTTCTAAAATTTATGAGTTTAAGAAATTTTATTTTAAATTAAATATTAGTATGGGAATAGCTATATATCCTTTCAATGGACGAGATGTACAAACTATTATAAAGAATGCAGATATAGCAATGTATAATAGTAAGCTTATAGAGGGAAATAAATTTACTATATTTAAGAAAACTCTTTTAGAAGATTATTTAATGGAAGAAAAATTAAATAATGCAATAAAAGAAAAGAAACTAATTAATTATTATCAACCTATTTACAGTGTTGAAACAAAGGAAATTACAGGTGTAGAAGCTTTAGTCAGATGGAAGGAAGAAAATGAAATTATATTCCCAGATAAGTTTATCCCAATAGCAAAAAGAAATGGAGTTATTATAGATATAGATAAAAATGTATTTGAAAATGCATGTATCTTTAGTCATGAATATAGTGCTTTATATGGAACAGTAATTGATATATCGGTGAATATATCATATGGATTATTGACTAGACCTGATTTTGTAGATTTTGTGGTAGAAATAGTTGAAAAATATAAGATACCTAAAAATAATATTAAGTTAGAAATTACTGAAGATGAAATTTTAGAAGATATCAATTATGTAATAGATATACTTAAAAAGCTTAGATTAAAAGGGTTCTTAATATCTTTAGATGATTTTGGTGTTGGATATTCATCCTTTAATTACGTAAAAAATTTACCACTAGATGTTATAAAGATAGATAGAAGTTTAATCTTGAATATACAAGAAGATAAAAAAACATTAGCAATTATAGATACACTAATAGATTTAGCACAAATATTAGAATTAAAAGTGACCTGTGAAGGAATAGAAAATGAGATACAGTTAAATTTATTAAAAGATTTAAAATGCGACAATTTACAAGGATACTTCTTCAGTAAACCGATACCTAAAGAAGATGTATTAAATTATATAGAGAAGTTTAATAAGTCATCACATATTTAATGTGGTGGCTTATTTCTATAGAAATGCAATTACTATAGTTACAAATTTAAATTTTAAATCATACAATATAAAATAATAAGCAAGAGTGGGAGAGAAAAATGATTGAAATTAGTTTATGTATGATAATAAAAAATGAAGAAAATATCTTAAAGAGATGTTTAGATAGTGTGAAAGATTTTGTAGATGAAATAATAATAATAGATACAGGTTCAACAGATAAATCAAAGGAAATAGCGAGTGAATATACAGAAGCGATATATGACTTTGAATGGTGTGATGATTTTAGCAAGGCAAGAAATTTTGCATTTAGTAAGGCTACAAAGGAGTATATATTTTGGCTAGACGCAGATGACTATATAACTGAGGAAAATCTCAAGGAACTTATAAAGTTAAAGGAAACTATGAATAAAGAGTTAGATGCGGTATCAATGCATTACTCATTAAGTAGAGATGAAAAAGGAAATACAACATATTCTTTAAGAAGAAATAGATTAGTTAAAAGAAGCTTAGATTTTAAATGGATAGGAAGAATTCATGAATATCTAGAGGTATCAGGAAGAATGTTTCACAGTGATATATCTGTGCATCATGGAAAGGATAAACCACATACAAATAGGAATATAGCTGTATTTAGGCTAATGGAGCAAAACAATGAGGAATTTACAACAAGGGATAGATTTTATTTTGCAAATGAGCTTTATTATAATGCTAAATATGAAGAGGCGATTGAACAATATAGAGCATTTTTAGATAGTGGAAAAGGGTGGATAGAAGATTTAAAGACGGCGACAGCGAATTTGATACAATGTTATAATGCTATAGGTAAGGGCGATAAAACAATAGAGGTTATTTGTGACAGTTACAAGTGGGGGATACCTAGAGCGGATATTTGTTGTAGAGCAGGAGAATATTTTATAGGAAAAAATGATTACAAGACAGCAATATTCTGGTATAAGGCAGCAATGCTTTGTGAACCAGAAGAGGGGTATATGGGGATTAATATAAAAGAGTACTATACATGGATTCCGAGTATACAACTTTGTGTTTGCTACTCTAATTTAGGAGATATTGAAACAGCAAATTACTACAATGAGATGACTGCAATATATGTTCCAAATTCACCAAAGGTTGAATATAATAGGAATTACTTAAATGGAAAATTTAAAGAGAGAAACTTAAAAGTGCCTAAATATAAACATGTATTAAGAAGAAATAATGAAGATTTCAATTCATAAAAAATATGTCGCATATCATTTAAATATGCGACATATTTTTTTATAGTAAATTCAAAATTTCTTTTTTTAATTCAGTAAAATATTTATTATCACGAAAATCAGCGACAATGGATTCTTTTTCTGTCGGAGAATCCAATATTTTATCTGTCACACAAGTTGGGAATTCTAAAAATGAATCTGTTACATTACCTTTAGAATCTAATTTTAAAATTGTTGGAATACGAACATCACCAGTTAAGCTTTTAAGCAAATCTTCATTACCTTCTTTATCAAAAAATTTTATTGAAATATTAGGATTGCTTTTTGTAAGCTTAAGTAAAACTGGTACAACTGTTGCAGCATCTTTACAACGTGTCATTGAAAAGACTGCAATATTTAAAGGTGAATCACTAATGTTTGAAGCAGGTTCACTATGAATAGGTGATTTTTCATAAAATTCTTTATTCATTTTTTTATCTTCAGCAGTTCCAAGCTTCATGTATTCATCATAATTAAGACCATTTTTAAAATTTAACATAATATCACTCCCTTGAGATTATAATACAAAAAAATAAAAGTAAAAACAATAGTAATAAATGTATAAAAATGGTAAAATTGAGGGGGTGATTTTATGAGAAAAACAAAAATATTATTAAGTGTATTGGTTGTTTCAAGTTTAGTTGGGTGTGGAAATGAAAAGATTTTATCAAAATATGAAAAAGGCGATGTTATAAGTGTTCTAGCAGGAGACATAGGAGATAGGACAGTTTATAAGGATGGCGAGGAAATTGTATATTTAAAAGACAAGGATGAATTTAAAGAAAGTAAAGATGCAATTTTAGTACTAAATAAAGATAAGGACAAGGTTACAGTAATAGAAAAGGCAGAAGAAGGCTTTGTTATAGGTATGAGAGAGGTTATAGATGACCTTTTAATTTGGGAAGAATATGAGGAAAAAGAAACTGACATTAAGTATAAAATAAAATGTAGAAAATTAGATTCAGAAGAGGTTTTTTTAGTAAAAGAAGCTGGGCTTGAAAATATGGATTATAGCGTCTTTTTTGATGTTCGTTATAATGGAAAAGATATAGCTTATAGATTTGTTGAGTTTGATAAACAAATAGTAGAGACATATAATCTAGAAACAAAGGAAACAAAGGTTCAACATATGGTAGAACGTAAGGGAGCTGTTGATAAGAATAATGAATTAAAAATGGGTGAAGATATTTCAGTAATTGATTTAAATAAAGAATATATAACTTTTGCAGAAAATACTACTAATGAAAAGAACCTTTATTATTATAAGCTTTCAGAAAAGCCAAAGGTTATTAAAAGTTTTACGGGTTGTAAAATAAGAGAAACTTTTTTAAGCGATAATTATATTTATTTAAATTGCTCTAAAGGAAAAACAGGTCTTGAGCATATAAAAAGTGTGAATTTAAAAACACTAGAAGAAAAGGTTTTAATTACAGGAGATGACCTAAAGAAAGTTTATAAAGATTATAGTATAGATAGTGATTCTGTTTATATAGAAAGTGTGACTGATGAAACTATAAAATTAAAAACAAATACAGACAAAAGTTTTATATATAATATAAGTGATAATAAGATAGAAGAAGTTAAAAAGTAATAAGAATGGAGCTACCTTTAGACAAAATAAGGTAGCTTTTGTGATATAATGGATAAAAATGGGAGGGATAAAATGAAGGAGAATATACTTATAATTGAGGATGATAGTGATATAAATGAATTGCTTAAAGATATGTTAGTTGACAATGGGTATGAAGCTCAAAGTGCATATTCAGGAACAGAAGGACTTTTACAATTAAAGCTAAACAAGTTTGATTTAGTTTTATTAGATTTAATGTTGCCAGGAAAAAGTGGTGATGAAATATTAAGTTTAATTAGAGGAGAAAGTGATATTCCTGTAATTATAATATCTGCAAGAGAAGAGATTGGATTAAAGGCGAAAATCCTTAGATTAGGAGCAGATGATTTTGTAAGTAAGCCTTTTGATATAGATGAGGTTTTAGCAAGGATAGAAGTAAACTTAAGAAGAAATATGAAAAGTATCTGTAGTGAAGAGGTAAAAAGATATAAGGAAATAAACCTATATAGTGAGAGTAGAACAGTTTGTGTTAATGAAGAAGAGGTTAAATTAACCCAAATAGAATTTGATATATTAAATCTTATGATATTACATCCAGATAAGGTTTTTTCAAAAGGAAATTTATTTAAAAGTATTTGGGGAGAAGATTTTATCTCTGATGATAACACTATAACAGTTCATATAAGTAATTTAAGAACCAAGCTTAAAAAAGCAGGTGCAAAAGAGAAATACATAGGAACTATATGGGGAATTGGGTACAAGCTAAATGCAAATTAAGACTTTCTTAAGACTTTCTTTGAGGTTACTTAGAAGTTTATAGCTATTATAGAACTAAAGAAGGAGGTAGAAAAATTATGAGTTATGTTATAAAAACAAAAAATTTAAATAAGAAGTATAAAGATAAAGAGGTTCTTAGGGATATAAATATAAATATCGAAAAAGGGCAAGTATATGGATTGATTGGAAAAAATGGAGCTGGTAAAACTACTTTAATGAGAATAATAAGTGGATTATCTAATTTAAATGGTGGTGAACTAGAACTTTTTGGACAGACAAAAGGATTGATTAAGAGCAGAAAAAGGATAGGAGTATTAATAGAAACACCAGCCTTCTTTGATGATTTAGATGCATATAAGAACTTAGAAGTTTTAAGAAGAGCAAAAGGAATTCCAGGAAAGGAATGTGTAGAAGAAAAACTAAAGTTAGTTGGATTAATAGATGTTAAGGGGAAAAATATAAGCCAATATTCTTTAGGAATGAAGCAAAAGCTAGGGCTTGCTATGGCACTTTTAACAGACCCAGAAATTCTTATATTAGATGAACCAACAAATGGATTAGACCCAATGGGAATAGTAAATATGAGAGAGCTATTAAAAAGGCTTAATAAAGAAAAAGGAATAACTATATTAATATCAAGTCATATATTAAATGAGCTAAGTCAAGTTGCAACAGTTTATGGAATAATGAAGGATGGAGAGTTAATTGAAGAGGTAAGCCTTAAAGAATTAGAGGAAAAATCAAAAAAGGCATTAGAAATAATTGTAGATAATCCAGAGAAATGTACATGGGTTTTAGAAAATATATTAAATATAAAAGATTACACAGTCTTAGATAAAAATATTATAAGAATCTATGAAAGAATAGATGAAGGTGCTGTTATCAATAAGGAATTAGCATTAGAGAATGTATTTATAAGTAAGATGGGTGTAGTTGGAGAAAGCCTAGAAAACTATGTACTAAATGCTATGGAGGGAATAGAAAATGCTTAATTTGTTAAAGGGTGACTTATATAGGTTATTTCATAGTAAGTATTATAGAAATGCTTTTATTGCCACAATAGTCATAGGAATAGTTGCTATACTGTTAGGTGAAGTTAGAATTATGAGTTTTACAACGCCAGAAGGAATACAGTATGGCTTTAATATAGGTGCAGAATATGGTGAGAATTATTTAGAGTTTTTAAAATCAGCATTAGGTGCATCTATTTGTATGTATATAGTGGGAATATCTTTAACTTCATCAATTATGATAAATAAAGCTAATAATGGAAGCTTAAAAAATATAGTATCTTATGGATATGAAAGATGGAAAATATTAAGCTCAAGTGTTATTTCATTAATAATAGGGATGGCTATGTTAATAGTAATAAATTTTGCAATAGTAATGACAGGATATATTATTTTAGGAAGACCGACAGGTGTTACAATTGAATTATTATATTTGACAGTAAAATCAATAGGAGCATATATATTGATTTGTGGAACAAGCATTAGTATATATGGAGTAATAACTTTTTTACTACCAAGTGCATCAATAATATCAATACTTGCAGTAGTAGAAATTTGGGGATTAACTATGGTAGGGCATATGTTACCAGAATCATACGTGAATTTTATTCCAATATTATTATTAAGAAATTTAGCTAGTGGATTAGAAAATATAAGCTTTATTACAATAGCTTTTTGGATGATATTAATGATAGTGGTAGTTTTAGATATAGGTAGAATGATATTTAATAAGTTTGAAATAAGATAGAAATGTGAAGGAGAGAAGATGATTATTTTAGTTTTTATATTAGGGATAGTAGTAGTTATTTTACTCTCCTATATAATTTTTATGAAGAAAGAAATTAAAAATATATCAAAGCAATTAGATGAATATAATAATCATGAAGTAGATAAAAAGTTAGATATAAATTTAATAAATAAAGAAATAGAAGTATTGGCAGAAAGCATAAATAAACATATAGATGTATCAAAGGAAATGAAGCTAGAGGAAGTAAGAAGAAAAGAAGAGTTAAAAGAGATGATATCAAATATTTCTCACGATTTAAGAACACCATTAACATCTATAATTGGTTATGTTCAAGTTATAAAGTTAAAGAATGAAAAAGATGAAAAGAAAAAAGAGTATCTTGATAAAATTGAGAAGAGAGCAAAAGATTTAAAGAAAATGTTAGATGACTTTTTTAGATTATCTGTTGTAGAAAATGAAAGTTATAAAATAGAATTAGAAAAAATAAATTTAAGCAATATAGTATGTAACAAGATAGTAGATTTCTATGATGATTTTAAGAATTTAGGGATAGAACCAAATATTAAGGTAGAAGAAGAGGTTTGGTGTTTAGGAAATATAAGTGAGACAGAAAGAATTTTAGAAAACATTTTATCAAATGCTTTAAAGAACACCACAGGACAGGTGTCAGTTGAATTAGGATATAATAAGGATTATGCAGAATTGATTGTCTCAAATTCAAAAAGCGACAAAGAGTTTATAGATGCGACAAAAGTGTTCAACAGGTTTTATAAAGGAAACGACAACAGTAGAAGAGGAAAAAACACAGGAATTGGATTATCGATTGTTAAAGAAGTAGTTAGAAAAATGAATGGAAACATAAAAGCGACAGTATGTGACAATAGATTTGAATTAAACTGTCGGTTTAAAAGAGTGGAATAAAATACTTATTGAAAAACAAAGAAGTCTGTCGCTCGACAGACTTCTTTTAAATAGAAAAATGCAGTTGTAGCTTCAGATAAAGTTAAAATGTTATCTGAGTAGAAGTATAGTTATAGAGTACATAAATCTTTAGAAAGACTGAAATAAGCAAATTTAGGATAAAGATTTAGTTGCAACAATATTTGAACCAGTACCTAAAACATTTTCTATTATAATATGACCAGATTTAATTGGAAGAGCGACAGAAACTTTATTTATTTCTTTTATAATATCAAATATCATTTCTTTTGGAATTGGCGCATCTGTTTTGACAGGTAAAACAATATTGTCGCAATTTTGTATTTTAACAGTAGATGTGACAATTCTTGTAGGATTTTTCACTTCATTTAATCCATATACTTTTCCACGAGGACAACTATTACCTGTGACAGTTTCATTTTCAGTAGCTACTGTTAAGTGACAGCCTTTAGGGCAAACAATACAAATTAATTCTTTTAGCATAAATTTTCACCATCCTCTAATGATATTGTTAAAGTTCCAATAGCTTTAGTTAAATTGTCTTTTAAAATTGTGATTCTCTCCATTTCAGCAGGAGCAACGTGAGGTTTTTTGAATTTCTGGATTAAATTCCCTTTAGAATCACGAACAACTATAAATTTATCCTTAAAGACATTACGAACTCTCATAAAGATGGAAAGACCAGAAGAAAGAGAATCTATTTCAAACTTTTGAGGGACAGTATATGAGATATTTGTCCCATTTTGTATTTCTATGAAATTATTTGACCTTCTTTTACCTTTGATATACCTTGCAGCATTAATTCCAGCATTTTTTGATTCCTCTGTTACAAAGTCTACTAAATCATGAACATGAACTACGTTACCACAAGCAAATATTCCGTCTTTATTTGTTTCCATGCTTTCAGAAACTATAAGTCCATTAGTTCTCATATCAAGGTCTACACCTGCATTTTTAGATAATTCATTTTCAGGAATTAATCCAACTGATAGAAGAAGGGTATCTACATTAAATTCTATTTCACTTCCTTTTATTGGAGCAAATTTTTCATCAACCTTTGAAATTATAACTTTTTCTAAACGTCCATCACCAATAACATTAGTAACTGTATGAGATAAATATAAAGGAATATTATAATCTTCTAAGCATTGAACAATATTTCTAGTTAATCCATTTGAGTAAGGCATAAGCTCAACAACGGCTAAAACTTCAGCACCTTCAAGTGCCATTCTTCTTGCCATAATAAGTCCAATATCTCCTGAACCTAATATAAGAACTTTTTTACCAACCATTTTTCCTTCCATATTAATAAATCTTTGAGCAGCACCTGCTGTAAAAATTCCAGAAGGTCTATCACCAGGAATTGAAATTGCACCTCTAGTTCTTTCACGGCAACCCATAGCTAGAATTATAGCCTCTGCATTTAAAGTCAAATAACCATTTTTAGAATTTATAGCGTGAACAACCTTTTCTTCCACTTCTAAAACCATAGTGTCTAGCATAACTTCAATATCTGTATTATTTACTAAGTTTATAAATCTTTCTGCATATTCAGGACCAGTAAGCTCTTCTTTAAATGTATGAAGACCAAAACCGTTATGAATACATTGATTTAAAATACCACCAAGTTCAATATCCCTTTCAATAATTAAAATATCTTTAACTCCATTATTATAAGCCTCATAAGCAGCAGCAAGCCCTGCAGGTCCTCCACCTATTACGATTAAATCATATTTTTTCATATACATTGCCTCCTACTTTGTTTTTCCTACTATAATATAAGAATCTTTTTTATCTAAAAGAATATTTTCAATATCCATATTTTTTTCTCTTGAAATAATTTCTTGAACACGAGGTCCACAGAAACCACCTTGGCATCTACCACATCCAGGTCTACATCTTCTTTTAACTCCATCAATAGTTGTAGCACCAAGAGTTCTATTTATACTATCTACAATTTCTCCTTCAGTTATGTTTTCACATCTGCAAATAACACGACCATATCGCGAATCTTTCTTTATAAGTTCTATTTTTTCTTCCTTAGAAAGCTCCATAAAGTGAATTTGCTTTCTTTCTTCAATAAAATTCTCTTTTTTATCTAAAATTAAACCTGAAGCTTTAAGCATTTCTACTATATCAACAGCAATAGCTGGTGCAGAAGTTAAACCAGGAGATTTTATACCAGAGGCATTAAAAAATCCTTTAACATCACTTTCACCAACTATGAAGTCAGGGTAGTTTGCTATAGCACGAAGTCCAGCAAAGTTCCTTATATTTTCTCTGAAATTTATAAGATTAGTAGTTTTAAGTGAAGTTTCTTTAATCTCATTTAAACCACTAGCTTCAGTAGAAACTGAGTCTTTATCCATAGTGTCAATCGCATTAGGACCTACTAAAAGATTTCCATGAACAGTAGGAGTAACTAAAACACCTTTTCCAAGAGAAGAAGGGCATTGGAATATAGTATGATTAAATAAATTTCCTTGGCTTTTATCTAAAACAAAATATTCACCTTTTCTTGGTGTAATTCTAAACTTTTCATTAGAAATAAGATTATTAATATCATCAGCATGAACACCAGCTGCATTTACAATATAATTACACTCTATAATATCTCCATTTTCTAAAGTGATTTTAAAGGTATCAGACTTTTCAATATTTACAACTTTAGAATTTAATCTAAGTTCACCACCGTTATCAATAGCATTTTCAGAAAGAGCAATAGTAAATTCATAAGCACCTACAATTCCACCAGTAGGACAATGTAATCCACAATAAACATCTTTATTTATACTAGGTTCTAATTTTAAGACTTCCTCTCTAGATAAAAGTTTTAAGTTTGGTACATTGTTTAAAAGACCTCTATTATAAAGAAGTTCCAATTCTTTCTTATCATCTTCATTAAATCCAATAATAAGTGAACCATTTCTTTTAAATGGAACAGATAGTTTCTTGCAAAGTTCCTCAAACATTTCATTTCCTAAAACATTATATTTTGCCATAAGTGTTCCAGGCTCTGGGTCATAACCAGAATGGACAATAGCTGAATTTGCTTTTGAACATCCCATAGAAACATCAGTTTCTTTTTCCAAGCAAAGAATTTTTAATTTATACTTAGAAAGTTCTCTAAATATTGAACCTCCAACAACTCCTGAACCAATAATAACTACATCATAAATCATTTATATCGCTCCTTTTATCAAAAAATAAAAGAGCTAACTCAAAAAGGACATAACAATGCCTTCCTGTGTTTAGCTCTACTTTCTCTTCTTACACAAAAATAAAATTTGTTTATTAACTTAAAACCATTGTATCATAATAATGAAAACATTTCCATTATTTTTACGTAAATTAATCATCTAACTCCCATGATTTTGCACGACTAACAGCTTTCTTCCATTTTTTATAGTACTTATTTCTATCTTCTTCAGAAACAGTAGGATTAAATTCCTCACTAGCGAACCAAAGTTTAGAAATGGTTTCTTTATCTTCCCAATAACCAACAGCAAGACCTGCTAAGTATGCAGCACCAAGAGCGGTAGTTTCAGTTATGATAGGGCGAACTACTTTTTTACCAACTAAGTCAGATTGGAATTGCATAAGGAAAGAGTTTTGACTTGCTCCACCATCAACTTTAATAGAATTTATATCATAACCAACATCTTCAATCATAGCCTCAAGTACATCACGAGTTTGATAAGCAATAGATTCAAGAGAAGCTCTTATAATATGATTTCTATTAGTACCACGAGTTAATCCAAAGATACTTCCTCTAGCATACATATCCCAATGAGGAGCACCAAGTCCAACAAAGGCAGGAACAACATAAACACCACCATTATCCTTAACTTTAGATGCAAAATATGCAGTATCACTAGAATCAGTTATTATTCTTAATTCATCACGAAGCCATTGAATAACGGCACCACCAACAAAAACTGAACCTTCTAAGGCATATTGAACCTTTCCATCAAGACCAATAGCAATAGTAGTTAAAAGACCGTTTTTACTTTGAACAAGTTCTTCACCAGTATTCATTAATAGGAAGCAACCAGTTCCATATGTGTTTTTAACATCTCCTTTATTAAAGGCAGCTTGACCAAAAAGTGCAGCTTGTTGATCTCCAGCTATTCCAGAGATAGGAACTCTAATGCCACCCTTAGAACCTAAGTTTGCATGTCCATAAACTTCAGAAGAGTTTTTAACTTCAGGAAGCATTGATTTAGGAATATCTAGAATTTCTAGCATTCTTTCATCCCACTCTAAAGTTTGGATATTAAACAGCATAGTTCTAGAAGCATTAGTATAGTCAGTTACATGAACTTTTCCACCAGTAAGCTTCCATACAAGCCATGTATCAACAGTACCAAATAAAAGGTCGCCATTCTCAGCCTTTGTACGAGCACCCTCTACGTTATCTAAAATCCACTTTACTTTAGTTCCAGAGAAATATGCATCTAAAACAAGACCGGTATTTTCACGAATATAATCTTCATGACCTTGTTCTTTTAAGTTATCACAAATTTCAGCAGTTCTTCTACATTGCCATACAATAGCATTATAGATAGGCATTCCAGTATGCTTATCCCATACGATAGTTGTTTCTCTTTGATTTGTAATTCCAATAGCTGCAATATTTTCTTGAGTTATATTTGTTTTAGCCATAACTTCTTGAAGTACACTATATTGGGTAGCCCAAATTTCCATAGGGTCATGTTCAACAAAACCTTCCTTTGGGTAAATTTGATTAAATTCTTTTTGACTGACACCAATAATATTTTGCTCTTTATCAAAAATTATTGCTCTTGAACTTGTTGTTCCTTGGTCTAAAGCTACTACATATTTATTCATACAATCACCTCATAAATTTTTTTACATGTACCAAATATTTTCTCTAGTTGTAGATACGCAAGTTGCACCTGCATTTAGTGCATCTATTACATCTTCTTTATCTGAAATTAATCCACCGACTATGAGTGGTTTATTTATTGTATTTGATAATTTAGTTATTATTTTAAATAAAAGCCCAGGCAACATCTCAACAGCATCACAATCTGATACTAAATGATTTGATGCACCTTCAAAAGAAAGACTATCTAACATAAATACTCTTTGAATAGCTATAAAGCCTAATTTTTTAGCAGCTCTTATTGTTGGAGCCTTTGTACTAATAATACCTCTAAAAGTAGTTTTCTCTTTTAAATATTGTAGAGCAATTTCTCTATTAGTTAATCCATCAACTAAATCTATGTGTAAAATTCCAACTTTTTTAGAGTCAGAAATCTTTTTAGAGATAGTAACTACATCTAATACATTTCCAAAAAGCACAAAAATTACATTAACATCTGTTTTTAAGGCATTATCTAATTGTTTCATATCCTTAACAGCGGCAACAATTGGATTATCCTCAAGAATTCTTTTAAAGTTTAACATTAAATAGTCCCCCTAAGTTTTAAAAATATTTGTATAAACTAAAGTTCCACAAATAATACCTAAGATAGGTATTATAACTGGAATTAAGGAATATCTTTAACTAGAATAACACTTATTCTTTAAAGATAAAAGAAAATGAGAGTTAAACAAAATAAGGCAAATAGGCCTTGAGTTTAACTCTCTATAAAACAAGTTTTAAAAAACATATACATACAAATTATTACAATTGAAGTATAACATACTATGTAATTGTTTTCAATAATTTTAGAAAATAAATATATTCTTAATAAAGATATATAATATGGTGAATTATTAAGAATATATATATGATATATTGTAGATAAAGAATTAATTTAAGATAGGAGTTGAAGTAGGGGTGATTTTTTCTAGTTTAGATTTTAATGATAAAGAACCTATATATAAACAGATTGAAAATTATATAAAGAATATGATAGATGAAAAGATGATAGCTGGAAATGGGAAATTGCCTGCAACAAGAGAGCTTGGGCGTATATTAGGAGTAAGTAGAAACTCTGTAATTACAGCCTATGAAAATTTAGAAGGTGAAGGCGTTTTATATACAGTTAAAGGAAAAGGAACATTTGTTACACCAATAAAGTCAGATATTAAGGAAAAATGGAGTATTTCCTGGGAAAATAAACTTAATAGATATGGAAAAGTAGCAAATGAATTAGATATAGTAAAGAATGAGATACCTTGGGAGAGAGGAATAATTTCCTTCAAAAGTATATCTCCAGATGGAGCATTATTTAATATAGAAGAATTAAAGAAATCCTTTTTAAATAGAATTTCAATAGAGGAACATAGAATTTTAAATTATGGATATGCAAAAGGATATAAACCATTAATAGATTGGTTATTAGAATATATGAAAAAGAAGGGTGTGGACGTAAGAGGAAAAGATATTCTAATAACGAATGGATTTACAGAAGGATTAGATATGATTTTATCAGCATTCACAAAAGAAGGAGATAAAATTATCTGTGAAAACCCAACTCATAATACTGCTATAAAAATTATGAAAGCAAATGGAATAGATATAGTAGGAATAAAGATGAATGATGATGGAATAGATGAAAAAGAGTTAAGAGAACATTTAGAAAAAGAAGATATTAAGTTTGGATATTTGATTCCTTCATATCATAATCCAACAGGACTTGTAATGAAGGGAGAAAAAAGAAAAGAAGTTTATGATATATTTAAAGAATATAATGTTCCTATATTAGAAGATGGATTTAGTGAGGAATTACTATATAATAGTACACATTTATCTCCAATAGCATCTTTTGACGTAAATGGAAGTGGAGTAATATATTTATCAAGCTTTTCAAAAATACTTTTCCCAGGACTTAGAATAGGATGGATATTAGGGGATAAGAAGTTAATAAATCTTTTAGAGAGCGTTAAAAGATGTAAGAACATTCATACATCCTTCTTAGACCAAGGGATATTATATGAGTATTTAAAAGAAGGTTATTTTGATAAAAATATAAAAAAGGTAAAGAAGGCATATAAAGAAAAATATAAGTTTGCAGTAAACTGTATAAAAAAATATATAAAGCCTAAAAAAATATGGGGCGAAGGTGGACTACATATTTATATAGAGCTTGATAATATAAATAGTAGAGAACTTTTAGAGAAATGTTATAAAAAGAAAGTGATTTTTACACCAGGAGATATATTTTCAATGGATTCAAGTTCAGATAATGCATTTAGAATTGGATTACCTAGAGTAAGTGTAGAAGAAATAGAAGAAGGAATAAAGATAATTGGAGAAACAGTAAAAGAGATGTTATAATTGAAGATATTTTTTTAGGAGGATGAGATGATGTTTACAACTGAAGAACTAATGGTAATAAAAGAGGCACTGAAAGTTGCAGATGCAGAGTATATGAAACAGATAGAAGAAGCACAAGGAAAAGGAAGAGTAGCTATAAATAAAAAGCAAAAGAAATTATGGTTAGTACAAAATAAACTAAACAAGATAATAGAAGAAAATAAATAGAACTAAAAAAGATATATACATCTTATATAAGTAGAGATTAAATTTAATATTGTAAAATAACTAGCATTTCAAAAAAGTGCTAGTTATTTTTTTAGTGATATATCTACACAGATAATTATTTATAGGAATTTGGATTATTAATAGAAAGATGGACAAAATAATATAGTAATAAAATTTAATGTAAAGAGGTGTTCAAAATGAAACTATTATACATAATAGTAAACTCGAAAAGTGAAGAAGAATCTTCAAGTAGAAAAGTATCAAGAAAATTAGTAGATATGATTAAGCAGTTTCACCCACAATGTGATGTAGAAGAAATTAATCTTTATGAAGACTATATACCAAGACTAGATGCAAAATATTTTAGAGGAAGAAATTGCTCAATACAAAAAAGCTCTGAATTATCAGAAGAAGAAAATAAGGCTGTAGATAGAATACATGAATTAGCAGACCAATTTGTAAAAGCAGATGCATATGTAATAGGTGCACCATTATGGAGTATGTCCTTCCCAAGTCCATTAAAAGAGTATTTAGATTGTATAGTGCAGCATGGAAAAACTATTGAAATCTCAGAAAAAGGATGTAAAGGTCTATTAGGTGATAGAGAAAGAAGAATGATATATGTGCAGTCATCAGGTGGACCACTACCAATGATAATAAAGAAGCAAATGAATCATGGAGTAGAATATGTTAAGGATATAGCACATGCAATGGGAATAGCAAAATTTGAAGAATTATTAGTAGATGGAACAGGCTTTACTAAGGAAAGCAAAATAAAAGCGGAAGAAGAAGGAATGGAAAAAATACTACCATTATTAAAAAGCTTTAGAAAATAAAGATTAAAACTTTCGAAATAAAGCATTATAATAGAAGAAAAAGAATATATCCTAGTTAGTTCTATACAGAAGATTAAATTAGAGCTAACTAGGATATTAAGTTAGGAGAAGAAAATGGAATTAGTAGATATATACGAAGAGTATAAAAAAGTAAACAAAGAATATGTAAAATATAATGAAGCTTTATTAGAAAGTAAATTCACAACAAATGATAATAAAGAAGTAATAGAAACATTAGCTAAATATAAAGAAAAATTTGAAGAGTTAAAAATAAAAAGTGATGAGATAGAAATAGGAAAAGAAGAAGTAGATAATTTAAAAGATCTACAGTATTTAATAGTAGATGCTATTTTTGTATCTTATGACTTAATCAATTTTTATGTAAATGGACATATAGAGAGATTTAAAATGAGAATAACTAACTATATAAATAAAATGAGAAAAGTTGAACATAATCTAATATAGAATAATTAATTTCATTAAAGGAATACTAGAAAAGAGAAGTTCTCAGTTGTGTCCTTTAGAATTTTAGATAGGGATTTTAAGCGAAAGTAGCTTGAAATCCTTGTTTTTTAACAGAAATAGGGATAAATTATAGCACACCTTTCCTAGTGTATCAAGATATAATAAAGATAGAAAAAGAGAGTAAAATAGAGTATTATAAGAATAATTTAGTTCAATAGGAATAAATGAATATGGAATGTCGAAAAATGCGTGTATAATAGTCTATGTTGAGTGGTTAGCGCCACTGAGAAAAACAAAATGGTCTTTGAAAATTGAACAGATTAATATATAAACAAACTTAAACCAGCAATTCTTTTATTAGTAAGTTTTATGAGCAATTTAAGATTAAACTTTTTATTGAGAGTTTGATCCTGGCTCAGGACGAACGC
>NZ_JBOFRG010000152.1:0-5904 GCF_051650885.1 Clostridium sp.
TATCCCTTGCATAATCTTCATTAATCTCTTTTAAATCATATTCTATTTTAGAGATATTTTTAAACTCATTTTCTATTTTTTCTATAAAATAATTTGATACATCCATATCCTCTAAATAATTTAAATATTTAGCTCCATGAAAATCATCTTTATTTACATACTTTTTGTTATATATAGTTCTACTAATAAGCCCACTTACAGTACTGTTTAAACAACTTGTTGCAAGTCCAAAATCTTCTCTTGTTCCATATATTCTACAAAGCTTTGCAGGGTCTACAAGAACTGCTAAATCACTTTCTATCTTCCCTTCGTACCCTTTAAGTGATTTCTTTAATTCCTTTGTTATAGAGCCTTTACCTGTCCATCCATCCACAAACTGAATCTTTCCTTGTGGATTATTTTTTAAAATATAATTTATTGCATTTTTATCTATACCACTTCCTCTTATAATTGAAACACTATAATGTGGTATATCTTTATTATATTTTTCCTTTATATATTTTCTAACTAAAATTCCAATAGGTGTACCTGCTCTTGCTAAGGATACTATTACTAAATCATCACCTTTTTCCTTGTACATTATCTCTGAAATTCTTGAAACATATAATGCAATTTCTTTTTTATCTTCCTCTACCATTTCATAAAAAATATCCATAATTTCTTTGCTTGGCTCTTTTTCTTTAGAAATCATTTCTGAATAACTTACTCCTTCTGAAATAAGCTTTTCCTTTTCTTCAATTGTAATTTCTTTTATGTCTAGTTCTTTTAATAAGAATATACAATCATCTTTATAGCTACTTCTCATCTTTTATAACCTCACAATAATCATATTTTCAGTTAATTTTATATTTAAATTATCCTCTGTAATTAAAACTACTTTATCATACTCTTTTTCAACAATTTCTTTATTATAAAAATAATATTTTACATCCTTATTAAAGAAAATATTTTTAGATTGAATAGGATATCCTTCAGTTTTTTCACAGTATATAGGACTTCTTGTAGTTGTTTTATAATATATGTCTCCCTCTAGGTAACTCCCAATTCTTGATGGAATATATATATTTTCACCATGCCCTAAAACTAATATTTTTCCCTTTCCAACTAGCTTATTTATCGCTCTTGCAGCAAACTTTGCTCTATCTTCTAAGCCTATTATTTCATCATAGCTTACACCAAATCTTCCTGAGTTTTTCAAATAGCTTTCTTCACCAAACTTTGTTTTTTCTATTCTTCTTTCAAAAATATTTAAATCTATTACTTCTGATTTTTCCTTTAATTCTTCCCCATCTTCATCTTTATAGACTTCATTGCTTTTAATTTCTATTTCACCTTTTATAAGTGATAAAACTTCAATATTTACAGAATTCTCTTTAATAAATTTCTCATACAAATCTAAATACTCTTTATTTCTCCAATCTAAAATTGTAATTATTTTAAAGTTTCTAACCTTTGTATGCTTTATTATTTCACTTATTATATTAAGCATAGATTTTCCTGTTGTAATTTCATCATCTACAAGAACTATCTCTTTTGCATTAAAAAGCTTACCCTTATCTTCTAAAAGACATCTATGCTCTACTGCATGAGAATGCTCTTCATCAAATTCAAAGATAGATTTCACAGACTCTATCTCCTCCCTTGTTGTTGTAACATAATAAGAATCCTTTATATGACTTGCAGCCGCCATTCCAATTCCTGTTGCAGTTTCTGCAAATCCTAAAACAAGTGGACTATTATTTTTATCTAAAAGCTTTACTAAATCTTTTCCTATCTCTCTACAAACTTTTGGTTTTATCTCTAAATGCTTTCCTAAAACTTTGCTTATAAATAGAAAATTTCTCTTTTCATTATTACTTCTCTTTCCCATAACTATTAAATCATTTATATCTAAATTAAATTTATTTTCTTTTATTTTTATCTCAATTGACATCTCTTTTCTCCCTTTCTATAAAAGATTTTCATAAGTGTATCCTTCATTTAGCACTCCAAAGACTTCTGCTTTCTTTAATATTTCCTTTGCCCAAGCTGTATGTGGCTTAACTTCATTCATTTTATTGTCTCCATAGCCTTTAAATACACCATCTTTTTTTCCTAATATTTCCTTTGCATCTAAAAACTCCTCATAGGTAACTGCATATAAAGCATTTATATACTTTGCTTGTAATGGATGAATTATAGTTTTTCCTATAAAACCATTTTCTTTATCTAATTTTATTTCATTTATCAGCCCTTTAATCTCCTCTGAATTTTTATCTAAAGAAAAATACTCCCACACAGCTGCAGATAAAACATAATCTGCCTCTGCACGTCCAAACATATTTAAAATATCCACTAAAACATCCATAACAACTCTTATATCGTAAATTGACTTTTCCTTGCTACGTCTTAAAGCAAACTTTGATGAAAAGTCAGTTCCACCAACTCTAATATTAAGAATCTTCTCCTTATTCCTATCTATAATTTCCTTTATCTTAATTAACTCTTCTAATCTAGTTTCCTTATATATAACTTCCTTAGTTTCTATAATCGGCATTGCATAAAAAATCTCATTATTCTCTTTTGAAACCTTATTTAAGATATCAAAATATGCTTGTCCATTATTTTTACTAAACTTAGGAAAAGTAAAGCCTGTAATAAGCCTTAAGCTTTCCTTATCTATTTCTCTAGTAAAGCTTTCAAATTGCTCTAAATTTCTAACTCTAATAAACATTAAAGGCAGTCTTCTATCACTATTCTTCTCACGCCACTTAACAAGCTCTCCTAACATATAAAAAACATTTTCAGTACAAATCTTTAAATCACTTTCACAAGTAGCATCCTCAAAACAAATAGATATAGCACCTAACTCATTAAACTCTCCATCTACTATCTTTTGATAAAAATTTTTAAAACCATTCATATATAAGTTTGTCCCTAAAGAATACGCAAGTAATCTTTTATCACTATACTTGTTAAAACTTTTAGGTTTTTTATAAAAAATATCATCCCATTTACTCTCTAACAATACTTCCATTTTATCTTCTTCCTTCTTTAATTTTTCTTATCATATTCACAAAATCCCTGATAAAAATTTCAAAACTTTTATCAGGGCTTTAATCTTTAATTTTATTTTAGCTCACTAATATTTTTTTACAAATATTCTCATTCCATTATATCATATTTTAGTTTTTTATAAGAATTAAATATTCCTTACATCTTTTTATTTTAAAACAAAAAAATCTAAGGAAAGTTAAAAACTCACCTTAGATTTTCTTCTTCACACTCTTTTTCTAATCTTCTAAAAATTTTTTAAGCTTAAAAAATTCATCTATATACTTATCTTTTATTAATTTCACAATTTCTATTGCTGTTTGTTCGTCATACATATGTGATGTTCTATTTCTATCTAGCATCATCTCAATCCAGACAGCTCCATCATCAATAACTTTATTTGAAAATGCACATCTAATAGTACTTCTTGGAGCTAATGCCTCATCTAAAATTCCTTGGTCTTCTAAATATAATTTCATGACTTTCCATGCTTGTTCAAATGTAAACTCATATCTTTGTATTATTCCATCAATAACTACATCATCTGATATATCTTTTTTTAATGCTTCATCTAATTTACTTAGTGCCTTAATAAAATATTTTTTTCTTTCATTTAATCTTTCCATATCTCACACCTAAATCCAGTTTACTTATTTATATTATATACATTTGTATTAATTCTAATCAAGAAAAAGCTCTAGATAAAAATTTATCTAAAGCTTCTATTATTCTAATACTCTGTTTTGAATATTCCTTTTCTTATCATATCTATTGGAATTATTGTTACTGCAAGTCCTATTACTATTAACCAATGCATTGGTTCTATTGGTGTACAACTAAATATGCTTCCACCTACAAATGTTAATACAACTTGTACTATTACAATTACTCCCATAACTTTTATGAAGCCTGGATTTTCTCCTATATTTTCAAATATATTAGCACTTCCACTTCTTACATTGAATCCATTGAATACTGCTGCAAGTACAAACATTGAGAAGTAAGCTGTTAAATGCTCTCCTTCTGTAGTGAACATATTTTTGAAAAATGGCATCATTAAGAATGCAAAGCTTAGTATTGTTACCCAAGTACCTGCAATTAAGACTTGCTTCATCATTTCTTTTGAAACAATACTTTGAGTTCTTGATTTTGGCTTTTCATTCATATATTTATTAAGCGCTGGTTCTGAACCAAGTGCTAGTGCTCCAAGTCCATCCATAACAAGATTTATCCAAAGGATATGTGTTATTTCTAAAGGCTGTGGCAATCCAAAGAATGGTGCTATTGCACACACTGCAACTGCTGCAACGTTTATTGTTAATTGGAATTTTATAAACTTTAAGATGTTATTGTAAATTGTTCTACCATAAAGTATTGCACTTTGGATAGATTTAAAGTTATCATCTAAAATTACTATATCTCCAACTTCTTTTGCTAAGTCTGTTCCTGAACCCATTGCAAATCCTACATCTGCTCTCTTAAGTGCTGGTGCATCATTTACTCCGTCTCCAGTCATTCCACAAACTAAGTTTAACTCTTGTGAAATCTTAACCATTCTTGATTTATCAGTTGGAAGAGCTCTTGCTATAACTCTAAGATTTGGTAAAATCTTTTTGATTTCATCATCAGTCATATTGTTTAATTCTTCTGATGTTAATGCAATATGCTCACTTGAAGTTATAAGTCCACAATCTTTTGCTATTGCAAAGGCAGTTTCTTTTCTATCACCAGTTATCATAACAACTTGGATACCTGCATTTTGAACATCCTTTATAGCTTCTCTTGCTTCAGGTCTTACATCATCTCTAATTCCTACAAATCCTACAATTACTAAATCATCTGGTAGCGTATCTTCTACTAAAGCTTTTTCACTATATGCAAAAGATAAAACTCTCATCTCTTTACTTGCAAGTTCATCAATTTTTTTATTTATCATATCTTTATCTAAAGGCTTTATATTTCCATTTCCATCAATATACTTAGTAGCTTGTCCTAATAATCTTTCAGGTGCTCCCTTATATACTGTTTTTCCTTCAAGCTCTGCAGCTGAATATTTGTTAGCTGAATTAAAGGCTTGAATATTTACGATATTTACGTCTTCATATTTTTCCATCTCTGTTTTTGTTAAGTAGTTTAATAATGCTTTATCAGTAGCATTTCCACCAATAACACTTCCACTACCATCAAACATAGCTGCTGTATTTTTTCCAATACACATTCCCATAAGCTCTTTTATCTTAAAGCTATCATTATAAGAATTTTTTATTTCTCCATCAAAGAATTCTACAACCTCAAGTTGCCCTTTTGTTATAGTTCCTGTTTTATCTGAGAATAAAATATTTAATGAACCTGCTGTTTCTATTCCAATTGGTTTTCTTACAAGTACATTTTTTTGTAGCATTTTTGATGTGTTTCTCATTAAAACTATTGCAATCATAAGAGGTAATCCTTCTGGAACTGCCATAACAACAATAACTACTGCAACCATTAATGCATCTAAAAGTTGTTTAAATATAGCCATTCCACCAAGTGCCATATAAGCAGATATACTCTCTGCTCCCATAACATTTTGAACCATTATCGCTAGTCCAATAACTACTGCACCAATATATCCAAACTTAGATATCTTTTCTGCAAGCTCAGTAAGCTTAACTTTTAATGGACTTTCTACATCATCATCAGCCATGTCTTCTGCCATAGTTCCCATAACAGTTTTCATACCAACTCGGTCGACTCTCATAACACCACTACCACCAACAGTAACAGCACCTCTGAAAAGTGAAGATGCATCTACAAAAACATCACCAGTTAACTTAAACTCACCAGTTGCAGCAACTTCCTCTGCACCATCAGATAATGGAGTCTTCTTAC
>NZ_JBOFRG010000153.1:0-48986 GCF_051650885.1 Clostridium sp.
GGAAAATATAGATAAATATGTATTTAGAAGAAAAAAGAAAAGGTGGGAATTGTATCGTTTATATAGGAACTAAAGAAAAACAAGAACAAGACTTGTTAGTAAATAAAATAGGAGCAGGAACATTTGCAGGAACTTTTAAAGTTAGTACTGCGGGATATTATACATTAACTTTTACAACAGACAGTGCATTTACCTTTGAATATAAGCCGTTTTAAAAGCAAGTGGGATCTAAAGTAAACAAAACAGATACTGTGCAAATTCAAGAAAAATGTAAAATAAGTAATTTGAAAAAGTAATTTAAGATAGGTGAAGAGTGTTAACGTTAGTGTTAGTGCTCTTTTTTTAAGATAGTGCATTGTATAATAATTTTAATATTTGATAAAATGAAAGAACTTTTGTTCGTATATAAATACAATATTTTGGCTAGTATTGTAATAGAGGAAGTGATATATTCAAAAGTTCTTAAATCCTGTTAAGATAAATGATTTAAGAGATGAAGTAAAAGGTGTTGAATCAAAAGGATTAAAATGATAGTAAAGAAAGGAGGTATTTAGTCTTAGGAATTTTGAAATATTCCTAGAACTAAGGAGAAGTTATGGGGATTGATGTTTTGTATTTGTGGATAAATTTAATCTCTAGTGTTGGAGATGTGAGAATAAATAAACTTGTTAAAGAGTTTGGAAGTATAAAAAAGGTATATGAAGCTAAGAGAGAAGATTTACTAAAGGTTGAGGGAATTGGTAAAGTTATTGGAAGTAGAATATTTGCATATAAGTCTTTAAATAAGGCAAATGAAATAAAAAAGTATTGTGATTCAAAGGGAATAAAGATTTTATGTCGTGAAGATAAAGAATATTTTAAAGAACTTTTGAAATATGAAGATGCACCATCTATGTTATACACTTATGGAAGGATAAGAAAAATAAAAAATACTATAGGTGTTGTTGGTGGCAGAAATGCAGATATGTATGGAAAGAATATTGCCTTGGAAATAGGAGATAATGCAGGCGAAAATGATGTGACTATAGTAAGTGGAATGTCAGAAGGAATTGAAGCTTATGTACAATCAGGAATTATAAGAAGCAAAGGATATTCAATTTGTGTATTGGGAACTGGAATAGATGGATGTTATCCTGCAATTCATAAAAGGTTAAGGAATGCACTTGGAGAAAATTGCTTACTTATATCACCATTTAAAATAGGAACAAAGCCAATCCGTGAAAACTTCTTTAAGAGAAACAAGTTGATAGCAATGCTTAGTAATAAAATTGTAGTCATACAAGCAAATAAAAATAGTGGTTCTTTAATAACAGCTAAGTATGGAATAAAAAAAGGAAAAGAAGTATATGCAGTGCCAGGTGATATTACGAATGACTTAAATGAAGGAAGTAATATATTACTTAGAAATGGGGCAAAAGTATATGTTGCTATCGGAAACATTATGAGAAGAAAAAATAAAAAAGAGGAAAAGGTAAAAGAAGAGGTTGAAAAGAAAATAATAAGGTTAATAAAAGAAAAACCAAAATCTATAGATCAGTTAGAAATAATACTAAGATTAAAAAAAGAAATTATTGTAGATAAATTATTTAACCTAGAACTAGAGGGCTTAATTAAATGTAAAAATGGAGAGTATTATTAGAATAAGATTGCTTTGAAAAATAGGAAATGTATATAATAGAGATAGATAGAAAAGGACGATATAAAAAGGAGGATAAAATGGCGATAAAAAGATTGAATCCAAGGTTTACGCTTGAAGAATTTGAGCAATTAGAAAAAGAAAGCAAAGAAATATTAGAATTTATAGATGGATATATTTATGCAAAATCATTTTCATCAATGAATCATAATACAATAATAGGAAATATACAAGGAGAACTTAGAAGTTATTTAAGAGGAAAACCTTGTAATGTGTATATGGAACAAATAGAAGTTATACTTGGCGAAGATAGAGTAAAACCAGATATATTCGTTGTTTGTAAAAATGAAGAGGGGGAATTTTCTAAAAAAGGACAGTCGTTTCTTACTATACCTAAATTAATATTTGAAGTAGTTTCAAAATCAAATGCTAGATTAGATACAGTAAAGAAAATGGATCTTTATGCAAGAGCGGGAGTTGAAGAATATAACTTAGTATATCAGGAAGGATATATTCATCAGTATAAGTTGAATGAAGAGGCAGAGTGTTACTATTTAAATGAAAGCTATAATATAAATGATACTTATAAAAGTATAGTTTTCTCAGATTTTAAAGAAAAGTTGAAAATAATTTTTGAAGACTTAGAATAAAAAATAAGTGTAGATATGTAAGGAGCATGGACAGAGATGTCGGTGCTCTTTTTACACGGTAAAGTGATATAGTATTTTACTAAGATTTAAGTTTAATATAGATATTATAAGAGTTGAATTCATAATTTGGTTACAAAAAATTAATGATATGTTATAATGATTTGTGAAAATATTATTTTGTAGAAATATAGAGTGGATATAAGAAAATTGTATAAAAAGGGATGGGAATATGAGAAAAGTAAGAAAAGCAATTATACCAGCAGCAGGATTGGGTACAAGATTTTTACCTGCAACTAAGGCACAGCCTAAGGAGATGCTTCCTATAGTGGATAAGCCTACTATTCAATATATTATTGAGGAGGCTATTGCATCTGGAATTGAAGAGATTCTTATTATTACAGGAAGAAGCAAAAAGTGTATTGAAGATCACTTTGATAGAAGTGTTGAACTTGAGTTAGAACTTGCAAAGGGTGGCAAGGATGAACTTCTTGAGATTGTTAATGGAATTTCTAATATGGTTGATATTCATTACATTAGACAAAAGGAGCCTAAGGGGCTTGGACATGCTATAAATTGTGCAAGAACTTTTGTGGGTGATGAGCCTTTTGCAATACTTTTAGGTGATGATATTGTTTATAATGATGAAAAGCCTTGTTTAAAGCAACTTATAGAATGTTATGATGAGTATAAAACAAGTGTTTTAGGGGTACAAACTGTAGATGCTAAAAATGTTAATAAGTATGGAATTGTTGATGGAATTGAAATTGAAGATAGAGTAATGAAAGTTAAAGGTTTAGTTGAAAAACCAAATGTAGATGAAGCTCCTTCAAATGTTGCTATTTTAGGGAGATATATAGTAACTCCAAGAATATTTGATATTTTAAAAGATACAAAGCCTGGTAAAGGTGGAGAAATCCAATTAACAGATGCATTACTTACATTAATAAGTGAAGAAGCTATGTATGCATATAACTTCCAAGGAAGAAGATATGATGTTGGAGACAAGCAAGGTTTCCTAGAAGCAACTATAGAGTATGCACTTAGACGTGAAGATTTAAAAGAAGGTTTTAAAACGTATTTAAAAGCGTTAGATATATAAAAAAAATAATAAATCAAAAGATAGTAATAATAGGAGTATTGATAAAAATAGTACTCCTTTTTATATGGGTTAACTACAGAAAAAGTTATAGAAAAATGACAGATATGAAAGAGTGTATATAAAGGAGAAAAGAGAATGGGTAAAAAGAAAAAGATTTTAATATCAGGAGTTTTAGGGATTATAGCCATAATAGGAATGCTTTTTGGTGGAGGATACTATTATGTTAAAAATAAGCTTGATAAAGTTGAAAAAGTTGATATTAATGTAGAAGAGCTTGGGATAGATAAAGAATTAACTGCAAAGTATGGAAACATTCAAAATATAGCTTTATTTGGAATAGATAATGTTGATGGAATGAAAGGTAGATCAGACTCTATAATGATATTAACTATAAATAGAGAAAAGAAAACTTTAAAAGTAAGTTCAATAATGAGAGATAGTTATGTAACAATAGCAGGAAAAGGAATAAAGGACAAAATAAAT
Organism: Clostridium sp.; assembly: GCF_051650885.1. Classification (GTDB taxonomy): domain Bacteria; phylum Bacillota; class Clostridia; order Clostridiales; family Clostridiaceae; genus Clostridium. Next base: position 3,869 of record NZ_JBOFRG010000153.1, read on the forward strand.
CATGCATATGCATTTGGTGGACCAGAAATGGCAATAAGAACTTTAAACGAAAGTTTTAATTTAAATATAAAAGAGTTCATAGCAGTAGATTTCGCATCATTACCAGAAATAATAGATACGATTGGTGGAATTGAGTTAGAAATAGATGAAGAAGAATTGAAATATATAAATTCATATATAAGTGATTTAAATAAATTAAATAAAACAGAAAATAGAGAAATAACAAAGCCTGGAAAGACACTAGTAAGTGGAACTGAAGCAATGGCATACTGTAGAATAAGATATACAAGTGGTGGAGATTACAAAAGGACAGAAAGACATAGAGAAATTTTAGGAAAGATATTTGAAAAAGTACAAAAAATATCACCAACAGAATATCCAAAGTTTTTAGATAAAATATTACCATTAGTAAAAACAAATTTAGAGTCAAAAGAAGTGATGGATATAGGCTTAGATATTGTGAAAATAGGAGGAAACTTACAAGAATCAAGATTTCCAAAGGATGAAGATTGTAAGGGCGAAATGATAGATGGAGTATATTATTTATCATTTAATAAAGATACTACAATAAAAAAGATGCATGAATGGATATTTAATTAAAGAATAATTGATAAAAAATAAGGCTTAATTTAAGAATACAAAATTACAGTGAGCGCTAACTTCTAGTTAGTGCTCTTTCAAAATATGTCTAAATAGTTAATTAAATGAATAAATGTGGTATAATATTAGAGTAAAAAGGGTAATAAGGGGAGAATTGAATATGAAAAATATTTTAGTTACTGGTGGTATGGGGTACATTGGTAGCCATACTAATGTTGAACTTTTAGAAAAGGGTTATAACGTTATTATTTTAGATAATTTGTGTAATAGCGATGAAAGAATAAAGAAAAGGGTTGAAGAAATCACAGGTATTGAACCTAAGTTTTATTATGGTGATATTTTAGATTCTAATATACTTGAAGAGATTTTTGAGAATGAGGACATTCATTCAGTTATTCATTTTGCAGCGCTTAAGGCTGTTGGTGAATCTGTTCAAAAGCCACTAGAATATTATAAGAATAATATTAGTGGAACTTTAAATTTACTTAATGTAATGAAGAGGTTTAACGTAAAGAATATTATTTTTAGTTCATCAGCAACTGTTTATGGAGAGGCTAAGGAAATGCCTATATCTGAAAAATCAGAAAGACTTCCTGCAACAAATCCATATGGTAAAACTAAAAGTATGATGGAAGATATTCTTATGGATGTATATAAGAGTGATGATTCTTGGAATATAGTTTTATTAAGATATTTTAATCCAGTTGGAGCACATAAAAGTGGTCTTATAGGAGAAATGCCAAATGGAATTCCTAATAATCTTATGCCATATGTTTCAAAGGTTGCATTTGGTGAACTTCAATATTTAAATGTATTTGGTGATGATTATGATACAAAGGATGGAACTGGAGTTAGAGATTACATTCATGTGGTAGATTTAGCTAAAGGACATGTACAAGCTATAAATAAAATAAATGAAAACTGTGGTCTTAAAATATATAATTTAGGAACAGGTGTTGGATATTCAGTTTTAGAAATAGTTAAAGCCTTTGAAAAAGCTTCAAATAGAGAAATAAAATATAAAATTAAAGAAAGAAGAGCTGGGGATATAGGAACATGTTATGCAGATCCAAAACTAGCAAAAGAAGATTTAAAGTGGGAAGCTAAATTTGGAATTGAGGATATGTGTGAAGATTTCTGGAGATGGCAATGTGAAGGGCTAAAAGCTTTGATTGAAGAAATTGATTTTAAAGAAATTGAAACGACACAGAAAATCTAAATATTATTAAAAGTAAATGAAAATCCAAGTAGAGTGCTTTAAATATGAAGTTACTTTCCTTGGATTTTTTTATTTAGATCTATTAAAGTATAAATTTAAATAACTTACTTGAAAATAAAATTTATATATGGTAATATTTGGAAGGGAGATAAAATTTCAAGGGGGATAATTTAATGAGAAAAAGAAAATTATTAGGTATGATTGTTGCTTTAGGATTAGCTGTAAATTTATCAACTGGTTTAGTAGCAAATGCAACAGAAAATGTAGGGGATGTACCAGCAGTTGAACAAGAAAAAGAGGAAAAAGAGGAAGTTGTTAAGTTAACATATACTAACTCTACTCAAAAGGTTGGAGAGGTTTTAAATTTAAATTTACTTAATGCTGAAGCAATTAATGTAAATGACAGAGTTACAAAATATAAAATTGTATATGGTGCGTGGGATGATACTGAAAATCCTATATTTGATGTAGTTAATAAAGATACTGCTATTATTGAAAAGGCCGGAGTTTATAATGTGGTTATTCAAGCAATAAATAGTAAAGGCGTTTTAGTTGCTGAAGGTCAAGCAACTATAACTGTTTTAGAAGAGGATAAAAAGGTTGATCAAGCACCGGTTATAGAAGGAAAAGGAACTATTATTAAGCAGTATGAAGCTTTTGATGTAAGTACTTTAGGAATAAAAGCTTTTGATAAAGAAGATGGTGATTTAACTAAAAATATTGTTATAGATAGTAAAGTAGATACATCAAAAGCAGGAGTTCAATCAGTTTATGTTTCTGTAAAGGATAGTGCAGGAAATGAAACGAAAGAAGTATTTTCAGTAGTTGTTAAAGAAAGAGGAAAACCTGTTATAACAGGAGTTGCTGGAGATAAATTAGTTTTAAAAGTAGGAGATAAATTTGATAACTCTATGCTTAACGTAAAAGCAACTGACAAGGAAGATGGTGATTTAACTTCTAAGGTTGTATATGAAGGCGCTGTAGATACATCAAAAGTTGGAACTTATAAAGTAATTGCAAAGGTTTCTGACAAAGAAAATTTAGAAACAATCAAAGAATTTACTGTTGTAGTTGAAGAAAAAGCAACTGTGAAACCACCAGTAAAACCAGTACAACCAACAAAACCAGTACAACCAACAAAACCAACAAAACCAACATCAAAGCCAAATTCAACAAAGCCTGTTACAGGTGATGAAACTGCATCAGGATATGCAATGGCAGGAATGTTAGCTTTAGCTGGTATAGTAATTGCAAAGAAAAAATAGTTTTATAATTAAATAGATTTTAAAATAAATTAAAGTGGTAGGATGATAAATCTTACTACTTTTTTTTAAAACTAGAGAAAGATATAGTGAGTAACAATTAACATAAAAAAAAATAATATATAGTAAGCAAGAGTTTAACGAATGAAGAGAGGAGGGAGATGATGTTTAAAGGAAAGATATTTTACTATGAAGATGTCTTATATATTTTATATGAAGATGAGATGGAGAAGTTAGAGAAGTCGAGTATTTTTCTTGGAAAGAATTACAGTTTTCATGTTGACGGGGAGAGGGATGTTTTTTTATCAGATATAATAACTGAAGTATTTTTTTGTAGCTTAGATTATGGAAGGAACTGTGTTTCTTTTAAGGTCAATGAAGATGGAAAAGGCGTATTGAAAAATTATAAATTAAGGTTTGGAGCATTCTTTTTAAAGGAGATTAATTATGTAACTAATAGTAAAGGCGAGATATATGATTTATGTAATTTTTACGATGTTAAGCCTAACTATACTCTTATAAAGCTTAAGGATTTTGAGGTTAAGTTTATTGATGAATGGAGTATTGGATTACTTCTAAAATCAGATATTTTCATTAAGACTTTGAATAAAGATGACTTTATTTTTGAAGTTGATGGAAAGGCTAGGGAGATTGCATATATAAGAAAGGATGACTTTAATTATTTTACAATGGTCTTTAGAGAGCGGTTTACTAATAATCCAAGGGAAAGCTTAGTATTAAAAACGAAGAATGTTATAAAGGGTTCAATAGATGCCTTAGGAAGATTTATAAAGGAAGAGGAAATGGTTTCTATAGAAAACAAGCTTAAACCAAGGATAAGAAATATAGGTTTAGTCCAGTTATCTGAGGAGAAGATAAGCTTAAGTTTAAATTTTGATACAGATATTTTAAGGTATTCTTCTAATGATTTTTATGTAAAGGTTAGAGGTGAGAAGGCTTTAGCTAAAGGAAGTTCAAATTTCTTAAGAAAGGGTAAGCCTATGATTTTAGAGCTTGAGAAGACTAATGGCATTGACATTGAAGATGTGGACATCTATGTAAAAACAGAGGGTATAAAGTCCTTCTTTACTCTTGGATATAATAAAAGTATGATTGAAAGCTTTGATTTTATAAAGGTGGAAGCTTTTTATGGAAAAAGGGCACTGTTAAATAGTGATATAGATAGTATTTTAAATGTTTCATTTAATGAAAGATTAAGGAAGATAGAAAAAATAGATATAAAGTATACAGTAGCAAAAGAAGAAGACAGGATAAGCCTTATAAATGAAGAGTATGGAAAGATAAATTTCTATTATGAGGGGATTGTACAAAATATAACGAGAACTACAATAGATGGAACCTTAGAAAGTAGTGAAAATAATCTTAATATCTTTTTTGCTGGAATGATTTTAAATGAGTTTAAAGGCTTTGTGTATGCAGATTATACAACAGGGAATTCTATTGAAAATGAAAGAAAAATAGGTGGATTAAAGGGCGTTAATACACCTATAGAATATGTGGAAAATGTTGAAGAAGTCATATATATAGAAAGCTATGATTTTGGTGAAAATTGGACTTTAGAAGGAAAGCGAGTAACCAAGCCTGTAATTATAGAAATTGATAATAGTGTCTCTTATAGATATTATGGAAACTTAGAAAATAAAACGATTTTTGAGGCTGAGTTAAAATGGATATATATAGAAAGAGATGATGGAAATTTGAATGTAGATGTTGATATTTATAATTTTGAGTGTGAAAATCTTGTAATAGAAATAGATAAAAATATTAATATAAACTTTAAAGAATCTATTATAAAAAATATGATAAAGCTTTAAGGAGAAGGTTATGGGAAAAGTATTAATTAGTATAAACAGTATAAAAAAAGAAGAGATAGAGTTTTCATTAAATGAGTTTACAGAGATTACTAAAGAAAGTTTAAGGATTTTTAGTCTAGTAGAAAATATAGCACTTGAAGAGGCTGAGTATAGCTTAGTATTTAAAGATGAAAAATATATATTGACTGTAAGGGGTGAAAAGTCCTGTTATTTTTATATAAAAAAAGAGGGAATAATGTCAAATATTATATATATTTTCAGAAAGAGTGTTATATTAAATGGAAATTATATTTATACAAGAATACCATTGCCAGATGAAAGCTATAAAACTTTTTTTAGTGATGAAAGCTTTATTAAGGGGAGGAACGTTTTAGCTAAAGGTGATGTTTTTGAACTTTTAAAAGAAATAGATATGGAAAAATCTTATTTTGTAGTTGATGAAAGAGAGACTCAAAAGAAAATTATAATTTATTTATTTTCAGTAAATGGGGGTTTAATAGAAGGGGATTATAAGGTAAAGCTAGTTAAAAGAGGTGGATAAGGATGAAGATTCAGCTTGAAAACTCAAGGATAGATAATTTAAATGTAAAAGCAGAAAATGAAATGACTGTAGAAAATAAGGGAAGTGAAGTTGGAGAAATTCATATTGGTGGTAGAATAATTGAATTAAGAGGGGAGTTTTTCAATAATATTAATATTGAAAAAGCTACAGATATTATATTAGATGGTAGCTTTAGATTGATAGATAATAAAATAAGCTTAGATACTGAAGTTACTGATATAAGAATGATTTATAGTGCAGGAACTGATGTATATATGGATATTTTAAATAATATTAAAATTGATATTTTAAAAGGTATGACAAAAACAAAGCTTTATATAAAAAGTAAGGATATAGAAATTTTAGAATCTAAAGCAGGGAATGAACCTTTCATAAATATCTATTTAGATGGTGGACAAAGGGTAAAGGTTGATGAAAGTGTAAATGAAATTAATTTTAATAATGAAAAGAACCTTGAAATTGAGTTTTTTAATACCAAAAATTTGCCTATAATAAAAAATTTAAACAATGGAAATGTAGAAAAGCTAATAGGAAGTTTTGAAAATGTAAAGTTAATTGAAGAGAGTGGAGTAGCTATAAATAATATTGAATTTGTTTATGATGTTAAGTTTGTAAGTGGAGTAGGAATAATAGAGAATTTAGAAAATTTCTCTGATTTAAGAGATATATCTTTAAAGATATATGAGAAAAAAGAATATGAAATAAAGGAGTCACAAATTTAGAAGGTTAACATAATATATATTATAAAGTTAAGATTTAACGAGAGATAAGGAGTGAAATATTATGTTAATTAAAGTAAAAGGATATTCTTATACAAATGGTACTATTTCAATTGAATTAACTAAAAATGATAAAACTAGCTTAGCTTTAACAAATACTGCAAAACCAGCAAAAGAAATATTTACGTTACAAAAAATAGATGGAGAAACTTTAAAAACAGTAGAGATAAGTGCTCTAGATTTTCAAGGTGGAGCAGAGGCACCGGCAACTTTTGATGGATTATTTAAGATAACTTTTGTAAAAAATGGAACTAATGCAGTTGCAGTAGGAGATATCTTAGTTTTAGGAGGAATTGATGGGGTTATAGCTTCTCCTTTTGAAAGGATTTATAATACTGCAACAGTTGATGGAAGTCTTGGAGCTATTGCAGAAACAACTGAAACAACTGTTTCAATGGTAGCGCCAAACCATAATCATACAAGTGATCAACCATATAATTTAGTAATAAATGCATTAACTGAAGGTGAAGTAGCTTCAGCAGCAGTTGTAGTACCCTTAGGAGATGATTTGATAATTAATGGTATTCAAGTTGCAAGTGTTAAGCTATCAAAATCAACTGCAGGAACTAACTTTAATAAAGGTGATAAGATTGATTTTAAAGTAACATTCCACAGTGATGCAAATGGAACATCAGCACCATTAAACTTTGATTAACTGCCTACGCAAACTCGTTACTTTAGTGATGAGTTAGTAGGCAAAAAGTCAGTATATAGAGAAATCTGTATATAGAGATAGAGTTAACTCTATCCAATACTACTTGAATTGCTAGAAACCCCTAAAACTAACTAAACTACAACGTAAGAATGAAATAAGTCTAAGCGTGAATGTTGAGAAATCAGAAAAAATTAGTTAGATGTTATAAGGTTAAAGCCTAAGTAACTTTAAAAATGGGCAATTAGCAGGTAAGCTCCGAATAGGAGAAACTTCAACGACTATTCCTCTTGAGGGAAGTACACTACAAGCTATTGGTAGTGGAAGTGGGTAGCCCCTAGCACATAATGGTGAGGGTGAAGATATAGTCTGTGCTTATGTGAAAGCATAAGAAGTTCATAAGAGAACTGCTATAATAGTAGCGAGTTATAGTGAACGACAACCTCTAAAACGACTAAGGACTATGGGGTTAGCTTGGTGAATTTACTTACATTAGTGGGTATTACCCAAGAACCCATAGGCTTTAGTCGTGGGAGGTTCAGGGAAATGTAAATGATTATTTAGCAATAGGATTTGATTATAAAGGTTAGAAGTTAGAGGAGGAGTATCTGAAAAAGGATACTCCTTTTTAGATTTGAAAAAGGTAAGTTTATTAAGGGAGTTTAAATCTTTTTATGTAGCGTAAACATAGTAAATAGAAAGGGGGATATGATATAATAAAGAAGAGAAATAAATGTATAACTAAGACAGATTTCAAGGGTTTGTTTTAGTTAATTTTTTGTGTTAAGGAATGGATTTTAAGATGGAGATAAAGGATATTTTAACTTTTGCATTGGATATTGGTGAAAATATGCTTAAGTGTAATGCAGAAATAAATCGTGTTGAGGATACAATAATAAGAATATGTAAAAGTTATGGAGAGTATACAGTAGATATTTTTGCAATAAAGAGTTTGATTATAGCAACCATTAGAGATAAAGAGGGGAATAGTTTTAGTGAAAATAGAAGAGTTTATCGTAGTGATTTTAATTTAGAAAAATTAGAGGAGCTTAATAGCTTATCAAGATATATTTGTCAAACTAAACCTAACAAAAAAGAAATAAAAGAAAAACTAGAGAATTTTAAAATATATGACTTATCAGAAAGTAGAAAAAATTTAATTGGTGGAATACTTGGGGGGATTGGATTTTGTATATACTTTGGAGGGGGTTTTAGAGATGCAATAGCAGTTGGGATTATAGGAATTATTTATTTTTATATAAATAAATATGGTAGTAAATTTATCGCAAATCAAATAGTTTCTACAACTATAATGTCCTTTATAATAGGTTGTCTTGCAATAGTATCTGTGAAAATTGGAATTGGTGTAAATGTTGATAAAATAATAATTGGTGGTGTTATGCTTGTAATACCTGGAATGGCTATGGTTACAGGCTTTAGAGATATGTTAAGTGGTGATATCTTAGCTGGAACATTTAGGTTAGTAGAAACAATGCTTATAACCCTTGGAATTACAAGTGGTTTTGCTTTAGCTTTGTATTTAGGAGGTGCAATAAGATAATGAACTATATAATTGAAATAGCATCATGTGCACTAGGAGCTTTAGGGTATGCATTAATTTATAATGTGAAAAAGGATAAGCTTGTAGCAGCAACAATTGGAGGAACCTTTACAATTACAACATATGTTATAGCAAATGGAATAATTAAAGATATTTTATTATCAACAGCAATTGCATCAGCTGTGATAACAGTTTACTCAGAGATTTTAGCAAGAAAGCTAAAGGCACCAGCAACCGTATTTTTACTTCCAGGAATTATACCATTAGTTCCAGGAGGAGGCTTGTTTTATACAATGACAGGATTACTTACAGGAAATAAAGAGGAGTTTCATTCCTATGGAATAAGTACTTTACAAACAGCAGCAGGTATAGCAATTGGGGTTATAATTGCATCATTAATATTTTATCATTTAAATAAAATTTTATATAAAAAAATAAAAAGAATTGAGGCTATGAAAAATAATCTTAATTTATGATTATTATTTGAATGAAAGTATTTTATGGAAATACTGAAGGAGAGAAGATATGAGAGAAAAAAAAATTAGTATAATTATTCCTGTATATAATAGTGAGGATTATTTAAGTGAGGCTATAAATTCAATAATGAATAATAGCTTTCAGGAATTTGAAGTTATATGTATAGATGATGGTTCAAGTGATGAAAGCTTGAATATTTTAAATGAATTAGAAAAAAGAGATGAAAGAATAAAAGTATATACACAAAGTAATAGTGGACCAAGTAAAGCAAGAAACTTAGGGCTTGAAAAAGCTAGTGGAGAATATATAGTATTTATGGATTCAGATGATATACTACCTAAAGATTCTTTAATGTTAAGATATGAGGCTATAGAAGAGTCTAATAGTGATGTTGTTATAGGTGGAACTAATAGATTTAATAAAGAAAAAGAGTGGCGTATGGAGAAGCATTATTTTGAAGATGGGGAAAAGGATATTTTAAAAGATTTTAAGCTTTTAAGGAATTTAGGACCTTGCAATAAGATATATAGGGCAAGTCTTTTAAAAGGCATGTTTTTTAATGAAGAATTGAAATATGCTGAGGATGTGGCTTTTGTGTTAGAAGCTTTAGTAAAGGCAAAAAAAATATATACATTAAATAAATTGGTGTATAAATATAGAGAGAGAGAAGGTTCATTAACTTTTTATAAAGGAAGAGAAGTAGAGATATTAAGAAATTCTATAAAAAGCTTGAAAAATGTATTTAATACTTTAGATAAAATAGAAATGAAAAAAGAAAATAAACTGTTGAAGATAAATTATTTAGAAAGAGTAATAGATGTTGATATTTGGCCATCATATAGAAGTATTAAAGAGAAGAATATAAAAAAAGAAATGACTTTAGAAATTTTAAATATGCTAACTTTATTAGATAAAAAAATAATAGGGGCTTCATATAAAATAAAGATATTTATAGCTAAAAATCTTTATGAGAATTATTTTTTATATTTACAAAGTAATGATGACTTTAAAAAAGAAATTAAAGTAAAAATAGAAAAAATCTATGAGGATAATTTAGAGGCTAAAAGCTATTTAGAAATTATAATTAACTTTTTTTATAAGGAGAAAAAGCAAATATTATTTAGATATTTAATTAAAGAAAAAATAAAAAGATTATTTAAAGACAGGAAAAGCACTTAGAAAAATTCTAAGTGCTTTATTTATGACTTTTAAATTAATAAAAAGGCTAAAGTTTAAATAAAAAATGAATAAAATTTTCAAGTATGATATAATTCTAAAAGAAAAGGTTAAATTAAAACTTATATGATTAAAGGGGTAGAAGAAAAAATATGAGGAAAATAAGCGTTATTATACCTGTATATAATGTTCAAGCTTATATAAAGGAAACTTTAGATTCATTATTTAATCAGACTTTAAGAGATTTTGAAGTAATTTTAGTAGACGATGGTTCAACAGATAATAGTAAAAAAATAATTGAAGAATATATAAGTCAGTTAGAAAATTTCAAATTAGTAGAACAAAAAAATGGTGGACCAAGTAAAGCTAGAAACAGAGGCATATTAGAAGCTAAGGGTGAATATATAGCATTTATGGATTCTGATGATATTATACCAATAGATTCATTAGAAATGAGGTATAACCTAGCTGTGGAAAAATGTGCAGAAGTAGTTGTTTGTGGAACTTATAAATATGATGGTAAAAATAAATGGCCTATGGAAAATCATTTTTTAAATGAGGGAGAAAAGGATATTAGGGAAAGCTACGATTTATTATGGACCCTTGGGCCATGTAATAAGCTATTTAAAACCGATATTATAAAAGATATGGCTTTTCCACAAGAAATTAAATATGCAGAAGACCAAGCCTTTGTAATAGAAGCTTTTTTAAAGGCAAATAAAATTTATGCAACTAAGAATGTAGGATATTACTATAGAATGAGACCAGAAGATGGAGAAGCTTCTTTAACAAATCAAATTCAAAGTAAAAGTGCAGAAGTTCTAGAACAGGTAAAGAAATCTTGGGAAATTACCAGAGGGAATATAGATAAATATTGCACAAATAAATTTACAAGAGAAAAGTTAAAGGAAGAATATTTTGAAAGACTAATATTAGTTGATATATGGCCACCTTTAAAAAAAGCTATTGTTCATGGAAGTGAAGAAATTAAAGTTAAAGCTTTAGAAAATATGATTATATTAATAAAAGAATTAGACCAAAGTATAGTTAATAATTCAGCTAAGTTAAGGTGGATTATAACACAAGGGATTGTTGATAAATATTTGTTTATGAACAGTAAAGCTAGAGATGAGTATGTGAATTTATTAGTAGAGATTTATAAAAAATTTGATGCAAATAGTAAAAATTATTTGAAAGTTAATTATAGTGATTTATATAGATATATAAGAAAAACAGTAAGACATAGAAATAAAAAATATTTATTTTTGTATCTAGTAAAAAGAAAGCTTAAAAAAATTCCAAAGAAGCTAGAAAGTCTTTTAGTGAAAAATTCAAAGTATATGTTTAACTTAGCTAAAATATTGCCTATAAAGAAGGATTTAGTTATTCTTGCAACAAATAAAAGTGAAGAGTTATCAGGAAATTTACTATATATAAATAAGGAACTTGTGAAAAAAGATAGTTACAATATAAAGCTTTATTTAAATAATGAGAGAGGTTTTATAGAGAGCTTAAGAATGTATAGAAATTTTGCAAGAGCAAAATATATTGTATTAGACGATTATTATAGACAAATATATGGGCTGAAATTTAAAAAGGAGGCAGAAGTAATACAAGTATGGCATGCCTGTGGAGCTTTTAAAAAGTTTGGGTTTAGTGCAATTGGAAAAGCTGATAGTAATACTAAAGAGTTTGAGTTAAATGCTCATTCAGCTTATACAAAGGTTGTTACAAGCTCAAAAAACATAGTAAAAGAATATGCTGAAGCCTTTAATATTAAAGAAGAAAATGTTTTACCACTAGGTGTTCCAAGAACAGATATTATGCTTGACGAAGAGTATAGAAAATTTATTAGAAGAAATCTTCAAAATGAATATCCAGAAATAAAAAATAAAAAAATTATTCTTTATGCACCAACATTTAGGGGGGGTCCAAAAGAGAGGCAAAATTTTAAGTTAGAGCTTAATCCAACTAAGCTTCTTAAAAATATAGATGAAGATTATGTTTTAGTTTTAAAATTACACCCTAGTGTAAAAAATGGATTAAAGGATGTTATAATTCCAAAAGAATTAAAAAAGAGAGTCTTAAATATAGATAGTGAAAATGATATAAATGATTTAATCGCTGTTTCAGAAATTGTTATAACAGATTATTCATCAGTTGTATTTGAAGGAGCATTATTAGATAAAAAAATTATTATGTTTGCCTACGATAAAGATGATTATTTAAAGGAAAGAGATTTTTATTATGAATATGACTCCTTTGTACCGGGAAATATAGCTAAAACTAATGAAGAAATAGTAGAAATAATTAATAATAGTGACTTTGATATGCAGAAGGTTAAAGAATTTAAAAATAAATTTTTTGACCACTATGACGGACAAGCTTCTAAAAGGCTTGTGGAAAATCTGTTTTGTTAAACAATGGAGGAAAAAGATGCTTAAAACTATTTTAAAAGAAAATAAAGAAAATTTAAAACAAACTATACTAATATCAAAGGTTGATTTAGTTAAATTTTATAAAGGAACTGCCCTTGGTTATGCTTGGGCAGTTATAAGACCGATGGTTACAATAGGGGTATATTTATTTGCATTTACTTTTATTCGTGAAAGCAGTCATATGGATGGCTTTCCATACTTTTTATGGCTTATTGCAGGGCTTACACCATGGTTTTTTATGAGTGATGCAATTGTAGGGGGAGCTATGTCTATAAGGGCATACAGGCATTTTGTAACAAAAATAAAGTTTCCTGTTTCTACAATTCCAACATTTACGATACTTTCGAAGCTTTATGTACAGTTAATGTTGATTGGATGTATTACAGTTATTTTTGCTATATTTGGATTTTTTCCAGATATATATTATCTTCAATTTATAGTATATATTCCATTAATGTATGTATTTTTCCTTGTATTATCATGGAGTTTAGCATCCCTATCAGCAATAAGTAGAGATTTTGAAAATTTAGTTAAAGCAGCTATACAAGCTGTTCTTTGGATGTCTCCTATTTTATGGAATATAGAAAGTGTAGGGAATCCACTTTTAAGGTTTATATTAAAATTAAACCCAATTCACTTTTTTATTCAAGGATATAGAAATATATTTCTTTATAAAAGATGGTTTTTTGAAAGTCCATACATAATTTAATTGATAATAGTAATTATAATCTTAGGGATTATAGGAAGCCGTGTGTATAAAAGAACATATAAAGAATTTACAGATGTGTTATAGGAGAGAGAAAATGGGGGATTATGCAGTTAGATTTAAAAATTTAGTTAAAGAATACAAGCTTTATAAAAATGATAAAGATAGATTTAAAGATTTATTTTGGGGGAAGAGATACACTCCGTTTAAGGCAATAGATGATTTAACTTTAGATTTACCTACGGGTGAAGTTATTGGAATATTAGGGAAAAATGGTTCTGGAAAAAGTACAATTTTAAAAATGGTTACAGGAGTTGTATATCCAACTTCAGGAGAAATAGAAGTAAATGGGCGAGTGTCAGCACTTTTAGAGCTTACAGCAGGATTTGATGGAGAGCTTACAGGAAAGGAAAATATATATTTAAAAGGCTATTCTATGGGGATGGATAAAAGTGGTGTAGAGAAAATTATTCATTCAATAATTGATTTTTCAGAGCTTGGCGAATATATAAATCAACCTGTTAGAATGTACTCAAGTGGAATGAAGGCAAGGCTTGGATTTGCAATTGCAGTAAATATAAATCCAGATATACTTGTTGTAGATGAGGCATTAGCTGTGGGAGATGAAATGTTTAGAGATAAATGTTTAAAAAGAATGGACAAGTTTAGAGATGAAGGAAAAACAATTCTTTTTGTATCACATTCATTGCCTCAAATGAGGAGCTTTTGTACAAAAGGTGCATGGCTTTATAAAGGAAAACTTATAGACTATGGAGACATAGATGAGGTAGCAAATCTTTATAAGCATTTTTTAAATGGTGTAAGTATAGAAGAGATTATAGAAAATAAACATAAATATAAGGACTTAGTAGAAATAAAACAAAGTCTTACTGATATAGAAATGAAGGAAGATGGAGCAGAATTCAAAGGATATGTTTCGTTAGAGCCAATAAGCAAAGCTTATACTATAGATAACATTTCATTGGTGGATAATGAGAAAATATTAAAATTTAAAGATATAATTATTGAGAAAAATAAAGATGAGAAATTAAATAGATTAGATTATAAATTTTATCTTCCATTTGCTCAAATAGAAGAGGGATTCTTTAATTTTGAGTTAAATATAGATGTAGATGGTGAAAATTATAATAGACAAGCTTGGTGTGCAAGTAAGTTTGGTCAGTTTATCAATGGAAAAGGAATAGAGATAGTAATAAAATCAAATAGGATAAAAATAAAGTGTGGGAGAAGATAAATGAGAATTGATAAGAAAAGAGAAATGATAATATTTTCTGCTATTTTTATAATAGTTTTAGGAAGTTTAGTATTTTTATTTCCGTATTCTGGAGATGACTGGGCATGGGGAAGTTCCATAGGTGTAGAAAGATTAGAAAATTTATTTAGAGATTATAATGGAAGATATTTGGGGAATATTGTAGTTCTTATATTAACAAGATCTAATATTTTAAGAACTGTAGTAATAACATTAACATTATACGGATTAATTTATCTAGGAAGAAAATATATTGTAGAAGAAAATACAAAGATAACAGGGATATATTTAATGGCGTTATTATTAGTGTTTATGCCACGAGATGTTTGGATGCAAAGTGTAGTATGGACTGCAGGGTATTCAAATTATGTAATTTCAATGTTGTTGATATTTATATATTTCATTTATACTAAAAAAATATTTAAAGAAGAAGTACCAGTATTTAAAAATACATTTATAATACCATTATTTATACTTGGGATTGCAACGACTCTTTTTGTGGAACATGTAACGTTATATTGTGTGGCTATGGGGATATTTGTAATAATATTTACAAAAATTAGGTTTAAGAAAATATATGCTACTAATATTTCTTATTTAGTGGGAAGTATATTTGGGACTTTTTTAATGTTTTCAAATGGAGCATATAGTAAAATTGCAGAAGGTACAGAAACTTATAGATCAATACCTAAAAGTGGAGGATTTATAACAAAAGCTTTTGAAAGTTATTTTAAAGTTGTGTATAAACAATTAGCATATAATAATGTTGTTTTAAATATTGCAATGGCAATAATCATAGTAGTAATTGCAATGAAGTTTATAGATATGGGAAAAGAAAGAGCAATATTAGCTAAGGGGATAATGTTTATTATAGTAGCATATGCTACATATAGTACAATAGGAGTGTTAAATCCGGAGTGGAAAATGTTATTAAAGTACACTGATGTTTTTAATGGAATATTTTCTATAGTATATTACTTAGCTTTAATAGGAGCTGGGATTTTATTTATAGAAAATGCAGAACAAAAAAGAAAAACATTATTTTTACTAGGAAGCTTAGCTATTTTAGTAGGACCACTATTTTTTGTAAATCCTATAGGACCAAGATGCTTTTTTGGAAACTATATAATATTTATTTTAATAGTAGCAGAATTCTTTGAAATAGCAATTGGCACGAAAAAAAGCAATGGTTTAAAAACTGTAATGATAGGAATGATAGGAGTTCAAATGATCTTTTTATTTAGTGTATATGGATACATATATAAGATTAATAATGAACGATTAAAAGCTGTGAAAATAGGGATAGAAACAAAACAAGAAGAAATAATAATTCCTAAACTACCATATAAAAAATATGTATGGACAGGAGATCCATTTTCTTTTTGGACAGATAGATTTAAATTGTTTTATTCAATACCAGAAGAAGTTAAGGTAAAGACTGTTGAGTTAAAGGCTTGGAAAAAATAATAATCTTTATAAAAGCTAGCTTGAAAATCAAGCTAGCTCTTTTTCTCAGTTTCTTTAATTATATAAACAGGTCTTTTTTTAGTTTCTAAATAAGTTTTAGAAAGGTATTGTCCTAAGATTCCAATACATAGTAATTGTATCCCAGACATAAAAAGAATTAAGCAAACTATTGTTGGCCAGCCAGATATTGGAGAGCCAAAGATTAAAGTTTTACAAACTATGAAAAGACCATATAAGGTTGAGCAAATAAATAAAAATACTCCTAGAAAAGAAGAAATTAAAAGTGGTGTTGTTGTATAAGCTAAGAAGCCTTCCATTGAATATTTTAAAAGACTCCAGAAGGACCAACTTGTACTACCAGCTTGTCTTTCTTCATTTTGAATAGGAATCCATTTAGTATCAAAGCCAACCCATTCAAAAATTCCTTTTGAAAATCTATTATATTCCTTAACATTTAAAATAGCATCAACCATAGAACGCTTCATTAATCTATAATCAGTTGCACCTTCAACTATATGAGTATCTGAAATTTTGTTAATGATTTTATAAAATTGCTTTGAGAAGAATGAACGAATAACTGGTTCCCCTTTTCTATCAAGCCTACGTGTTGCAACACAATCAAAGTTTTCTTCACATATTATTTTATACATTTCTTTAATAAGCTTAGGTGGATGTTGTAAATCAACATCAATAGCAACACAGTAATCACCAGTGCTATTTTCTAAACCTGCAAACATTGCAGCTTCTTTTCCAAAGTTTCTAGAAAATGAAATGAAGCGTACAGAAGAATCTTTAGCTGAAAGCTCTTTTAATTTTAATAAAGTTGAGTCTTTAGAGCCGTCATTGATAAATAAAAATTCAAAATCAACATAATCCATATCAAGTTCTAATTTCTTTATCGCATCATAAAAAAGAGGAATAGATTCTTCTTCGTTATAACAAGGAACTATTATAGAGATTAATTCTTTATCTTGTTTCATTTGCTTGTCTATCTCCTTTAAATACAAAAAATTTACTTACTACATAGTTTAATAATGTAATTATTATTCCAATAATAACTTTGCTAAGCATATCATTTATTAATAAATTTAAAACTAAAAAATTAAAAAGAAGCATATCAAGTGCACCAGTTAAGGCTCTTGATAAGGTGAAATCAAAAGCTTCCTTTAGAAAGGTTGGTATATTTGTAGTTTTGCTATTAAAAACAAAAAATTTATTCGTTAAAAAAGCAAATAATACAGATAAAAACCAAGCTATAAAATTACTAGGAAGAGGTGGCAGATTTAGGAATCTACTACAAAAAAAATAAACTATAAAGTTTACAAGTGTTGTAAGGACTCCAAAAATTATATATGAAATCCCTTCTTTATATTTAGACAATAAGTTTTTATACATAAAGTTATATCTCCTATTAAATTTAATTGATAAAAGTTAAAGCAAAAGCTTTAAATATATTTCATTATAACATTTTAAATTAACAAAATTAACTTTAAATTCAAATATTAAGGTTTTATTAATAAAACAGATAATATAAAAAGAAAGATAAAAAATGGAGAAAAATATTAAAAAAATTGGAATTAAAGAATAAAGAGTGTAAGGTAAAGAGTTAATTGTAAAATATTGAATAAAAAAGAAAAATGATATATAATAAAAATATTGAAAAATATGCTAAAAAAGAAAATAATTAAAAGAAATTTATGAGTACAAAATATAAAGAAAAACAATGAATTTATGGTGGGATGAATAGGGGGAATTATGAAGAGAGAAAGGTTAAATACTATTGTAAAAAGTACAGTTGTAGCAGTTGGTATATCAGCAGTTTCTGCTTATGGAAACGGTGTAGTAGCAGAAGCTAAAGGAAATACAGAAAATTTATCTCAAGATGGGATATTAAGAGTAGATGAAAGCGTTGCGGTAATATCTAAAAATATTTTAGGAAGTACAAATGTTAATGCAGAAACGATGGAAAAGTGGGCTAGAGGAAAGGGTGCAACGGATACATTTATTTCATTAGCACAAAAATATATAAACCTTTCATCAGCACATGGAGGAGTTAATCCAATAGTAGCTTATGCTCAGGCGGCAGTTGAAACAGGATATGGTAAGTTTGGAGGGGTACTTAATGAAAGTTATCACAATCCATGTGGTTTAAAAACCAGAGAAGGTGGAAGCAATACTGATCCAAATGCACATCAAAGATTCGCTTCATGGGATGAAGGAATTGGTGCTCATCTAGATCACTTAGCACTTTATGCAAGTGCTGGAGGTTATCCAAGAGCAAACACAAAAGATCCAAGACATTTTCCGCATATTTTAGGAAAAGCTAAAACAATAGAAGCTTTATCAGGAACATGGGCAACTGATACTCAATATGGAGCAAAAATTACTAGATTAGTAAATGAAATAGAAAATTTAGCAGGTGTAGTAGAGCCAGTAGATCCACCTAGACCAGTGGACCCACCAAAGCCAGTAGAACCACCGAAACCAGTAGAACCACCAAAGCCAACACATCCAGAAGTTGTAGAGAAGCATGGAATTGTAAAGGCTAGTGTATTAAATGTAAGAGAAGGAATGGGAACAAACACAAAAATTATAGGTTCATTAAAAAGAGGGACAAGCGTAACCATACTTGAAACAAAAAATGGATGGCATAAAATAAAGCGTGGAAGTTCTTATGGATATGTGAGCTCACAATATATAGATGTAGCTAATATTGTAATTCCAGAAACATCTAAACCAACACTACCACCAGTTGTAGGCGGAAGTAAAAATGGAATAGTAACTGCAAATGTTTTAAATATAAGAAGTGGAATGGGTACAAATACAAAAGTTATAGGGTCTTTAAAAAGAGGAGCAACTGTAACTATATTAGAAACAAAAAATGGATGGCATAAAATAAAGCATGGAAGTTCTTATGCATATGTAAGTGATGACTATGTAGCAATAACAGGAGAGTCTACAAATTCAGAAAAACCAAATGTTGGAGAATCTAGAGGAACTGTAATAGCTAGCGTTTTAAATGTTAGAGAAGGAATTGGAACTCATACAAAGGTGGTAGGTTCATTAAAAAGAGGAACTAGTGTGACTATAATAGAAACACAAAATGGATGGCATAAAATAAAGTATGGAAATTCATATGGATATGTAAGTGCCACGTATATAAGAGGGTAATTGAAAATTTAAAATTAAGAATTAAGAATTAGGAAGGACTTGAGTAAGTCCTTCCTTTTTTGAAATAAAATTTATTTAGCGACAAATTTTATTTCAAAAAAGATAAGAATAAAGAGATATTAGTGAAAAAGTAAGAGTTGATTGTAGTAAAAAGGGAATTATATTTAATATATTTAATAAATATTCAATTTAGAAAAATAAAAATAATTTAAATAAATTTCTATAAAAAAGAAGGAAAAAGATATTCAATGAAGAATAATACAAATATCCCAATTAAAGGGAAAAAATATACAAAGGGGTATTAATTTATGAGTAAAAGATTATTAGCAATAGTTGCGACAGCGGTTATTGCAACAAGCATGTTTGGAACAGAGGTTGAGGCAAAAGCTGAAACTAAGACAAACGAAGAAACAAAAATTGAAAAAACACAAGGAAAACCAACAATTAAAGCATTAGCCACAGATGTATATGTAGAAGTTGGTCAACTAGCTGGAGGACAACAGCTTTATAGGTTCTTTGAAGGAAAAACTAGCGAGGGAACAAGCAAGACACCTATAATTACTATCAATGGATTTAATACTAATGTAACAGGAACATATACTGCTGAAGCAGTAGTAACTGAAGGAACTGGCGAAAATAAACAAGAAGCTAGAGCAGAACTAAAAGTCCACGTAGTAAATAAAGGTGATGCAAAAGTTAATCCAACACTAGTATTAAAAGATGCAGAAATAGAGAAAAATGATAAAGAAGCATCACTAAGAAAGCTACTTGTTGTAAGTGCAAAAAATAATTTAGGGCATAGTATAGAGGGAGCTACAACTTTTAAAGTTAATGGAGAAGGACATAATGCAGGGACAGCGCCACAGAAGCCAGGAAAATATAAAGTTGAAGTAACAGTTAAAGATGGAAGTAGAGTTACGGTTAAGGAATGTAATTTAACTGTAAAAGGAGAACTTAAAAACCCAGTTTTAGAATTAACACAGGAAAAAGTAAATCTTAAACCAGATCAGAATATAAATTTATCAGGATATGTAAAGAAGGCTTGGGATGAGGAAGATGGAGATTTAAGAAAGAAAGTTAGATTCTGGAAAGATAATAAAGAGGTTTCAAATATACCGTTAAACAAGGGCAGAAATGAAGTAGTATTTACAGTAGCAGACAGTGATGGAATGAGAACCTTTGCAACATTAATAGTAAATATTACTGATAATGGTGAGGATCCTGTAGAACCAGGAAAACCAGAGCCACCGGTAAAACCAGAGCCACCGGTAAAACCAGAACCACCAGTAAAACCAGAACCACCAGTGAAGCCAGAGCCAGAAAAGCCAAAGCCACCGGTAAAACCAGAGCCAGTGAAACCAACAAAGCCAGTACAACCAACAAAGCCAAGTACAAGCAAACCAGGAGATAATAAACCATCAACAGGTGATGTAGGAACAGTTGGATTTGCTTTAGTAGGAGCTTTATCAGCAGGAGCTTTAGTAAAGCTTAAGAAAAGAAAATAATTAAAAGAAGATGAGATAGCAGTTTTTTTCTGCTATCTCATTTCTTTTAGTAAAAAAACGTTATCAAAAGAATGAAAATATGGTAAAATTGAGTAGTATTGCTTTAATTTAAATAAAAGAAAGAGGATTTATTGATGAAGAAGGAAATATTTAAAGATATTTTAGAAAAGTTTGATTTTAAAGGGGTTTGTACTTGTGAGGAATGCCACAATGTTGGAAATATAAATGATACTACAATAGTAACGTATACTGATAAGGGTGAAGAGAAAAAGTATGTGGTTCAAAGAGTTAATCATAATATTTTTAAAGATGTAGATAGTTTAATGAATAACATAATAAAAGTAACTAACCATATATCTAATAAGGTTTTAGAAAATGGTGGAGACATTAAAAGAGAGTCTTTAAATTTAGTAAAAACTAAAAGTGGTGAATACTACCATAAAACTGAAAATGGAAATTATTATAGAGCTTTTGAGTTTATAGATAATGCAAGAACTTTTATGAAGGTTGAAAATGAAAAGCATATTTATGAAGCAGGGAAAGCACTTGGAAAGTTTCAAAATTATCTAGGTGATTTTGATGCAGAAGAGCTTTTTGAGGTTATAGAAGATTTTCATAATACACCTAAAAGATATGAAGCTTTTGTAGAAGCTGTAAAAGAAGATAAGGTAGGAAGAGTTTCTTCTATACAAGAGGAAATTCAGTTTATAGAGAAAAGAAAAGATGAATTAAGTAAGCTTGTAGATTTATGGCAAGAAGGAGAAATTCCTGTTAGAGTAACGCATAATGATACAAAGTTTAATAATATAATGATAGATGAAGATACAGGAGAAGCAGTTTGTGTTATTGATTTAGATACAGTAATGCCAGGGCTTTCACTTTATGATTTTGGTGATGCTATAAGATCAGGGTGTAGCACAGCAGAAGAAGATGAGAAGGATTTAGAAAAAGTAACTATTGATATAAAGCTTTATGAAAATTTCTTAAAGGGGATTTTAGAAGAGTGCGGACATGCCTTAACTGAAGAAGAAAAAAATAATATACCTTTTTCAGCTAAGCTTATAACAATAGAGCTTGCAATGAGATTTTTAACTGACTATATAAATGGTGATGAATATTTTAAAGTAGATTATGAAGATCATAATTTAGTTAGAACTAGAAATCAATTAAAACTTGCAAAAGAAATGGAAAGAAAATTAAATATTTAAAATAAAAAAGATATACTTGTGTTTTATTTTACACAAGTATATCTTTTTATTATTTTGTTTGAGAATGTGATGAGCTTGAAGAGCTAGAATTTTCATCATTATTGTTAGCAGTATTATTAGTTTGAGTGTTAGAAGAACTGCTGTTATTATCAGCATTACTGCTATTATTACTACTACTATTATTGTTATTATTAGATGAATTTTGCTCATTATAATTTTCATGATGATGTCTTCTTCTAGGTTCTTGCTCTACTTGTTGATTTTGTGATTGTCTTTGTGGAGCTTGTTGCTGCACTTGAGGCTGTTGTTGCTGTTGCTGGCTTTGTTCTTGTGATTGCCTTTGTGACTGTCTTGTTCCATTTTGTGATGGTGTAGCTTGAGCTTCATATGGAACTGTAACTGTTAAGGTTAAGGTACCATTTACCATTTCAGTATTTAAAAATACTGTAGGAACATTAGCGCTTGCAACTACGGCATTATTACTTGATTCAAGGAATTTATTTAAGACTCCTTGAGCTAGTAATGTTTCTGTATTTAAATTTTGATTTTGTGCTACTTGTTCTATGTTAGGAATTTGAAGTGTTACACTTGTTCCTTTTGATATAGAACGAACTCTTTGAAGAGCCTCTAAGCCTTTATTTTCTCTATAAGTGTTTAATTCTTGTAAGAATATTGCACTGAATGTATTATTTATGTTGCTAAAGTAAGGATATGTTGGTGTTTGAGTATTAGAGTTATCATTAGTAGTTGTTGTTTTAGTTTCTGGTGCTTTAGCTTTTTTAGGCTTTGGATTCATTATAAGCTGTGTTCCTACAATAAGAACTAGAAGAAGTCCAAAGACGGCGATACCAAGGTTTACCTTACTTCCTTTTTTTGAAGTAGCTTTTTGTGTAGTTGTCTTAGATTGTAATGCAGCACTAGTTTTTGAAGAAGTTACCCTAGAGGCAGATTTATTATTACTCTGTTCCTTTGAGTTTAAAGGTTTTCTTACTTTGCTAGTGTTATTAGATTTTTTTATATTTGTGGTTGAAGTCTTTTTTTTATTAGTCATCGTTAGTTTTATTGCCATAGGTAAAGTTTTAATATTTAAAATGGCAAACTCTCCTTTGTAAATAATCTTTAGTATAATTATAGATTATACAATAATTTTTAATACATATCAAAAGCAAAAATGAGAGGTTACAAGCTTGTAACCTCTCATTTTAAAGTAGTTAAAAAATTGATCTAAAGAACATTTCACCTATAATTGAACCCATTATCCAAGCTGATACAAAGAATGTTATGAAAAAGCTTGCTGAAAATGAAATTGGTAATAGTTCAGATTCAGGAGAAAAATATCTAACACCATTAAAATAAGTAAATAGGAAAGATAAAAATCCAGTAAGTGATACAATTGAGCCTATAGTTGAGGAAATAAGTGAAATAACTATAGCTATAAGTGAAAACATAAATAAATTTATCATTGGAAGTGTTGCAGCACGAACAACATTTTCAAAAGATAATCTACCTTTAGTAAAAGCTATCATCAATCCACCAGTTCCAAAAATAAGTAATCCAAAAAATAAAACTAAAATAATAAATATCTTTAAGATTAATGAGAATGGTAGGCTAGGTCCAAATGGACTACTGTTTAGATTGATACCTATAACCATAAGAAGAACTGTTATAAGAGGTAGTAATACTATTAAAGAAATTAAAAGTGCTAAATTCTTTGAATAAGACAATCCCTCTTCTAGTAGTTTAGGTGCTGACAGTTGATTCTTAAAAAGTGATAAAGATAAAAAAGTGTGCTCTTTTATATCTTTAGTTGATATAGGTGAATTAAACTCAGGTTTAGAATAATTACTAGCATTATTGTTAGAATTAGTATTTCCCCTATTTAAGCTTTCACCACAAGATGTACAAAACAAAGCATCATCATCAAGTCTACTTCCACATTTGGTACAAAACATATTATAAAATCCCCCTTTTATGTTAAAAAAATACATTTATATTATACTACAAAAAAGAAATAAATATGAATAATTTGAATAAAAAGAAAACAAATGATATTATTTATTTGAATGGGGGATTGAGATGAGGGTTAATAAAAATAAAATTATAAAGGGAATATTAAATTTTATATATAAAATTTCATGTAGGGGAAGGATAAAAAATAGAGTAATCCTAGCAACAAATAGAGAAGATACAGTTTATGGGAATTATAAATATATAGTAAAGGAATTAGAAAAAAGAGATGTGGATTATGAGTACAAATATTTATATAGAAAACCTAAGAGAGGGCCTTTAGGTGGAATAAGTAATTTATTTCATATGTGTATTGCAGAATATTATTTAGCTACATCTAAAATTTTTATAGTAGATGATTTTTATTTGCCAGTGTATGTTATGGATAAGCTTAGAGAAAAGACTAAGGTAATACAAGTGTGGCATGCATGTGGTGCTTTTAAGAAATTTGGATTTAGTATCATTGATAAAAAATTTGGAGCAAATAAAAGTTATGCAAATGATATGGGGATACATAAAAATTATAGTAAAGTTATAGTTAGCTCAAAAGAAGTAATTAAGCATTATGGAGAGGCATTTAATATGGAGCCTAAAAATATTATACCAATAGGAGTTCCAAGAACAGATATTTTCTTTAATAATGAGGAAATAGAAAAAGTAAAAGAAAAGTTATATAAAAAATATCCTAAAATAAGAGATAAAAAGATTATACTTTATGCACCGACATTCAGAGGTGAGAGCCAAAAAGAAGCTAAGGGAAGTATAAGATTTGATATAAAAAGAGTATTAGAAGAGTTAGATGAAGATTACGTGATTGTCTTAAAGATGCATCCTTTTGTAAAAGAGAGGTTTGATAATATAGATGAGAGAGTTGTAGATATGTCAGATTATAAATTTATAAACGACATACTTTGTATAACAGACACATTAATAACTGATTATTCATCTATAGTATTTGAATTTGCATTATTAGAAAGAAAAATAATAATGTATGCAGATGATTTAGAAGGTTATATAGATGAAAGAGATTTTTATTATGATTATGAAGAATTTGTACCGGGTGAAATAGTAAAAGATACTGAAGAATTGATTTTAGCATTAGGTAAAGAAACGGATATAGAAAAAATAAGAGAATTTAAGAATAAGTTTTTTGATGAAGCAGATGGAAAAGCAAGCGAAAGATTTCTTGACGTTTTAGTTGAAAGTTGAAGTAATTTAGAGCTGATTTAATATCAGTTCTTTTTTTATCTCAGAAATGTATATTATAGCTTGTCATATGGAGATAATTTCTAATAATAAATAGAAAAAATTTGACTAAAGATTCAGAGAAATTTTTAACTTTTCATTTGAATCGAGTATTATTTCATAAAAAGGAGAAAGTAAAATAGAGAGATGAAAAAAGAAAATCTTTTAGAAAATAAAAAAGTTCTTGGAATAATTGGAGTTACAGTAATCTTAGCTTTTTTCGGTGGAATGTATTTAAAAGATGGAAAAGATGGGAGTACGGGAAACAGTATTTTTACAGAAGGAAAAGTAGAGAAGATTGAGCTTAATGGGAAAAAAGAGAGTAAAGAAACAGGTACAAAAAAGGAAAGTGATTCAAAAAAGGAAACTAATGAAGGAGGGGAAGAAACAGAAATTGTAGTTGATATAAAAGGTGAGGTTAAAAATCCAGGAGTATATACCTTAGCAAATGGAAGTATAGTTGAAGATTTAATAAAGAAAGCAGGTGGAATCACAAAAGATGGAACTCTTCAAAATATAAATAGAGCACAAGTCTTAAAACCAAATGAAGCCATAGTTATAGCGAATAAAAAAGACATAGATAAAGATGTAGCAGTAGGAAATGATAATTCATTAAATACAACTTCAAATGGAGTGGGAGAAAAAGAAACCGGTAAAAAGGGAAGCTTGATAAATATAAATACAGCATCAGTAGAAGAGTTAAAAACTTTAAATGGAATAGGAGATTCTAAAGCAGAAGCTATTATTTCATATAGAGAAGAAAAAGGTGGATTTAAAAAGATAGAAGAGATTCAAAATGTTAGCGGAATAGGAAAAGCAACATTTGAGAAGTTGAAAGATAAGATTTGTGTTTAATTAAAAATTAAGAATTGGGGGGAATCGCAAGCGATTTAGTGGGAGAACTCAAAATTTATCTTATGACAAATTTTATCTGAATAGGGAGATGAAGTTAGTTGTATATTATTCGAGAGTGATATACAATGTTAATTTAAGAGAAAAAGAGGTGAGAAAATTGAATATAGATTTAAATAAAGTACAAACAATGTTAGAGTGGGTAAAGACTAAATTATACTTAGATACAATTGCATCAAAAGCTAAGACAAGAGTTGTTAAACGAGGGCAAGTCTACAGATGTAATTTTGGATATGGTGTAGGTAGTGAAATGCAGAAAGATAGACCATGTGTTATATTACAAAATGACATAGGAAATATTAAATCACCTAATACTATAGTTGCACCAATAACTCATGATATGTCTAAGTTGGCATGTATGGCCAGCATTGATTCACAAGTTGATGAAAGTGGAGAAATAATATTAGATGGACAAGTGAATACTGCTAATACTATGTGCATTAGTAAGGCAAGGCTTGGAAGTTATGTAACAGAGCTTACAAAAAATGATATGAAATTAGTAGATGAAGCGATGGCAAAAACATTAGGAATTATGGGATACTATAGTGATGCAAAAAGAAAATTAGATAATAAATTAAAGTATATTGATAAAATAAAAAAAGATAGAAATGAAGCACAAGATTTTATCAAAGAGTTACAAAAAGAACTAAAAGTTAGTAGTAGTGCAGAGATTATGGAAAAAGTTAAAGCTTTGAGTTCAGATATTGACAGATAGAACTTAACATGATAGTATAGTCATACAAAGTAATCCTCTTCCGGAGTGTAGAGGAATTTAAAAGTATTTCAAAGTAAGGGAACTAAGGATAGGTTCCTTTTTATTTTTCAGAAATTTGAGTATTTTTCGGAAATTTGGGCATAGTATATAATACAAAGTAGCTTTAAATAGGAAATTTAAGGTTTTATATAAAAGCAATTTAAATTGCTTTAAATAAATAGTGGAAGGCGTAGGTAATACCTAAAGCTAAATATTCCATTTATGGGAAGAGTAAGACTATAGGTTTTACTCTTTTTTGTATAAAAATATGAATTTCTGGTTCAAACAAGCCCTGGAATGGGAGCGGAGATTTGATAAGGAAAAAAACTCGCCTAAGCGAGTTTTTACTACAATTATTAATTATTAATTTTCAATTCTTCATTTCTTAACATATATAACCCCAAGCCATAGTCTTGCATCTTTGGGTTTTACTTTAGCTTTTTTACAAGCATCTTGAACTATTTTAGAGGCATCTTGGTCGCTTATATTTGTATCTGTTCTTATATAAACTTCATTATTTTTCTCTAGCTCTTTTGCAAGTGCTGAGGCTACTTTGTCTTTTGAGTGGTATTTACCACTAACTCTGTAATACTCAAACTCAGATTTAGTTCCTTTAAATTCAGGTAGTTTAGTATTTAGAACATATTGGTCATCTTCTACTAAAACTTCTTTTGCATCTTTGTCTGATAAATTTAGAAGTGCATTTGGAATATCTTCATTATCATTGTTTGTACTATCTAAAGTCATCCATTGTCCATCTATAAGGACTCTGTTCCAAGCATGAGGTAAATTACCATTAAGGTTACCTGTAACAACTATTGATTCAAGTCCAGCGGCATCTGCTAATAATTTAAATGAACCAGCATAGCTTGCACAAACTCCAACTTTTTTTACAAGGACACCATATGGAGTAAAGGAGTCGTTAAATTTAGCATCTACTTGCATGTCATTTTCCTTTGCATTTTCAAGTGCTGCAAAGTCGTACTCGGCAGTATCACATAGATATTTGTTTATAGCAAATTCTTTTTCAATTGGTGTCATATCATCTTTAATAATTTCTTTAGCTACTTTCTGTACTTCATCTTTAACTTCTTTTTGAAGTTTCTTTTGCTCTTCTTTAGTTTGTCCATATTGTACAACAAGCTCTTTACTAGAGTAGTCGTAGCCAACTGCCTTAACAGTCATAGCTAATGGATTTTGATAAAGAGCTTCAAAGAAACAGTCTATAAGCAAGTCTTTGTTAGAGCTTTCAGGGAATTTTGAAACATTTACTTTTTCATTTCCATCAAGTAAATTTAATGCGATATATTCACTAAGGGCACTACTTGCATAAACTTTTTCATTTTCAGAAGAAACTTTGGTATCTTCTTTAGCTTCTGATTTATCTTCTGGTAAATCACTTGGTGGAGTTGATTCTATATTTACATCTACATCAGAGTTTAAGCCATTCCATTGGATTTTCTTTTGTCTTTCCTGAAGAGTTTTTAAAACATCAAGAGCCTCTTTTTTTGTAGCATCATCTTTTTTATCTACCTTTATATAATGCTCCGATACTAAGGAGGTGCCACGATATTTATATCTAATAACTGCAATTAATCCATGCTTATCATGCTCTTTAAATTCTACATAATTTGTATCAAAGTCTAGTGGTGTTAAGACTGCACTACCATCTCCCATTTTTACATAAAGATGAGTTGGAAAATCAACTAAAGCATCGCCTTTATCAAGCTCTTTATTTTTTTCATGATGGACACTAATAGGAACATTTTTAGCAACATCTACAGGATTGATGATATTACTGATTAAGGATTTTTTATCTTCGGCTACTGCCATAACACAGAATTTTCTTATAGATTTTTTTTCACTTACATTAAAATCACTATTTGTAGATACAACCATTCCATCAAAATCAACTACTGAGCCTACAAAGTCTTCAAAATTTGTCTTTTTTGTAGAAGCTACTTCTGAAAGGCTATAAAAATTTGATTTAGGGTCTTCTATAATAGAGTAAATAATATATTTATTAGCACCAGGAACTTCATTCCACTTAAAGCCTGCTTTTCCTTCAGGACTTAGATAAAATTGAATTGTTGGAGTGTTAAGTTCTGACTTTATAGTGAATAATGTAAGCTCTGGTTTTGGCAATGTATCGCCAGTTTCAAGATTTAAAGTATTGCATAAGTAATAATTGTTTCCATTTCCCCAGTCTTTTTCATTTTCACGAGAAGTTTCAACTTCGAAATCTTTTACATTTAAATCAGTTCTTGATTCATTATAATCTTCATTGTTATAAAGAACTGGAAGATTTGGAGCTTCAACCTTTAAGACATTGTTTTTTTCATCAAAGGTAAGTACTGAGTTTACTTTCATTTTCATTTCTGAATCTAAAGAAACATAAATCTTTTCTTTAATTGTATCCTTATGTTTTTCATATACTTCTTTTTTCATAGGAATTTCAAAGGTGTGATTTCTAGAGACATTGTATATAGGGTCTTTATAAGTTACTTTTTCATTAGCAGAATATTTTGTTTTTAGTTCTTCAACATTTATTGAAGAGTTAGATGATGTAGTAGAAGCTTCATTATTATTGCCTCCACATGCTACTAAATTTAAAATTAGTAGTCCAGAAATTAAAGCAGTTAAAAATTTTTTTTTCAAAATAGTTTCCCCCTTAAAATAAGCTTTAGTATTATGTATATGCTTTAAATTTTTAAGATATGCATAATATTGTAAAATATATACTATATCTGTTAAATATGATAAAATTGGAAATGGGAAAAGGGGGATGAAGTAATGAGAAAGAAAAGAAAAAATAATAAAAGAAAGTTAAAGATTTTATTACTTGGAATAGGTGGAGTTATATTAGTTGTAGGTTCATCTATGACGCTTAAAAAAGTTATAAGTTTAAATGAAAAAAGTGA
Source organism: Clostridium sp. (assembly GCF_051650885.1). GTDB lineage: Bacteria > Bacillota > Clostridia > Clostridiales > Clostridiaceae > Clostridium. Next base: position 33,599 of record NZ_JBOFRG010000153.1, read on the forward strand.
GACTTCAGCTGAAAAAAATGAAGATAAAAAAGATGAGGTTGTTGAAAAGGCTGAAAAAGTAAAAAAAGAAGTGGTAATAACAGCAGCTGGAGATTGTACTTTAGGAACAGATACTAAGTTTAATTATAATACAAGCTTTAATAATGAAGTGGCGAGTTCAGGAAATGATTATAGTACAATAATGAAAAATGTAAAGCCGATTTTTGAAAAGGATGATTATACAATAGTAAATCTTGAAACTACATTTACAGATTCAAAAGAAAAAGCTAATAAAGGTGGAGGTACAGTATTTCACTTTAAAGGGCCAAAGGATTATGTAAATATTCTTACAAAGGGAAGTATTGAAGGGGTAACTTTAGCTAACAATCATATTTATGATTATGGAAAGAAAGGCTTTGAAGATACAGTAAGAACTTTAGAAGAAGCAGGAGTTGAATACTGTGGTGAAGGATATAAAATTGAAAAAGAAATAAAAGGACTTAAATTTGTATTTTTAGGATATCAAGGTTGGTCAAATGATAAAGAATTAAAAAATAAAATAAAAGCTGATATTGAAGCTGCAAAAGATGGAGGAGCAAATATTGTTATTCCATATTTCCATTGGGGAATTGAAAGAGCTTCAAAGCCATATGATGTACAAGTTGACTTAGCAAGATATTCAATTGATATGGGAGCAGATATGGTTTTAGGTTCACATCCACATGTTATTCAAAGTATGGAAGAATATAAAGGAAAGATGATAGTTTATTCATTAGGAAACTTTAGTTTTGGTGGAAATTCAAATCCTTCAGATAAAAGAACCTTTATGATACAAACAAAGTTTAAATTTGAAGATGAAACTCTTGTTGACACTGAATATAAGGTTATTCCAACTATGATATCTTCAGTTAATGGAAGAAATGATTATAGACCAACAGTTGCAAAGGGGGATACAAAAGAAGGAATACTAAAGAATTTAAATTCTTTATCTAACTTAAATGGAAAAATAGATGATGAATTTTTCAAGATAGGTAAGTAAAATGAAGAAAGTTAAGTTTTTAGTATTAATAAATTTAGTATTGATGTTGTTTGTAGGCTGTGGTGCTAAAGAAAGTAATGAATTTAAAAAAGGCGATTTTAAAGGTGATCTTTTAGAAAACTTAAAAGAGAAGGGAAAAAATCTAAAGGAAAGCATAGAAAAAAATAAAAATTTATTAAAAGAAAAAAAGATAACAATAGTTTTAGATCCAGGACATTCCACAAAGCCAATGAGTGGAAAGGAAAAGGTTTCTCCAGACTCAAATGAAACTAAGCTTAAAGAAACATCAGGTGCAACGGGGACATGGACTAAGAAAAAAGAGCCAGATACAGTTATGAGTGTAGTTTTAGAAACTAAAAAGCTATTAGAGGAAAAAGGCTATAATGTTATTTTAACTAAAAATAGTGCAGAGGAATCTATAAGTAATATAGAAAGAGCTGAAGTTGGAAATAAAGAAAACGCAGATCTTTTAATAAGATTTCATTGTGATAGCTTTGGAAATGCAAGTGCAAAAGGAGCTTCTGTTTTAATTCCAAGAGTAAAGGGATATGTTAGCAAAGAAGTTGCAGACAAAAGCAAAGCTTATGGAGAAAATATTCTTGATGAATATTTAAAAGAAACTAAATTATCTAGTAGAGGCGTTGTATATAGAGATGACTTAACAGGCTTTAACTGGTCTAAGGTTCCTGTTGTTTTGATTGAAATGGGATTTATATCTAACAAAGAAGAAGATTTATTTATACAAAGCACTGAAAATCACTCAAAGATAGCAAAAGGTATAGCTAGTGGTATAGAAAAATGTTTTGAACAGAAATAAGATAAATCTATGTATATAAAAAAGGCGATTCAAAAAGAATCGCCTTTTTACTATATTTAAAAGAAGCTTGATTTCATAGCTTCACTCATTATACTATCAAATACCATTTTTACTTGAATGTAGTAACTGAAGGCATATCCAATTACGATTGCAATAGAAACTGCATATGGTAAAAATGTTTTATTATCCATTAAAGCTTTAAATCCAGTATAAGTAGTAATAACAAAAATACTTGTTAAAATAAGACTACATATAATTGTTAATACAAATCCTAGAGATAAGAATAATGGAGTTAAAATAGCTGATACTAATAAAGTTAATGATGGAAGTATTAAAGCACAAAGTGCATCATTAAAGTTTAAGCTTTCTTTATTTATTTTAAAGAATAAAAACATAATTCCAAAAATAACACCGAATAAAAGAGCTAGGAATAAAACACCATATAAGAAGATAGTTCCAAAAGGAATAGCTTCTCCAAGTGCAGCATTAAGCATAGATTTTGCAGCAGAAATTTCGAATGATGATACAGCCTGTCCCTCTAAAGCTGCACCAAATTTAGCAAAAGATATAAAGAAGTTAGTAATAGTTGACTTTATAGTTGCTAAATTTATTATAGGAATTAAAAGTAAAGTAGTAAAAAATAAGATTTTTGCTTGAAGAGAAGTTAAATTCTCTTTTAGTATTAAAGTAGAGTTACTTGGATTTTTTAAAGAATCTAAAACACCTTTAAAAACTTTACCAGTATCTTCTTTTGAAATATTGATATTAATACCATTTGAGCTAGATGTTTCTGCAGCTTGTTTAGCACCACATGATGTACAGAAAACTGAATCAGAATCTAGCTTGCTTCCGCAATTTGAACAAAACATAATTATTATCCCCCTCATAAATAAATACTTTAAAAGTATATATTTTGTTCATAAAAAAGTCAAATTTTATTAATAAAATAAAAAAAGCCATCAAAAAATGATGGCTTTAGATTACTTAGATTTTAAATCTTTAGAAACTTGCTTTTTAACTTCGTACCAAGATGGTAAAAGATCAATTTGATCTAATATTTTTTCAACATCATCAAATGTATCTACATTTTCTAATTGAGCTGAAAATTCTTCAACCTTTGAGCTTAAATCAAGTCTTTTTTTAGTTTCTTTTGCTATTTTTCTTTGAAATTTGTTCATAAAATATAACACTCCTTTAAATGAAACTTATCATTATATATAGATTATATCACAATACAAAAATTTAATGCATAAACAAATACTTTATAATGAAAATTTTACTGGATAATGTTTATATTAAAGAATTTAATTATATTGTTACTTAATCATTTTAATGTTAAAATTGTAATATAATGGTTAATAAGAATATTTTTTTATATACTATAAAAATTTCCATATTAAATATTAATAAAACAAAATGGGGTATTTAGAAATGTTATTAATGTAGGAGGGGTGTATGGAGAAGAATTTATATGAAATCTTAGAGATATCTAAAAATGCAAGCAGTAGTGAAATTAAAAAAGCTTATGCTAAACTATTAAGAAAATTTCCACCAGAAAAGTTTAGCAAAGAATTTTCAATAATAAATTCTGCATATGAAACTTTAAATAATGAAGAAAAAAGATATGAGTATGATCAGTTAAATGGATATGATTATAACTCACAAAAGCTTTTAGATGAAGGATTAGAGCTTATAGAAAAAGGCGAATTTATTAAAGGAAGAAAATATTTAGAGAGTTTTGTAAGTAAAGAAGGCGAAGTCACATGTGCAATGCAAGAAATTGCAAAGAGTTATGCTTTAGAAGGAAAGTATGGAAAAGCTTACGATATTCAAAAAAATATTTTGGAGAAAGAAAAATTTATTAATTTTGAAGAAATTGATTGTATGATACATTACCTATATAAGTTAGGGGATGAAGATGGTGTGCAATCTTATATGAAGAAAGCTATCCTAAAGTTTAAGGATGTTAAAACATATTATAATCTTATGAACTTGTATATAGAGGACAAGAAAATTGAAGAAGCAAAGCTTTTATTAGTGAAAAAGATAATACCATTTATAAGAAAGCAAAAGAATATTGATGATTACTGTATTTGTGGGAAACTGCTTTTAAAAGTAGGAGAAAATGAAAAGTTTGTAGAGGTAATATCAGATGGGATATATATAGAGTGGAGAAATGATAGCGAGCTTGAGGAAAAATTAGAAAAAGTTAAAAATTTAATAGTAGAAATTTTGAATTTTAAGAATGCTAAATATATAGAAAGAATATTAGAGATACAAATAAATTATATTAATAAAGAACGAGAAAAGATGAAGAAAAACATTTATATGGATAATTTAGGATGGACAACACTTACAAAAACAATAGTTGGTGATATGAGTTCAATAAGTAAGGTTGATATGAATAAGGTGCTAAAAAGGTTCTTGTTAGTTTCGGTAAAGAAAAGAATAGCTATAGATATCCAGACTAGAGATTATATGGGAGATAAGATAATTGAATATTTAGAAGAAATGAAAAATGGATATGATATGAAAAAGATAAAAGATAATTTATTGCTTTTAGAAAGATTTCATGAAAGTTTATATAAAATAGATGCTAAATATTTATTTGATAGGTATGGTGGATTTATACCATATTCTAGGCAAGTTAAAGAGAATAAAAGGAAAAAGAAAAAAGAAAAGAAAGGCAGTGGAAGTGCAGTATTTGTATTACTTGGAATAGTGATAGTTATAGCACTTATATATTTCATTTAATGATGTTTTAGAATATAAATCTAACTTATATTGGAGGATTATGGTATGGAGGGTATAAATTTAGAAAAAGAATTTAAGGAATATAAAAAGAAATATCTACAGGAAAAATCTTCGCTTGAAAACTTATTAGATAGAAAAGATTTTAATGATGTATTAAGTGATAGAGAAAGGCTTATAAAGAAAGAACTTTTGAAATTTGAAAGGTTAGAACAAGCTTATAGAGATAAGATTGATAGTTTAGAATTAGACTTAATAAGAAGAGATAAAGAGCTTAAGGAAGTTAAGAAGGGATTTAGAAAAACATTAAATTCTGTTATAGAAATATTAGATGAAATAGATAATTTTAAAGAATTACTAGAAGAAAGAGAAGATAAAAAAACATTAAAAACTTTTAGTAGAACGATTAAGGGGATAGATAAAAAAATAAATTATATAGGGCTTGAGAGAATAAAAACGATTTCTGAGCAGTTCAATGAAGATTTTCATTACTGTGTAGAGGTTGTAGAAAATAATGAGTTTGAAAATGAAACAATAATAGAAGAAGTTAAAAGCGGTTATAGATACAAAGGAAATGTAGTTAGAGAAAGTAAAGTTGTTGTGATAAAAAATGAGGGGAGAGAATAATTATGGGAAATATAATAGGGATTGATTTAGGGACGACTACTTCAGAGGTAGCGTATATAAAAGATGGAAAGGCCGTTATGATTGGTGATGAAAAGTATTGTGATGGAAATATAATGCCATCAGTTGTAACAATAAAGAAAGATGAAATTATAGTTGGAAAAAAAGCTAAAAGACAAATGCTTATAAGACCAGAAATTACAATAAGTGAAGTGAAAAGGCTTATGGGAACAAGTGAAAGACTTATGGTAAATGGAAAGGAATATCTTCCACAGCAAATATCAGCAATTATTTTAAGAGAGCTTAAAGAAATGGCAGAAGAAAAAATAGGGAAAGTTGATGAAGCAGTAATAACAGTACCAGCAAACTTTAATGATGCACAAAGAACTGCAACAAAAGAAGCAGCTCAAATGGCAGGCCTTAAGGTTGAAAGATTAATAAACGAGCCTACAGCAGCTGCAATGCATTATGGATTAGAAAACATAGGTAAGGAAGCAAAGATATTAGTTTATGACCTTGGTGGTGGAACTTTTGATTGTACAGTTCTTGAATTGTTTTCAGGAATAATGGATGTTAAATCAAGTAGAGGAGATAATGTATTAGGTGGAAAAGATTTTGATGCAAAAATTGAAGAATATATTATAAATTATATAAAAGAAAACACAGAAATAAATGTTGAAAAATTAAGTAAAAAGAAAAGAAGTGAAATAAAAGAAGCAGCTGAAGAAGCTAAGAAAGATTTATCAGTTTCTTTAAATACTGAAATTATAATAAATAATTTAGGAATCGACAGTGAGGGAGAGCCTATTGATGTAGAATTTGAACTAAGCCGTGAAACCTTTGATGAAATTACTAAAGAATTAATAGATAGAACTGAGCTTATAGTTGGGGAAACATTACTTGCAGCAAATATAAAGGGAAGTGAGATAGATGTAGTGTTACTTGTTGGAGGTTCAAGTAGAATTGTTGCAGCACGTGAAATGCTTATAAAATCCTTTGGAGATAAAGTCTTAAACACTGTAAATGCAGATGAAGCTGTTGCATTAGGAGCTGCAGTACAAGCTGGTATAAAAAATGATGATATAAGTTCAGAAAGTGGACTTATAGTAACAGATGTATGTAGCTATACTTTAGGAGTAGCAGTTGAAGACAATGAGTTTAGTCCAATTATTTATAGAGATATGAAGCTTCCTTCTATAAAAACAGAAGAGTTTGTTACATCAGTAAATAATCAAGAGAGAGTAAATATTAGAGTTTATCAAGGTGAAGAGAAGTGGACTGATAAAAACATGTTTGTAGGAAACTTTACTATAGATGGTATACCAAGAAATAAGGCAGGAGAAGAAAAGATATTAGTTACTTTTGCATATGATTTAAATGGAATGTTAGATGTATCAGTAGAAGTTTTATCTACAGGACAAAAGAAAAACAAAGTTATGGCTATTGAAAAATTAAATGAAGAGGATATTAGAATACTTGCAGAAGAAATAAGTATAAAAGAAAATAAAATAGCTTGGGAAGAATCAGAGTTATACAATATTGTAAGTGTTAGTATATCTGTTGCAAAGGAAAAATTTGAAAAAATGGATGGAAAAACATTAGAAGAAGTAAATGGAATAATTGATGAAATAAGAAAAGCCATAGAAAAAGAAGAAAAAGATAAGGTTGTAGAATTAGATGATAAATTAACTGACATATTGTTTGATATAGATTAGGAGAAAAATATGGTTAATGAGTTGGTTTATGAATATAAGGTTAAAAGTATAAATTATATAGTTAATAATAACATTACAGAAGCTATAAATACATTGCTTGAGGGATTAAAGATAGATAATAAAGATACAGACTTATTAAACATTTTAGGACTTCTTTTTTATAAAAAATGCAGATTCAATGAAGCGATAGAAGCATTTAAAAAGAGTATTTATTTAGATGGAGATGTAAGAGCGAAAGAATATTTAGATAAAATGTGTAGTGAAGATTTTGAGAATATTTTAAAAGCCTATAACGAAGGAATAGAAAAAATAAATAATTTAGAGCTAGGGGAAGCTTTAGACTGTTTTAAAAAAATAAATGAAAAAAACAAAGAGCTTATAGAGCCATATATAATAATAACAGAAATATATATCTATAAAGAAAACTATACTGAAGCATTAAAATGGATTGAGGAATTAATAAAAATAGATATTGGGAATGAGAAAATAGTAAGGTATAAAGAATTTATAGAGGGAAAAAATAGTACATTAAGTGAAAAAGATTTTACAAAAACTGAATTAAATCATAAGGAAATTGCAGAGGTAAGATTTTTGCTTGCAATGTCTTATGAAGAAGTTTCAAATTTTGAAATGGCAATAGAGGAATATAAAAACTATATAGAGGAATCAGAAAAAAAGTCTTATGAAGAATGTGCCTTATATAGTTTAGTAAGGATACTTGGGAAGCTTGAAAGAATAGATGAAAAAAGCAAATATGAAGATATGTTGAAAAGAAAATATGGAACTATTGATAATAGAATACTAAACTAAAGATTAAAACTTCCTAGAAGCTTTGAAAGTGGAAGGAGGTTTTTTATTTGAAATGGTGATATGGTTGGGGTTAAAATGAAAAAATTAATAAAAGTAGTTTTAGTTTTATGTGTCTTAATGCAATTTTATTCTGTGGCATGTGATATGCAAAAAGAGAAAATAGAAAATAATTTAAAAGTTGAAAAAGAAAAAGAAGATTTGGAAAAAAGCAAAAATAAAGAAGAGGCGGAAGCCTTAAATAAAGTAGAAAAGAAAGAAGAAAAGAAGGATATAAGTAAAGATGTAGTATACAATAACGAAAGGTTTGGGTTTTCAGTTGTATATCCTGGATTTTTTGAAATTGAAGAAGAAGGTTTTAATAATGAAGGAATAACTGTATGGGATAAAAATAAAACTTCAAAGCTTGTTATATTTGGAGAAAATAATTTAGATAGCTTAACAACAAAGGAAATGTTAGAAAAAGACCTTAAATACTTAGGAAAAGCAGACTTTAAGAGGGAAAAGAAGGAGGAGTATGCTATTTCATGGAAAAGTGGTTCTAAAATTTTTTATAAGATGATTAAAGTAGGAAAAGGTTCTACAGTAGGATTTTTAATTGAATATCCAAGTAAAGAAAAGAAGAAATATGATTCTATAATATCTAATCTTTGTAAAAATTTAAAGACACCTAATTTAGCGGAAAGTCATTAAATGTCTAAAAAGTTAAAAAAGTTATGGATAAATGAACAAATTTTGTATATAATATTAACTGTATTTAATAAAGCAGACGGGCAGCTGAGATTACCCGTATGCTTTTTTCTTTGGGAAAAACTAGAGGAAAAGCATTCTCTAAGGAGGATTATGAGAAGTATATTTAAAGATAAAAATTTTATCAGAACTATGGTAACCTTAGCAATACCAATTACTCTTCAATGTTTTGTAACTTCCTCTCTTAATTTAGTGGACAATCTTATGATTGGAAATTTAGGAGAAAGTGCAATTGCAGCAGTTGGTCTTGCAAATCAATATTTCTTTATTTTTATGTTAGCATTAACAGGAATTAATGCAGGTGCTAGTATTTTTATGGCACAATATTGGGGAAAGCGTGAAGAAAAAGAAATTAAAAAAGTTTTAGGATTAGATTTAACAGTTGGATTTATAGCATCAACATTATTTTTATTAGGAGCAGTTTTTGGTGCAGAAATTATAATGGGGATTCTTTCAAGTGATCCTGTAGTTATAGAACTTGGAGCGACATATTTAAGAGTAGTTTCGGTAAGTTATATATTTACTAATATAACAATGGCATACTCATCAGCACTTAGAAGTACAGAACAACCTACAGTGCCAATGAGAGCAAGTATTATAGGTGTTTTAGTAAATGCATTCTTAAACTGGGTATTTATATTTGGTAATTTAGGAATGCCAGAAATGGGAGTTATGGGAGCTGCCCTTGCAACATCAATTGCAAGAGGAGTTGAAATGCTTTATATAGTTCTTGTTGTATATATTAAGAAAAATATTGTGGCATCAACTATAAAGGAAATGAGAGGCTTCTCTAGAAGCTTTGTTAAAAAATATTTCCAAACTGCAACACCAACTATTTTAAATGAACTTGTTTGGTCTTTTGGAATGACAGCATTTTCAATAGCTTATGCAAGGATTGGGACAAGTGCTGTCGCAACTATGCAAATAGCAACAACATTAAATAATATGTTTATGGTTATATGTATTGGGCTTGCAACAGGAGCATCCATTATGGTAGGTAATAAAATTGGTGCAGGAGAAGAAGAGGTAGCTTTAGATTATTCTAAGAAGATTGGAATTTTATCACCGATTTTTGGACTAGCGTTAGGTCTTACTATTATGATGACAGCAAAGCTTATAGTAGCACCATTTAATATTGAACACAGCACTTATTTAGATACAGTAAATGTGCTTTATGTAATGGCCTTATTCTGTCCTATAAGATTCTTTAATATAGTAATGATTATAGGAGTATTTAGAGGTGGCGGAGACACTACTTACTCAATGATTGTACAAGCTGGAACAGTCTGGCTTTATGCAGTGCCACTAGCCTTTATTGGTGCAATAGTATTTAATCTATCAGTAGTACCTGTATATTTCTTAATTTGCAGTGAAGAAATAATAAAAGTATTTTTTGAAATGGTTAGATTAAGGTCTGGTAAGTGGCTAAAGGTAGTTTGTTAAAAAAATTAATAAAATTTAGTAAAATTGTTAAAAATAAATGTGGAGTTTTCTTTATATTCAAAGAAACTTCACATTTTTTTATTATAATTGACTTAAAAATTTATACAAACTGGAGGAAGAAATGAGTAAGAAAAAAATAGCTAAAATTATTGGTGGAATAGTAGTAGTTGCTATAATAGCAGGTGGTATATATGCAGTTGTATCAAGTAAAGATTCAAATGCAAATAAACCATTAGTATTATCACTATCATCAACACCACCTACAATGAATCCATTATATGCAAATTCAAGTAGTTCATTAATGGTAACAGACGTGTTATATGAACCACTGTACACATTAGGTGATAAAGGGCAGATTGTTTATAATGGTCTTGCAGAAAAGGTAACACATTCAGAGGATTGTAAAACTTATACTGTTACATTAAAGAAAAATTTAAAATGGTCTGATGGGCAGCCACTTACAGCAAATGATGTAGTATTTACATTTAATAAAATAATGAATCCTAAAAACAATGCTGTAATAATGCAAACATTTATGGTAGGAAATAAGCCTGTAACTATAAAGAAAATAAATGATGATACAGTACAGTTTGACTTACCAGCACCATCACTTGGATTTGTAGGTAACTTATCACAGCTGTATCCAATTCCAGAACACATCTATAAAGAGGTTCCAGATATAAAAACAGCTGAAGCTAACAAAAAGCCAGTTGGAGATGGACCATACATGTTCCAAAGTGAAGAACCGGGAAGCACAGTTACACTTGTGAAAAATCCAAACTTCTTTGGAAATGAAGCAAAAATTGATAAAGTTGTATTTAGAGTAATTCCAGATAAAAATGCAGGAGTTGCAGCTTTAGAATCTAACCAATTATCAGCAGGATTTGGTTCAAATCAAATATTACAAAATGAAAAAATACAAAAAAATTATAACGTAAAAGAAACAAGTTCAGGACTTGTAAATACAGTTATATTTAACTTTGAAAATAAAGATTTACAAAATATAAAAGTAAGAGAAGCTATAACATATGCTTTAAATAAAGAAGCGTTAACAAAAGCAGAATATGGTGACAGTCAGTACGTACAAGAAGCGAACTCAGTATTTGCACCAGGAACACAATACTATACAAATGATGTAAAACAATATAGCCAAGATGTAGATAAAGCAAAAGCTTTAATGAAGGAATCAGGAGCTAAAAATGTAACATTAAGACTTGCATATGCAGCAGGATTCCAATGGGCACAAAACCAAGCAGTATTAATTAAAGATGAGTTAGCTCAAATTGGAATAACAGTAGAGCTTGAACCAGTAGAATTAAATGCATTCTTTAAAGAAATATTTACACCAAACAATAAAAATTATGATTTAGCTATAAATGGATACAACATGGGAACAACTCCAGATGGTTATTCAACATTATTCACAACAGGTGGAGCAAACAATGCATCAAACTTCAGTAATCCTGAAATAGATAAATTATTTAAAGAAGCTCAAACAGCAAACACAGAAACAGAAAGAGCAAACATATATAAACAAATCCAAAAACAAATTTCAGAAGACTTACCTTTATATGTAATAAATTATCCTGAAGATATAATATTAACATCTAAAGATTTAAAAGGGGTTGAACAAGCGGGAATACAACCGATTGCTATGTTTAATAATTTAGGGGAGCTTTATTGGAATTAAGAATTTAAAATTAAGAATTGAGAATTAGAGGGAATCGCAAGCGATTCGTTTGGGGGGACTCAAAATTTATCTGTGATAAATTTTATCGTAAGGAGAGTTGGAGTTAAGAGGTTAGAGGTAAGAAGTAAGAGTTGTTTTAATTAGGAATTTAAAATTAAGAATTGGGGGAATCGCAAGCGATTTGCTTGGGGACTCAAAATTTATCAGGCGATAAATTTTATCGTAAAGGTGATGTCAACTCGTAACTCCAAAAAAACTCTTAACTATTACCTATTAACTCCAAAACTCTTAACTGTTAACTATTAACTCTTAACTAAAAAGTCTACGTTGTTTGTTTGAAATACAACGTAGGCTTTATTTTTAAAATTCACGAAGTGAATTATTTAAGAACTCTTAATTCTTACTTATTAACTCTTAACTAAAAAGAAAGGAGTGGGCTTTTTGCCTTGTTTTATTAGTTATGGCTAAGTTTATTATTAAAAGAATTCTTCAAGTTATTCCTATGTTTTTTCTTATTTCTATTGTTTGTTATTTTATTGTTAGGAGTGCACCAGGTGGTCCTATTTCTATGTATGAAAGACCTGGTATGAATTATCAGCAGATTGAACTTATAAGGCATAATATGGGGCTTGATAAACCTATTATTATTCAATATCTTTATTGGCTTAAGGGGATTTTACATGGGGATTTAGGATTTTCTCTTGTTTCGGGGAATTCTATTTCAGGTGAGATTTTAGCGAGGCTTGTGCCTACTATTATTTTAAGTGGAATTTCTATGATTGGTACTTTTCTACTTGGGATTTTCTTAGGTGTTGTTGGTGGAAGGAATAAGGATAATTACATAGGGAAAGGGATAGATGTATTTTCAAATATAAGTATTTCTATGCCATCTTTTTTATTAGCTCTTGTGCTTATAATTATATTTACTGTACAACTTAATATTTTGCCAAGTGTTGGTATGTATAATATTGGGGAGAAGTCTTTAAGTGGACTTATTGCTCATTTAATTATGCCTGTTACTGCAATTATTTTAACTGATGTTGGTGGAATTATTCAGTATGTGAAGAATTCTATTGAGAAGGAAATGGATAAGGATTATGTTAGAACTGCTATTGGAAAGGGACTTTCTAAGGATATTGTTTTTTACAAGCATATTTTAAAAAATAGTATACTTCCTGTAATAACTTTAATTGGTCTTAGTTTACCTAATTTAGTTATGGGTTCTGTTGTAATTGAGCAAATTTTTGGATGGCCTGGTGTTGGTAGAATGGCATATACCGCAGCAGTTGGATTTGATTATCCTGCAATTATGGCAACTACAATGCTTGCATCTATTCTTCTTATTTTAGGAAATTTAATTTCAGATATTATATATATGTTAGTTGACCCTAGAATAAAGGGGGGACTAAAGTAATGAAAGAGTTATTTAAGAAAATAAGAAATGATAAGCTTGCAATGTTTGGACTTATTTTTATTTCTATAATGATAGTTTTGTCAGTTTTTGCATTTTTATCGCCATATAAAAGTAATGGTATAGATATGAATACTGTATTTTTAAAGCCTTCTTTAAAGCATCCATTTGGAACTGATTCTTTAGGTCGTGATTATTTAACTAGAATTCTTTATGGAACTAGAATAACACTTTTAGTTGGATTTTTTGTTGGTATAGCCTCTGCACTTTTAGGAACAGTTGTTGGAGCTATGAGTGGATATATTGGTGGAAAAGTTGATAACTTTATTATGAGGATTTTAGAAATTTTAATGAGTATACCAAGCTTTTTTATATTACTTGCCTTAAGTGCTATTTTAAAATCAAGCTTATTTGAAGTTTTATTAGTTCTTACAATTTTCTCATGGATGGGCACTGCAAGGCTTATAAGAGGAGAAGTTCTTGGAATTAAGAATTTAGAGTATGTACAATGTGCTAAACTTCAAGGACTTGGAGGTTTCAAAATAATTAGAAAGCATATTATTCCTAATGTATTTAACGTAATTATAGTATCTGCTACTATGTCATCTGCAAATGCAATTCTAACTGAAGCAATGCTGAGTTTTTTAGGGCTTGGATTAAAGCCACCTACAGCATCTCTTGGAAGTATGTTAAATGCAGGTCAACAAAACCTAATGACAAGTCCTTATTTAGTAGTTTTTCCAAGTATTTTTATAATTTTAATTATTTTAAGCTTTAATTTTATAGGAAAAGCTTTAGGAAGAAAGGAGAGATAGGCTATGAATATAATAGAATACAAAAATTTTTCTCTTTCTTTTAAAGATAAAAAAGTAGTAGATAATGTAAGCTTTGAAGTAGAAGAAGGAAAAGTTATAGGAATACTTGGGGAGTCAGGTTCAGGAAAAACTGTAACAGCTATGTCTTTAGTAAATCTTATATTAGAAGAAAAAAAGGCTGAAGGTGAAATTCTTTTCTTAGGTGAAAATTTATTAAATGTAAAAGAAGAAGAAATGGAAAAGATAAGAGGAGAAGAGATAGGTTGTATTTATCAAGACCCTTTATCTTCTTTAAACCCTGTTTATACTATTGAAAATCAAATGATTGAAGGATTAATCAAGGATGGAAAAATAAATAAGATTGAAGCTAAAAAAAGAGCATTAGAACTTTTAAAAAAGGTTGGAATAAATGATGCTGAAAAAGTTATAAAATCTTACCCTCATGAATTATCAGGTGGAATGAGACAAAGAGTTCTTATAGGAATGGCTATAGCCTTAAAGCCTAAGGTTTTAATTTGTGATGAAATAACAACAGCTTTAGATGTAACTATCCAAGCACAAATATTAGAACTTATAAAAAAGATTCAAAAAGAAGAAAATACAACGATTTTATTTATAACTCATGATTTTGGAGTTTGTGCAGAGATTTGTGATTCTGTAATAGTTATGGAAAAAGGAAAAATAGTTGAAAAAGGTGATATTATTGAAATCTTTGAAAATCCAAAGCATCCATATACAAAGAAATTGTTAAAAGCAAGAGAATCTAAATTATTAAATAAAGATAGAATATCTAACAAAGTTTTATTAGAAGTAAATAATTTAAGCAAAGAATACATAAAAGAAAAAAGTTTTTTTGGTAAAAAGAAAAAGGTTTTAAAGGCAGTAAATAATGTTAGCTTTAAATTATATGAAGGTGAAACTCTTGGAATAGTAGGAGAGTCAGGCTGCGGAAAATCAACTGTTGCAAAGCTTTTAGTTAGATTATTAGAAAAAGATAGTGGAGAAGTTATTGTAGATAATAAAGATATCTTTAGTTTAAAGGGAAAAGAATTAAGAGCTTTAAGACGGGATATTCAAATGATTTTTCAAGATCCATATAGCTCACTAGATCCTATGATGAAAATTGAAAAGATTATGGAAGAAGGACTACTTCAAAATAATATAAAAAGTAAAAGTGAATCGAAAGAGTATATCAAAGAGATTTTAAAAGATTGTAGTATTTATGAAGAAAGTCTTTTAAAGTATCCTAAAGAGTTTTCAGGAGGCCAAAGACAGAGAATTTGCATAGGAAGAGCAATTTCTTTAAATCCTAAAATCATTATTGGAGATGAGCCTATTTCTTCTCTAGATGTAAGTACTCAAGAAGAGATAGGAAAGCTTTTAGTTAAACTTCAAGAAGAGAAGGGGATAAGTTATATATTTATTTCTCATGATTTAAGTGTAGTTAGAAGAATAAGTCATAGGGTAATAGTTATGTATTTAGGTGAGATAGTTGAAGAAGGATTAACAAAGGAAATATATGAAAATCCAAAGCACCCATATACAAA